>NZ_JBEXFP010000011.1:0-152323 GCF_040606825.1 Micromonospora sp. NPDC005367 | reverse complement strand
CGGGCGTCGCCCACGAACAGCACCAGGTTGCCCCCGCGCCCCTCGCGCACCGCCTCGCCAAGGTCGGCCGGGTGCAGCCGCCGCGCCCCGGTGCGGCGGCCCCGGCCGACCTGGTGCGGGGCCGCCGCACGCAGGGTCGCCGGCAGGTGCAGCGCGCCCGGACGACCGGCCGGCAGCCGGGCGCCGGTGGTACGACCGCGTCCGGTGCGGGCGCGCGAACGCCGGCCGGGCACGCCGTCGCCGACGCCGGGCGCGGTGAGCAGGCGGGCCTTCAGGCCCGCGACCGGTGCGGCCGCCGGCTGACCGCCGGAGCGCGGGTCGCCGTCCGAGGTGCCGGTGCCGGTGGGATCCCCGGGCCCCGCGCCGTCCGCTGGGCCGGACCCGACGCTCGGGTCCCCGTCCCGTTGCGGCGCGGGCGGCTCGTTCCCGCCGTCCGCACGGGCCTCGGTCTGCCCGCCGGCCGGGTCGTGCCCGTCCCGGCCGGCCGGTCCGTCGCTGCCCGTCGGCCCGTTCGCGTCGCCCGGCGGACGCTCGTCGCCCGAGCCGCCACCGGGTCCGCCGCCGGACGGTCCGCCCTCGGGGCCACCGCCGGACGGGCCGCCCGGCGGGTCGTCGTCGGGATCGTCGTCGCCGGCGCGTTCGAGGGCCTCGTCGAGCCGTTTCTCGTCCAGCCCCGGCGTGTCGAACGGGTCGCGGCGCCGCCGATGCGGCAGTGCCAGCCGGGCGGCCGCGCGCACGTCCTCGACGCCGACCTGGTCGCGGCCGTGCCAGGCGGCGTGCGCGATCGCGGTACGCGCGGTGACGATGTCGGCCCGCATGCCGTCCACGTCGAACGCGGCGCAGACCTCGGCGATCTGCCGCAGCGCGGCGTCCGGCAGGCGTACCGCGCCGAGCCGCCGACGCGCCCCGGCCACCCGGCCGGCGATCTCCGCGTCCGTGTCGGCCCAGCGGGCGGCGAAGCCGGCCGGGTCGGCGTCGGCGGCGAGCCGGCGGCGGACCACCTCGGCCCGGATCGCCGGTTCGCGGCTCGCGGCCACCTCGACGGTGAGCCCGAACCGGTCGAGCAGCTGCGGACGCAGCTCCCCTTCCTCCGGGTTCATCGTGCCGACCAGCAGGAACCGGGCGGCGTGGCTGACCGAGACGCCTTCCCGCTCGACGTGGCTGCGCCCCATCGCGGCGGCGTCGAGCAGCAGGTCGACCAGATGGTCGTGGAGCAGGTTGACCTCGTCGACGTAGAGCACCCCGCGGTGCGCGGCGGCGAGCAGTCCCGGCTCGAAGGCACGCACACCCTCAGCGAGTGCCTTCTCCAGGTCCAGCGACCCGACCACCCGGTCCTCGGCGGCACCGACCGGCAGCTCCACCAGCCGCGCCGGTCGTCGCTCGGCAACGGCGTCGGTCGGGTGCGGACCGTCCGGGCAGCCCGGGTCGGGAGCGGCCGGGTCGCAGTGGAACCGGCAGCCGGCCACCTGGTCGACCGGGGGCAGCAGTGCGGCCAGCGCCCGCACCGCGGTGGACTTGGCGGTGCCCTTCTCGCCGCGTACCAGCACGCCGCCGATGGCCGGGCTGACCGCGTTGAGCAGCAGGGCCAGCCGCATGTCGTCCATGCCGAGCACGGCGCTGAACGGGAACGTGGTCATGCCCGGTCCTCCAGATCACCCTCGCTGGTCAGGTAGGTCTCCCGGAGCCGCTCCAGGGTGGCCGGGTCGGGTTCGGCCCAGAGTCCCCGGTCGGCGGCCTCCAACAACCGTTCGGTGATGCCGCGCAGCGCCCACGGGTTCGACTCGGTGAGGAACTCCCGGGTGGTCGGGTCGAAGACGTACGCGGCGGCGAGCTGCTCGTACATCCAGTCGTCGACCACACCTGCGGTCGCGTCGTAGCCGAACAGGTAGTCCACGGTGGCGGCCAGCTCGAACGCGCCCTTGTAACCGTGCCGGCGCATCGCGGCGATCCACCTCGGATTCACCACCCGGGCCCGGAACACCCGGCGGGTCTCCTCGCCCAACGTCCGGGTACGCACGTCGTGCGGCATCGCCGAGTCGCCCACGTATGCGGCCGGTGCGGCGCCGGTGAGGTGACGCACCATCGCCACCATTCCGCCGTGGTACTGGAAGTAGTCGTCGGAGTCGACGATGTCGTGCTCGCGGGTGTCCTGGTTCTTCACCGCGACCGCGATACGGGCGAAGGAGCGTTCCATGTCGACCCGCGCCTCCCGCCCGTCCAGCCCCCGGCCGTACGCGTACCCGCCCCAGACCGCGTACACCTCGGCCAGGTCGGCGTCGCTGCGCCAGTTCCGGGCGTCGATCAACGGCAGCAGGCCCGCCCCGTACGCCCCGGGTTTGGAGCCGAAGATGCGGGCGGTGGCCCGGCGCTCGTCGCCGTGCTCGGCCACGTCGGCGGCGACGTGGGCGCGGACGAAGTTGTGCTCGTGCGGCTCGTCGAGGGCGGCGACCTGCCGGACCGCGTCGTCGAGCAGGGCGACCACGTGCGGGAAGGCGTCCCGGAAGAACCCGGAGATCCGCACGGTGACGTCGACCCGGGGGCGGCCCAGTTCGGCCAGCGGCACCACCTCGACCCCGGTGACCCGGCGGGAACGGTCGTCCCAGGTGGGGCGGCAGCCGATCAGCGCGAGTACCTCGGCGATGTCGTCGCCCTGGGTACGC
Organism: Micromonospora sp. NPDC005367; assembly: GCF_040606825.1. Classification (NCBI taxonomy): domain Bacteria; kingdom Bacillati; phylum Actinomycetota; class Actinomycetes; order Micromonosporales; family Micromonosporaceae; genus Micromonospora; species Micromonospora sp. NPDC005367. The sequence goes on along the minus strand of NZ_JBEXFP010000011.1, from coordinate 149,663 downwards.
ATGGCGCTGGTGCCCCAGACGGTGAGCCCGACCGAACGCGGGTACTCGCCGGTGTCGGCGAGGTGCCGCGCCAGCAGCGAGTCCGCGAGGGCCACCCCGACGTCCCAGGCGTTGCGGCTGGGGATGGCTTTCGGGTCGACGGAGTAGAAGTTGCGCCCGGTGGGCAGCACGTTGACCAGGCCACGCGTCGGCGAGCCGGAGGGCCCGGGCGGCACGAACCGGCCCGCCAGGGCGGCCAGGGTGTGCGCCAGTTCGTCGGTGGTCCGGTCGAGCCGGGGCACCAGCTCGGTGGCGGCGAAGCGCAGCAGGGCGGTCACGTCCGGCAGGTCTCGCGCGGTGACCTCCGCGACCGTCGCGTCGACCTTCTCGGCGTCCCAGCCGAGGGTCTCCATGCCGGCGACGAGCCGGCGGGCGAGGGCCTCGATGAGGTCGACCGCGTCGGCGGCGGTGACGGCCGGCCCGGCCACCGTGTCGGTCAGCGCGGCGGGAACGTCCAGCCGTTCGCCCGGCGCGGCGAGCAACTCCGCCTCGTCCAGCCCGTAGCCTGCGGCCAGGGCCTGCCGCAGCCCGGGCAGGGCACGACTGCCGCCCCACACCTGCGGCGCCCGCAGCACGGCGAGGACCAGGTTCACCCGGACGTCGCCGGCCGGCACGGCGGCGAGCACGTGCAGACCGTCGCGGATCTGCACATCCTTGACCTCGCAGAGGTACCCGTCGAGGTGGAGCACGAAGTCGTCGAAGTCCTCGGCCGTGGGCATCTGTTCGGTGTGCAGGTCGTGGTGCAGCTCGGCGGCGCGCACGAGCTGCCAGATCTGCGCCTGCACGGTCGGCACCTTGGCCGGGTCGAGAGCCTGCACGGTCGCGTACTCGTCGAGCAGCTGCTCCAGTTTCGCCAGGTCGCCGTACGTCTCGGCCCGCGCCATCGGCGGTACCAGGTGGTCCACGACCACCGCGTGCGCGCGGCGCTTGGCCTGCGTACCCTCCCCGGGGTCGTTGACGATGAACGGGTAGACCAGCGGCAGGTCGCCGAGGACGGCGTCCGGGGCACAGTCTGCGGCCAGCCCGAGGCCCTTGCCGGGCAGCCACTCGAGGGTGCCGTGCTTGCCGAGGTGCACCACCGCGTCGGCCCCGAAGCCACCGTCGGTGGGCGGGGCGGCCAGCCACCGGTACGCGGCCAGGTAGTGGTGGCTGGGCGGCAGGTCGGGGTCGTGGTAGATGGCGATCGGGTTCTCGCCGAAGCCGCGCGGTGGCTGGATCAGGAGCACCACGTTGCCGAAGCGCAGCCCGGCCAGGACGACGTCACCGCCGTCGGTGTACAGCTCGCCGGGCGGCTCGCCCCAGTGCGTACGCATCCGTTCGCGCAGCGGCGTCGGCACCTCGTCGAACCAGCGTCGGTAGACCTCGCCGGGCACCCGCGCCTCGGCGGCGGCGAGCTGCTCGGGGGTGAGCCACTCGACGTCGTGGCCACCGTTGGCGATCAGGGCGTGGATCAGGGCGTCGCCGTCGTCCGGCGGTGGCGCGTCGCCCAGGTCGTAGCCGGCGTCGGCCAGCGCCGCCAGCAGCTTCACGGCTGAGGCGGGGGTGTCCAGGCCGACGGCGTTGCCGACCCGGGAGTGCTTCGTCGGGTACGAGCTGAGCACGATCGCGAGACGCTTGTCGGCGTTCGGCAGCCGGCACAGCCGGGCCTGCCGCACCGCGATGCCGGCGACCCGGGCGGCACGTTCCGGGTCGGCGGCGTAGACGGAGAGGCCGTCGGCGTCGATCTGCTTGAACGAGAACGGCACGGTGATGATCCGGCCGTCGAACTCCGGGACGGCCACCTGCATGGCGGCGTCCAGCGGGGTCAGCCCGGCGTCGGAGCCGGCCCACTGCTCCCGGGTGCTGGTGAGCAGCAACGCCTGCACCACCGGTACGTCGAGCGTGGCGAGCGCGCCGACGTCCCAGGCGTCCTCGTCGCCGCCGGCGGAGGCGTCCGCGGCCACCGCGCCGCCGGCCGCGAGCACAGTGACGAGCAGCGTGTCGCAGCGGGCGAGCAGCGCCAACGGTCCGGCGCCCTCGGTCAGGCCACGCAGCGATCCGCAGTAGACGGGCAGCGCGTTGGCGCCGGCCGCCTCCACCGCGTCGGCGAGCGTGTCCACGAAGGCGGTGTTGCCGGCGAGCGCGTGCGCCCGGTAGAAGACGATGCCGACGGTCGGCCGGCCCGGGTCGGTGGCCCGGTCGCCGTGGACGCCGTACGCCGGGGTGGGCGCGGGCGGCGCGAAACCCTCGCCGGTGAGCAGCATCGTGTCGGAGAGGAACCGGGCCAGCTGGGCGAGGTTCTCCGGGCCGCCCTCGACCAGGTACGCCAGGGACTGCGTCACCACTCCGGCGGGCAGGGTGGAGGCCGCCATCAGCTCCGCGTCCGGCGTCGGCTCGCCACTCAGCACGACCGTCGGCACACCGGAGGCGAGCACCGCGGCCAGGCCGTCCGGCCACGCCGGCCGGCCGCCGAGCAGCCGTACGACGGCGACGTCGACGCCGTCGAGCAGCGCGGGCACGGACTCGGCGTCGACGCGGGCCGGGTTGGCCAGCCGGTAGTCGGCGCCGCTGGCGCGGGCGGCGAGCAGGTCGGTGTCGGAGGTGGAGAGCAACAGGGTACGCACGGATGACTCCGGAGAGTGACGCCCGGTCGCCGTAGTGACGGTCGGGCTGAGGGGTGGTTGGCACGGGGCTCAGCGGAGGCGGCGAGCCGGCCGGGGCCGGCGGTTCACCGTCGACGTGGCGTAATGGTCAACCGGCGCGCGAGGGTGTGCCGACCGATGCTCCGATGTGGCCGGTCGGCGTGGCGATGCCGGGATGGGTGGCGCGCCGGGCACGATGCGGCGGGGGCGCGCTGATGGTTGCGCGCCGGTCACGGCGATCGCCGCCGGCGCTGTGGACGCGGTGCGTCATCGGGTCCTCCTCGGGTTTCCACGCCCTGGGGTCACATCCCGACGGCCGAAGTATCCTGGCTCCCGGATCGACGCTCACCCCCGGCCTTCCAACCGTGCACGCACGGCCGTGACTCACGAGGGGGGATCACTCCCCGGTGACAGTGGCGGGACCGCGCCGGAATCGCACCGGCTTCCTTCACTGCCGTCAGGCCGCGAATGCTGCCACACCGGTCCCGGCCGGTCAACGCCACCCCGACGAGGCGACCAGCGCCGGATTGCTCCCCGAGCGCCGCCGAGGGCGGGGCCAGCGCGTAAGGTCGCCATCATCGGCATGCGGTTCCAGCACCTCGCCGGACGGGTGTGGCTCTGCCCCGGAGATCCGGACCCGGCGGCCGTCCAGGCCGGCGTCGCAGTGGTGGCCGACGAACACGGCAGTGTGATGATCGGTACGTCTCCAGCCACGGCGAGCCGATGACCCTGGCGCAGGCCCGCTCCGCGGCGAGCGCCGACTGATCGGTGCCGACCGGCCCCGGAGCCCGCCGTCAGCGGAGCCGGCGCTCGGGGTGGGCCCGGTTCCAGACGCGCATCCGCTCCGGGTAGCCGGTTCGGGCGGCCTCGTACAGCGGGACGGCGTGCCGCCGCGCGATGGCCGCCGCCGCGCGGGGCGATCCGGTACGGCGGCGGATCCACTCCCCGTCGTAGGCGACCGCCACCACTGTGGTGTCGGTCGCGGTGGTCTCCGGCTCCAGGTAGAACTCGACGCCGCGGCGGCTGGCGATGAACGCCTCCAGCGCGGCTAGGTCGTCCCGGGTCGCCTCCCGGTCGAGCTTCGTCGGGGTCCCGTCAGCGGCCCGGGGCCGCCGGTTGAACCAGCCCATGCCCGGCTCCTCTCCCTCGGCGTCCCTCCAGTTCAGCACCACTACCTGTCAATACCCTGCGAGCCCGATGGGAGGACGCTGGCCGCCGTGGGCAGGCGGTTAGAGTCGGGCGGTGTCCGGAGACCGGGCGTCGGCGGCCCGGAACAACGCCGAGTGGTGCGACATCGTCGGCGCGGCTCACGGCCTGCCCGGCCGCACCGACGCTGACGCCTGGTCGGTGCCGCGCCGCTCCCCGCGCTGGTACCCGGACGCGGTCACCCTGCGGTCCGGCGTCGCCGCCGAGTCGCTGCTGGGCCGGATCGACCCGGGGCCGGGCGCGTCGGTCAAGGACAGCTTCGCCGACCTCGACCTGCGACCGTACGGCTTCCGGGTGCTCTTCACCGCCGACTGGATCCACCGGGCGGCCGCTGACCGGGCGACCGATCCGACGGGTGAGTCGGGATCGCAGCTGACCCTGGTCGGCACGCCGGACGAGCTGGCCACCTGGGCGGCGGCCCACGGCGGCGGTGAGCTGTTCCGCCCGGCGCTGCTGGACGACCCCCGGGTCACCGTGCTCGCCCGGTACAGCGACGACGGCACGGTCACCGGCGGCGCGGTGCTCAACCGCAGCGGCGCGGTGACCGGCGTGTCGAACGTGTTCAACGTCGCCGACGACGTATCGCCGATCTGGGCGGGGCTCCGCGCCGCCACGGACGGTGCCACGTTGGTGGGCTACGAGGCCGGCGACGACCTCGCCCCGGCGCTGCGGGTCGGTTTCCGCACGGCCGGGCCGCTGCGGGTCTGGGTACACGACTGACCCGCACCGGCCCGCCCGCGCCTCCGACGCCATTTCCCCGACAACGGTGATATCTGAGAGGCATATTCATGCCTCTCAGATATCACCGTCACGCGCATCCTTCGGACCGAACGCGGCCACCCTCACCGGCGTCCCCCCGGACCAGACGCACCCACCCTCACCCGCCTGCGGCGCCGAGCGGTGTGGCCGGCCGCAGCCGGAGTCGGGCCGGACCGCCCGGGTCAGGCCGCGACGGTCGGGCGGGGCTTGCGCATCACCGGGACCAGCGCCAGCGCCGGCACGAGCAGCAGCGGCACCACGAGCAGCGCGTGCAGGATGCCGACCCGGTCGCCGAGCATGCCGAGCAGCGGCGGCCCGCCGAGGAACGCCGTGTAGCCGATCACCGCGACGACGCTGACCCGTACGGCCGCCTTCTCCTCCTCGTCCGCGGCGGCGCTCATGCCCACCGGGAAGCCCAGCGACGCCCCGATGCCCCAGAGCGCGACCCCGACGATGGCCACCGGCCCGGAACCGGCGAGGACCGCGAGGACGGCCCCTACCGCCGCGAGCAGGATCGCCACGATCAGCACCCGCACACGGCCCCACCGGTCGAGGGCGATCGTGCCGACGGTGCGCCCGAACGTCATGCCCACCACGAAGACGCCGAAGACCGCGGCGCCGGCCGCCTCGCTGAGGTCGTGGCCGTCCACGAAGGCCACCGCGAGCCAGTCGTTGGCGCTGCCCTCGGTGAACGCCATCACCAGCACCAGCAGGCCGATGAGAAGGGTTCGCGGCTCCCGCCACACGGCGAGCAGGGTACGGCGCCGGGCCGCCGGGCCGGCCTGCGTCGCGGCGCCGACTCCGGTCTCCACCGCCGGCAGGAAGAGCCCGGCGGCGTACAGCGTGCCGGCCAGCACCAGCACCGCGATCACGGCGAGGTGCGCGCCGACCGGAACGTCGAGCCGCGCGGCGCCGGCGCCGAGGCCCGCCCCGGCCACCGAACCGAGGCTCCAGGCGGCGTGGAAGCGGGGCAGGATCGTGCGGCCCAACCGCCGCTCGACCGCCGCGCCTTCGACGTTCATGGCCACGTCGCAGGTGCCGGAGCCGTAGCCGAAGGCGAACAGGCCGACCGCGACGCCGAGCGCCGAACCGGTCAGGCCGGCGGCCAGTCCCGCCCAGGCGAGGCCGAGCGCCACCACGAGGGTGGCCAGCCGTACCGACCGGGCGGTGCCGAGCCGCTGGGTCAGCAGCCCGGCGGTGGGCATCGCGAGCAGCGCGCCCGCCGAGACGGCCAGCAGGAGCAGCCCGAGGCGTCCGGCGCTGAGCCCCAGTTCCTCGCGGGCGGCGGGCACTCGGGAGAACCAGGTGGCCACGGCAAGACCGTTGAGGGTGAACACGATGGCCACCCCGTTGCGCGCGGCCCGCACCACCCGGGGCACCGCCGACGTGGTCGCCGGATCGGCGGGGGATGCGGTGGCGGCACTCACGGGAGCCTTTCCCTTCCATCGGACGGCGTCTCGGCTCGATCGCACACCTGAGAACGCTCTCACCACAAGCCCGTTCCGACCGTACCGCCCGTCATACCCGCAAGGGAGCCCCGTGATCGTTGCCGGCGGAGCGGCAACGGGGCCGAGGCGGCGGGGCGGGCGGTTAATCGGCAACCCGGCGGGTAACCGGCGCGCACATCCGCCGACAGCGAGGAGCGGTGACCCGTGTCCGAACCCGCGCCGCCGCACCGGCAGCCGGAGGAGATCCACCGGCACGGTCGGCTCACCGCCCGACCCGGCCTGCCGGTCGGTCCGGCCACCATCGGCCTGATCCCGATGACCGACGCCGACGGCAGGCCGCTCGCGCTGCTGTACGCCCCGGCGCGGTCCGAGGACCGGCCGTACCGGCTGGTGGTGATCATGCACGGAGCCGGCGGGTCGGCACGCCAGGGGCTGGACCTGCTGCTACCCGTCGCGGACGCGCACCACCTGCTGCTGCTCGCGCCGCAGGCCGCGGCGAGCAGCTGGGACCTCATCGCCGAGGGGTTCGGGACCGACGTACGCCGCATCGACGGTCTGCTGGCGTCCGTCTTCGCCGGTTACCCGGTCCAGGACGTGGTGCTCGGCGGTTTCTCCGACGGCGCGTCGTACGCTCTCTCGCTGGGGTTGACCAACGGCGACCTGGTCGCCGGCGTGGTGGCCTTCTCCCCCGGTTTCTCGGCGCCGCTGGTCACGCACGGCCGGCCGCGGGTGTTCGTCTCGCACGGCGTCGACGACCGGGTGCTTCCGGTGGACGTGTGCAGCCGCCGGTTCGTACCTCGCCTGCGCGAACTCGGCTACGACGTCACCTACCAGGAGTTCCCCGGCGGCCACGAGGTCCCCGAGGAGATCCGCGCCGCCGCCGCCGATTGGCTGACCCCTCACCACCCCCACCGGACGGGTTGATCATGAAGTTATTGCCCTCGACCACGGCGTGTCCCGGCAATAACTACATGATCAATGGGGCAAGGAGGGGGGCAAGGACGGGGTGGGTGGGTCAGACCGGGGGGAGGCCGATGGCCTCGTCGACGCGCCCGAGGAGGGTGCGGTCGTCGTCGGCGCTGACGCCACGGAGCAGGTCGATGGCGGTCGCGCGGACCTGTCCGATGATCATCACAAGGGGCAGGGATCGGCCGGGGGTGAAGAGACCACCGGCGGTGCGTACGGCGACGAGCGCCGCGCGGTCGGCCCGCGCGGCGTGCCGGTCGGCGACCTCGTCGCGTCCCTCGAGGTCGGCGGCGAGCGCCTCTCCGGCCGCGCGGACCGCCGCAGCCAACGAGCGCAGCGCCACCCCCAGATCGGCCGGCACCGCCGTGGGCTGGCGGGCGAGCGTCACCCCGGCCCGGGCGAGCACCCGGACGTTGCGTACGGCGAAGTCGACCTGCCGGATCGAGGTGTCCACCGAGCGCAGCCGGCCGATGTGCCGACGGCGGCGCAGGTGCAGCCAGAGCGCCTCGCCGGCGGCGAGCACGCCTTCGCGCAGCCGATCCACCCGGGCGTCCATCTCGCGGGCATGGCCCAGCGCGGCTCGCGCGGCCGGCTCGTCGTGCCGGTTCAGCGCGTCGGCGATGTCGGTGAGCAGCCCGGCCATCTCCTCGAACGTGCCGCGGACCTCGGCGACCAGCGGAGCCATCGGATGACGGGCGTCGACCAGTTGGCTGGCGGCCAGCGCGATCCCGCCGCCGATCAGCGCGTCGACGAACCGGAACGGCACGAGCCCCTCGGCCGGCGGCGCGACGACCACCAGGTAGAGGGCGGAGACGGCGGCCTGCACCAGGCTCACCCCGGTCGCGCCGACCGCCGCGGCGAGGACGACGGTGAGCAGGATGACGGTGAAGACCGTCCCGGTACTGCCTCGACCGAGGGCCTGGATCACCAGGTCGGCGACGAGCACGCCACCGGCCACCCCGAGCACCACCTCGACGGCCCGGCGCAACCGCTGCCCTCGGGCCTGACCGAGAACGATCAGGGCGGCGGCGGGCGCGAAGAACGGCTCCGGGTGCCCGAGCAGCCGGGTGGCGAAGATCCAGGCGACCGTGGCGGCCAGGGTCGCCTCGACCACCGGCCGCCAGCCGTGGCGCAGCCGCTCGGCGGCCACCCGCAACCAGCCCATCCGGACCATCACCGTCCCCTCACCCACGCCTGTACACCGACACCTGATCGTCCATCAACCGGACGGCGACCGCCCACCGGCCGCGCCGGCACGCCACGGTGGCTGCGGCGCAGCTCACCAGGCGGCAATGGCGCAGCGGCGGTCCGGTCCGGCCATGGTCACCGCCGACCCCCCGCCACGGCGCTGCGGGACAGCCCGCCCGGTGATGATCGGCTATAAGTGACGCATGGATTTCCCGCCGTACCTGGGCAGCATGCCGATGCACGCGATCACCGAGATCCACGGTGAGCCGGGCCTGCTGGAGCGCTTCCGGTTGGAGATCCGGTCCTTCGACGAGACGGCTCAGCAGCGGTTGACCGCCGCCCTGGATCTCGCCGCCGAGCTGCACCGCGACGACCGCCGGGTCCGCGAGCCGTACCTGAACCACCTCCTGCGGGTGGCGATCCGGATGATGCACCACTACCAGGTGCGGGACGTCGACGTGATCGTGGCGGGGCTGCTGCACGACACGGTCGAGGACCATCCGGCCGAGCTGGCCGGCGACGTCGCCGCCGGCGACGACCTCACTCCCGCGGCGCTGGCGACGCTCGCCGCCCGGTTCGGGCCGCGGGTCGCCCGCCTGGTCGCCGCGGTCACCAATCCGCAGTACGACCCGACGCGCGACCGCGACGAGCAGTACCGCGAGCACGTGGCCGCCAGCCTCGACCGGGATCCCTGGGCACGGGTGATCAAGGTGTCAGACTTCACCGACAACGGGGTGGGTGTGATCCACACGGTGGGGCCGAAGGTGGAGTCCTCCGCCCGCAAGTACCGGCCGCTGGTCCCGGTCTACCGGGAGCTGGTCACGCGACCCGACACTCCCCTGTCGACCGAGGTGAAGGCGCACATCCTGGGCCAGCTCGACCTGGCCGAGGAGCGGTTCAGCGCGATCCTGGACCAGCCCGCCCACCACCACTGACGCGCAGACCTGCCGTTGCGTTCGGCGCTCGCATCGCGCCCGATGCCGCCGCCCAACGCTGCCGCCCGCCTGAACCCGGCCCGTCGGGTCCGGTCGGCACCATCAGCGGGTCCTGCCGAGCTGCCCCGAATTCGGGGGCAGCCACGATCAACTCGCCTTCACTGATGTCGGGGTCTCCCCGGCCGCGGGACACGACGTCAAGGATCCGAGTCGATCACCGCTGTTCCCGAGTCGGTCACCGCGGATCGACCGTTGTTCACCTTGAGGACGGAACCCCCACCGAGCGGGTCGGCGGCCCGGCTCCGTTCGGCGCGAGCTTCCCGACCACCGCGTTGGAAGGGGTGACATGACAGACGCCCCCAACCCGGAACCGGCGCCCGGCGACCGGTGGCGGCGGGCCACCGCGAGCGCGCTCGACCGGAGCCGCCGGACGGGCGCCCGCGCCGGGAAGTGGCTGGCGCAGCGCTGGCGGCAGACCGTCGCCCTGCTGCGGGGCTTGGAACCCACGGCGGCGTACGCGCCCCTGCCCCCGGCCGCGCCCGTGCGGCTGATCCAACGTCGGGACGCGGAGATCATCGTGCCCGCGGAGGGTTACATCTACGCGTTCGTCATCCGGGCCAGTTTCGCCTGGTCCGCCGAGGGTCTGCGGCCGGAGTCGCTCAGCTGGCACGCGCAGCGCCTTCAGCCGGTCGCCGTGCAGCAGCTCACCCGCCTCGCCGCGGACCTCGCCCGGACCACCGCACCGCAGCAGGCCGGCAAGCTCGAGGTGGATCTCCAGCGGGCGATCGGCGAGGCAAACTGGACCTGGCCTCACGCCGACGGGACCGTGACCGGCAGACCGGACGCCTGGGTACGGCTCGACGAGCGGGTCCAGCAGGCGCTGCTGCCCTACTCGCAACGTCTGGTCACCCTCGAATCCGAGTACGAGCTGCACCTCGCGCGGGCCCGCAGCGCGCAGCAGCTCGCCCAACGCTGGGCGGCCGTTCTGCGCGAGTACGCCGACACCGCCACCGAGGCCGGTCCGCAGACGCAGGAGGGGCTGGTCGACGCGGCCCGAAGGATGATGGGCCTGCAACGCATCGCCGCGCAGTGGATCGAGGATCTGCTCGCCGAACGACCTCGCGCCGGCAACTGGTTCGACCAGTTGCCGCCGCCCGTGCCGGAACCGCCTCCGGAACCGCGCCGGCCCCGCGACGCGCGCCAAGCACCCCGCGACACGCCCCGTGACGTGCCCCGGCAGCCCGCACCCCCACCGGCGGCAACACAGAGCGACGCCGCGGCCGACGGCGATCCGACCGTCCAGACGTGATCGCGTACGGCCGGGTGCCGCGCCGCCCAGCGGACGGCGCGGCGCCAGCAGGCCGGCTCAGCCGTTCTTCAACCACGGGTCCTCGGGCTTCGGCCGATCGAACGTGGGCCGCGCCCGCTGCCAGTGCCCACGGGTGAAGTCGGGCATCTTGACCGGGCGCATCCGGCCGGTCTTGAGCGACTCGTGACTGAGCGGGATCACGGAGCACCAGGCCGCCGAGTCGTACACGTCGATGTCGGGGGTCATGCCGAGGCGCATCAGCTGGACGAGACGCCAGATGGAGACGAAGTCCCCGCCGCCGTGACCGCCGTACTGGTCGGCCAGTTCCTCCAGGGTGGGCCAGAGCCAGTGGTCGTGCTGCCGCAGGATGGCGTTGTACTCGTTGCCCGTCCGCCAGGTGTGGTTGTCGTGACCGAGCGACTCCAGGTAGACCCGGGAGTTGTCCAGCTCGATCGAGCCTCGGGTGCCGGTGAGGGTGGTCTCGCGGCTGTACGGGTGCGGTGAGTTCACGTCGTGCTCGACGCGGATGAACCGGCCGCTGGTGGTGGTGAGGAAACAGGTGTGCCGGTCACCGGAGATGTAGGGCCGGTCGTCCCAGGACGAGTGGTCGGGCTCGACCCGCGGATCCTCGGAGCGGAACAGGGCGAGCGCCTTGGGCACGGACGCCACGGCCAGCAGCTCCTCGAACCGGTCGCCGCGGTTGATGCCCAGGGCGGCCGAGACCGGCCCCAGGCCGTGCATCGGGTAGTGCAGCGCGTTCATCCGGGTCTGCCAGCGACGCCGCCAGTGCTCGGGGTGGTAGGCGCCGCCGAACAGGTAGGGCCAACGCAGGTCGTGGACGTAGCCGCCGGAGGCGTGCTGCAGGTCGCCGAAGATCCCCTGCCGGGCCATGTTGAACATCGCCATCTCGGGCCGGAAGTAGTTGACGTTCTCCAGCAGCATGCAGTGCTTGCGGGTGCGCTCCGAGGTCCGGACCAGGTCCCAGATGTCGTCGAGCTGCGGGGCGATCGGCAGTTCCACGGCGACGTGCTTGCCGTGTTCCATGGCCGCCTTGGCCATCGGGTGGTGCCACTCCCAGGGAGTGGCGATGTAGACGAGATCGATGTCGTCGCGCCGGACGAGGTTGAGGAAGTCCTCCTCGCCGTCGGAGTAGCCGACGGGAGGCTTGTCCTGGAAGCCCTGCTGCATGATCCGGCTGATCGTCCGCTCGACCCGGTCGGGGCGGATGTCGCAGACGGCGGTGACGGTGGCGACCGCGGCGAACCGGCGGTCCTGGTCGCCGCCGCGGTTGCCGAGACCGATGAGCCCGACGCGGACCTGTTCGAAGCCCTCGAACGGTACGTCGACCATGCTCTTCTCGCCGCGGCCGCGGGGCGGTTCGTGTGCCCCCGGGTCGGCGTCGGCGGGGGCGCCCACGGCGCCGGTGAGACCGGCTGCGGCGCCCAGCACGGCACCGGACCGGAGCAGGTCACGGCGGGACGGATTGAACTGGGCTGGCGGGGTCACGTGATCACTCCCTACCTGAAGGGGACCTGATCGAACTTGCCTGCTTGCGTCGTTCAGTGAGCAGTGTCGATCAGACAGGCATCGATGGCAAGGGGTGGTCTGCCACCTTCGGCAGGACCTGACTGGATCAGAATTCATGGATTGCCACGCTTGAGGCTGACCGTTTACGCTCGGATGGCCGCCAGATCGCGCGATTTCGCGCCGGGCGAGATGCGCCGTGGGCAGCGGTTCGGAGCGCCATGACACACGTCGAGCAGGAGATCGCCAGCCAGCCCCGATGCTGGCAACGAGCAGCCGCGCAGGCCGCGACTCTCGCCGGGCGGTTGCCACGCCCCGGCGAACGGGTCGCCGTCGTCGGCTGCGGCACGTCGTGGTTCATCGCCATGGCGTACGCCGGGCTCCGCGAAGGAGCCGGTCTCGGCGAGACCGACGCGTACCCGGCGTCGGAGTTCCCGGCGCGGCGAAGCTACGACCGGGTGCTGGTGATCAGCCGCTCCGGCACGACCACCGAGGTGCTGGACGTGCTGCGCGCCGTCCGGGGCCGTACACCCAGCTCCGGCGTGCTCGGCGATCCCCGGTCGCCGGCGGTGCCCCTGGTGGACGAACCGCTCTGCCTGCCGTACGCCGACGAGAAGTCCGTGGTGCAGACCCGGTTCGCGACGACCACGCTGGCGATGCTGCGGGCCCACCTCGGCCAGGACCTCGACCAGGCGGTACGCGACGCGACAGAGGCCCTGACCGCTCCCCTGCCGCTGGATCCCGCGGCGCTGGAGCAGGTCACGTTCCTCGGCCGGGACTGGACGGTCGGCCTCGCGCACGAGGCGGCGCTCAAGTGCCGCGAAGCCGCCGGCTTCTGGGCCGAGGCGTACCCGGCGATGGACTACCGGCACGGCCCGATCGCCGTGGCCGGACCCGGCCGCGCGGTATGGGGCTTCGGAGCGGTACCGGCCGGACTTCCCGAGCAGGTGTCCGCCACCGGGGCCACCTTCGTGCACAGCGAGCGCGACCCGATGGCGGAGCTGGTGCGCGCGCAGCGACTCGCCGTCGCCCTGGCCGCCCGACGGGGGCTTGACCCGGACGAGCCTCGCCACCTGACCCGTTCGGTGATCCTGACGTGAGCGGCGAGGGCGAGGGCGCGGGCAGCGAGACGCCGGCCGGACGGATCCTCACCGTCACCCTCAACGCGGCGCTGGACGTGACGTACCACGTGCCCACCCTGACGCCCGGCGCCACCCACCGGGTGGCCAGGGTGGACGAACGAGCGGGCGGCAAGGGCGTCAACGTCGCCCGCCTGCTGCACACCCTCGACGTCCCCGTTGTGGCCACCGGCCTGGCCGGCGGCGCGTGCGGCACACGGATCCGGTCCCTGCTGGCCGACGAGGGGGTGCCGGAGCGGTTCGTGCCGATCGTGGCCGAGTCCCGGCGCACCGTGGTCGTCGCGGAGCCGAATTCGGCGACGGGACTGTGGGAACCCGGGCCGACGGTCACCCCGGACGAGTGGGACGCCTTCCGCACCCGGTTCACCGACCTCGTACGCGGCGTAGCGGCGGTGGTGCTCTCCGGCTCCCTGCCCGGCGGGGTGCCGGTCGACGCGTACCGGACACTCATCGAGGCGGCCCGGCGCGCCGGCGCGCGGACCGTGCTGGACAGCAGCGGGGAGGCGTTGCGCCACGGTCTGGACGCCCGCCCGGACCTCGTCAAACCGAACGCCGAGGAGCTCGCCGGCCTCGTCGGGGACGCACCGCCCCGGCCGGCCGCCGCGCTCGACGCGGTACGCGCGCTCGACGCCCGTACCGTCGTCGCCTCGTTCGGCCCGCAAGGGCTGCTCGCCGTGACCGGCGAGGGCGCCTGGCACGCGTACGTGCCGCGGCCGGTGGCCGGCAACCCGACCGGCGCCGGAGACGCCTGCGTCGCCGCGCTGACCCGTGGTCTGCTCCGGCAGCGCCCCTGGCCGGAACGGCTCGCCGAGGCGGTCGCGCTGTCGGCCGCCGCGGTCCGGGCGCCGGTGGCGGGAAGCGTGGACCTGTCCGACTACCGGCAGCTGCGCCGGTCCGTGATCGTCAAGGAGATGTGATGCCACTCGTCCCGACCGGACAGGTCGTCGCCGCGGGACCGGTCTGCGCGTTCAACGTGATAACCCTGGAGCACGCCGAGGCGATCGTCGCCGGTGCGGAGGCCGCCGGTCGGCCCGTCGTGCTCCAGGTCAGCGAGAACGCCGTTCGGTTCCACCGTCGGCTCGCACCGATCGCCGCCGCGACGCGGGCCGTCGCGGCGAGCGCCTCCGTCGACGTGGCGCTGCACCTCGACCACGTCGTCTCCGCCGACCTGTGGCGCGAGGCGCCGGAGCACGGCTTCGGCTCGGTGATGATCGACGCCTCCCGGCTGCCGTACCAGGAGAACGTCGCGGCCACTCGGGCCGCGGCCGAGTTCGCCCATGCACACGGGCTCTGGGTCGAGGCCGAGCTGGGCACGGTCGGCGGGAAGGACGGCGAGCCTCCGGTCGACCCGCACGCCCCCGGCGCCCGTACCGAACCGGCCGAGGCCGCGTCGTACGTGGCGCAGACCGCTGTGGACGCGCTCGCGGTCGCGGTCGGCTCCGCGCACGCCATGACCGTACGCAGCGCCATGCTGGACCACGATCTGATCGAGCGGCTGCGGGCGGCGGTCGCGGTGCCGCTGGTGCTGCACGGCTCGTCCGGGGTTCCCGACGCGGAGCTGCGCCGGGCCGTCGCCGGCGGCATCGGCAAGGTGAACATCGGTACGGCGTTGAACGTGGCCCTCACCGGCAGCGTGCGCCGCACCCTGGACGTACACCCGGAAATGGTCGACCCGCGACGCTGGCTGGCACCGGCCCGGGAGGCAATGGCCGAGTGCGTGGCGCGCTTCTGCCGGGTGGTGTCCGGCGACGCGGCGGCCGGGGCGGACAGCGGCCTGGCGTCGACGGGGGCAGCGCCGTGACCTCGACCGAGACCACGCCGGGGGCCGCCGCGGGAGGGATGGCCGACCGGTCCCGCCGGTTGCAGGCGCTGCTGGAGATCCTGGCCGCGCGGGGCGGGCGGCTCTCCGTCGCCGAGGGCGCGGCCGCCCTACAGGTCTCCGAAGCGACCGTCCGCCGTGACTTCACGGCCCTCGCCGAGCAGCAGCTGGTGACCCGCACCCACGGCGGGATCGTGGCCAGCTCGGTCGCGTACGACCTGCCGGTGCGCTACCGGCACCGCGGGGACCGCAGCACCAAGGAACGCATCGCGGCGACCGCCGCCGGGCTCGTCGAACCGGGCAGCGTCGTCGGGTTGAACGGCGGCACCACGACCTCGGCCACCGCCCGGCACCTCGCGGCCCGGCCCGAGCTGGCGCAGGCCACCAACCGGCCGGCCCTGACGGTGGTGACCAACGCCTTGAACATCGCCACCGAGATGGTGCTCCGGCCGTCCGTGCGCACCGTCATCCTCGGCGGGGTCGCGCTGCCTCAGTCGTACGAGCTGACCGGGCCGTTGACCAGCATGGTGATGCGGTCGCTCTGGCTGGACGTGCTCTTCCTCGGCGTCGACGGGTTCTCCGCGGACGGAACGTCGTGCCACGACGAGAGCGAGGCGGGCATCGACGCGCTGATGGTCAGCCGCGCCCGCCAGGTGGTGGTCGTGGCCGGCTCGGAGAAACTGGGCCGGCACTCCTTCGCCAAGATCTGCGACGCGTCCGCGGTGCACACCCTGGTCACCGACGACGCCGCCGACGAGCGGATCGTGGCGGACCTCCGCACCGCCGGCGTAACGGTTCTCCTGGCTTGACCCGCGGCCGCTTCACACGAAGGCGGATCAGAGGGCACGGGGGTCACCGTCGCCGGCGTAGGGCGGCGGTCACCGCCTCGGGGTCGAAGCTGGCCGGGTCGACGCTGGTCGGGTCGTCCAGGTCCAGCCAGTCCAGCCGGTCGCGGTGCTCGGGATGGGTGGGATCGCCCAGAATCTCCACCAGCTCGGCGTATCCCCACACACCGCCGCAATCCTCCGGCGGCGCCGCGCGGCGCCCGCCGACACAGCGCGGATACGCCACCGACGGGTCCCGGTCGAGCGCCTTCTCGACGAGGATGTCGTGTTCCCAGTTGTCGCCGAAGTCGTAGGTGTACCGCAGCTTGTCGCCAGCGGTCGGCGCGACCTGCTCCAGGGTGACCCGCGACGCGGCGCGGTGACCGAGGTCGGCGTCGGGGCGGCCGAAGCTGCCGTACGGGGTCTCGAACACGTGCAAATGGCTGTCGGTCCAGCCGAAGGCGACCTGGATGATCCCGTGCAGCCGGGCGAGGCTGATGTCCGCGGGCACCTCGAGGCGCCGCCAGATCGGCGGGCGGGCACCGCGCAAACCCACCTTGATCTGGTAGATGGGGGCCGGTCCGTCGGACTTCTTTCGCTTCGCGGGCAGAGCGGCAGGGCGCCGGGGAGCGGGCAGGCCACGACCCCGTCCCGGCGGGCTCAGGAGATTCAGCAGCTCGGAGAGGGAGGCGGCATCCAGCTCGCCGTCGTGACCGTGGCCCCGGCGGCGCCGGGGCGCGGGAAGCGTACGCATCCAGCTGCGCAGCAGCAGGGCCAGCGCCGGGTAGCCGGGGCCGTCCTCCTCGAGGACCTCGGTTGGATCCTCGGCATCACGATCGTGGTCGGCGCGGATGTCCATCGCCTCTTCCACGGCCGCCCGGAAGTCGACGGGCCGCAGCTTCTCCTCGGTGACGTCGACCCCGCCGGCACGCAGGTCGAACAGGAGCGCCTCATGCGCCTCATCCCACTGATCACCGTCGATCAGGATGATGTCGCGAGCGGCTCCGCAGTCGAGTTCGTCGACTCTGACGACGACCACGTGGGAGCGCTCTGCCCGGTGGAACCAGCCCACCAGCATGAACGTCCCGCCCGCCGGGTCGACGAAGCGGCGGCAGTCCTGCACCGTCCCGGCGGCGTCCAGCTCCGCGACCCAGGCCGGGACGGTGACGCGGGCGAGTCTTCCGGCCGCCTCCGTCGCGGCGCGGCTCACCTCGCCATCGGCGACGGCGGCGATCCCCGCCAGCATCGCCCGCGCCGCCGGGACGGCTTGCGCCTCGAACGTCGGCACGAACAGCTCCCGCAACGCCCGGTCGAAGTCGTCGCCGACGGCGCCCCCGATCGCGAGGAACATCGAGGCCGCGATCTCCAGGTCGAGCGGCTCCTGCATGGCGTCGAGGTCGACCGCATCGGAGGCCAGGCCGCGGGCCTCCTCTGGTGTGAGTTGCCCGCCGGCGCAGTACGGGCAGTCACACTCCTCGGGCTCGCCGACGACGAGTGGTGCCCCGCCGCGCACTGATCGCTTCTTGGTGGTGCGGCGCCGGCCACGGCTCACTGGACTCACGTGGCACAGTCTGCCGCATCCCGCCGCGCCGACATCGACGGCGCACCCGATGATCACAAGCCGTGCCACGGAGGAGCCCGCCGGCCGGCACGGTGTCCGAACACCTGACGGTGTTACGCGACGCGGGTCTGGTGGTCGGCGAGCGGCACCGCCGCGAGGTCCGTTACCGCCGGACCCCGCTGGGCACCGCCCTCGTCGACCGGAACGTGTGACGGCCCGCTCAGTCGCCGATCAGGTGGGACATGCGGGCCTGCTCGGCGAGTACGGCCTCGGCGCCCGGGATGTCGGCAAGCCGGGCCGCCAGGGTGGCCACCGCCAGTCGTTCCGGCAGCGCTTCGCTGAACTTGAGGCCCGCCAGCGCCTTCGGGTTGACGTCGGGAAGGCAGATCCGCTCTGAGGCGTCGGCCAACGACTGACGCAGGATCTCCCGATCAAGATCGGGTCGCAGGCGGATCGAGGCATCGTCGTACCGCTGGTTGGGGTCGGCGATGTCACTGACGCTGGAAATCACTGTCGCGTTGGCCCGGTAGCCGGCCCAGGTCCACCACCGCAGGTCCCCGTCCTTGCCCCGGACGACCAGGGTGCCTCCGGGGTGAACAAGCGCCTCGAACTCCTGCCGGAGGCTGGCGAGCCTCGTCTGGGCACGACCGGTCAGGGCGACTGGTGGATCCACGCCGAGCAGCACTTCCCGCATCGCGCGAACCATCCGGAACGACAAGCCCTGCGGTGTGCCGCCGGTCATCCAGAGTGCCTTGCCCCCTCCGTCAGCGGGCTCGACGAAGCATCGACGGCGCTTCCAGTCGATGTAGGTGACCCGCCAGCTTTGGCCGGCAAGCAGGAGCAGGCGTGGGCCCTCGACCTTCGCGGTCAACAGCGCGGGGTCAGTACGACCAATCTCGGTGCGGCCGGACAACACGGTGAACTGCGGCGGCGCGGTGAAGACTGCCAGCATGTCCATGAAGTGCCGCCGCCCGAACCGCAACTCAGCCTCCGGCCCGATGAACAGCATTCCTGAGTCCTGGTCGAGGTAGCCGCGATCGACAAGGCCACGCACGATCACCTCGGCGCTCTTGTCGAACGGCGCGAGCCCGTTCCACTCCCCCGGCCACAGCTGGTCTCCGACCCGATGCTGCTGCAGGGACAGCGCGAGCATCTGCTGCGCGACGATGTGCCTCGGTTCGGGCGGCGGCACGACGGCCTCGACCCAGCCCTGTGCCCAAAGATGAAGCAGTCCGGCGGCGTGCAGCAGCCCTTCGCCGTCCAGCGCGAGGAAGAGGCAGTTCCGGGTGCTGCCCGGTCGCCGGCCGGTGCGACCGATCCGCTGCAGGAAGGAGGCGACGGTGCGTGGGGCGTCGATCTGGATGACCCGGTCGAGGTCCCCGACGTCGATGCCCAGTTCGAGCGTGCTGGTGGCGACGATGACGCAGTCCCGCTCTTGTGCGAATGCCTCCTCCGCGCGCCGCCGCTCCTCGACCGAGAGCGAGGCGTGGGAGAGAAACGTCGTCACGTTGAGCGCACGCAGCCGCTGGCCGAGGTCCTCGACCAGTGCCCGGGAGTCGCAGAACACCAGCCGCTTCTCGCCCCGGTGCAGCGCTGCGATCACCTTGGCCGCGTTGTGCACGGACCCGACGTAGTCCAACTCGACGTCACCCGCGGGACGGGGCGTCGGCGCGGCGGTAACCGGCGCCTCGAAGCCAGGTGCCACCACGCGCGCCGGTCGCTGATCCCGGCCCGAGCCCTGCAGCCAACTCAACAGCTCGTCGGGATTCCCGACGGTGGCGGAGAGGCCGATCCGCTGCACGGGCCGACCCGCCACCCGGGAGAGACGTTCCAGGACCGCCAGCAGATGCCAACCCCGATCGTCACCGGCGAACGCATGCACCTCGTCCACCACGATCGCCCGCACCTGGCTGAAGAACTCGTCGTGATCGACGGCAGCGCTGACCAGCATCGACTCAAGCGACTCGGGCGTGGTGAGCAGGACGTCGGGTCGCTCGCGGAGGATCTTCCGCCGCCTTCCCATCGTCACGTCGCCGTGCCAGAGCGCCGCGCGACGACCCAGCCACCCGGTGTAGGTCTCAAGACGGGGCAGCAGGTTGTTGAGCAGTGCCTTCAGCGGGCACACGTACAGGACGGACGTGCCCGACCAGTTCTCCTGCCCCATTTGGGAGAGCAGCGGGAACATCGCCGCCTCGGTCTTACCTCCGGCGGTGGGTGCCAGCAGCAGAGCGTCTTCGCCATCGAGCAGCGGGCGCACAGCCGCGTCCTGCAGCGGCCGCAGCGCCGGCCACTGCAACGTGTTGACCACGTGGTGCAGGACGACCGGATGCAGCAGCTCCGCTCCATTCGTCATGGCCGCCTACAGCTCCAGCGCGACCGCGTCGGCGCTGCTCGCGTTGCGCTCGATGTCGCTCATCTCGTTCGCGGAGAGAGTCAACGCGTAGTGCTGCCGCGGGTCGAACTCGGGGAACTGGTCCACCCGGTCGAGCACCTCCCCCACCAACTTCTTGAGGAACAGGCGCGGCGCCACCCCCACCTTGCCGCCCAACCCGCCGGCGACCGCGCGCGCCAGGGCATCGAGGTACACGTCGTCGACCAGCGCGGACACCCGGTCCGGTGCCGCCGATCCGTCCGCGTAGAGGTCGCGGACGCGGCCACCTAACTCGACGAGCGAGTCGATGGTGAAACCCGGCAGCCGGATCTGCACCGCACGCGGGTTGTCGAACCGCGGATCGGTGGTGAAGTCGACCGCGAGCCGCTGAGCCAACGGGGCGAGTCGCTGCACGCCCTGCGGGCCGTCGTAGAAGGCCGGCGTGCCCGTGATGACCAGATACAGCCCCGGGAACCGTCCCGAATACACCTCGTCGATGAGCTGCCGGAGCGCGTTCAACGCCTTGTCGCGGGCGTCCGACCGAACCCGCTGTAGCGTCTCCACCTCGTCGAGCACCAGCAACAGCCCGGGATGACCGCTGTCACGCAGCACCGCGAGTAGACCCTGCAGGAAGCTCAACGCGGCGAAGTGATCGAGGTCCCCCCGGACACCGGCCACCCGCCGCGCGGCTGCGGCGACGTGCGGTTGACCGCCGAGCCAGGCGAGCACCGCGTCCGCGGTGGCCGAGTCGCCCAGTGCGGTGGCGGCCCGGTAGCCGCGAAGCGCCGCAGCGAAGGCGGGGGCGCTGCGGCTGACCGTGGCGAGGCGCTGGTCGAGCAGGCCCTCAACCGCCCGGTCGAGGGCGGAGATGTCGTCGGGCGCGACGTCGCCCGCTGCCAGTACGTCTTCTTCCAGCGCGTAGAACCATCCGTCCACCACCGGTCGCAGGGCGCTGGCCGAGAACGTCGAGGTGGTGAGCCGCTCGGTGAGCCGGCGGTAGACGGTCTCGAGCTTATGCAGCGGCGTCTCGTTCTCCGAGACCTGCACCTCCGCGGTCGCGAGGTTGGCCCGTTTCGCCCGCTCGGCGATCCACCGGGTGAAGAACGTCTTGCCGGAGCCGTATTCACCACGGACCGCCTTGAAGACGGAGCCGCCGGCGGCGGCGGTGTCCAGGTCCGCGCCGATCGCGGCGCTGAAGCGGTCCAGCCCCACGGCGAAGAGGTCCAGTCCCGCCGACGGCACCGCACCTCGCCGGAGTGCGTCGATCACCTCGCGCCGACGGGCCGGACTGACAGTGGTCACGACGACCCCCCGGGCAGCCGGAACTGCTCCCGCAGCAGTGGGATGTCCAGCCGGACAGTCCGGTTGTTGTCGGTCAGGGACAGCACCGGGTAGTTGTCCACGTTGAAGATCCGCTGCAGGGTGGTGGCGAATCCGGTGGCACGGGCCGGCACCTCACCGGCTCGCTGGGCCAGCACGGCCACCGGCAGCACGCCCTTGGCGTCCACCAACGCCCGCAGCGCCGCCTGAACCTTCTTGATTTCCAACCGCCGCGGGGTCAGGCCATGCTGCGCCTCAAACAGCTCGGTGGCGAGGACCGCGTCCACCAGGTCGCCGTCGCCAGTAGCCGGCGCCGCGGGCGCCGTGGTGGTTTCGGGTACGTCGAACAGCGCGTCGCCTGCGGCCACGGGTGCCTTCCGGCGGGGCTTCGGTACGGGCGCCTGCCTCGCCGTAGCCACCGGCGCCGGATCAGCTGCCATCGTTTCCCACCAGTCCGGCCGGCGCTCCTCGACGGGTGCCCAGCCAGCCGGCGGCTCGGTCACGTTCGGCAGCAGGTAGGCCAGCAACGGAATGGTCACCTCGGCCAGCGAGGCACCGCCGTGATAGCCGGCCTTGCTTGGGCGGTACCGCAGCAGGGGATCCCACAACGCGATGATGCGGTTGCCGTCCGCGACGACGCGGGGGCCGATCAGCTCGACTTCGCCGGGGTCGGCAGGTCCTGGGCCGGTGCGGTGCCGCGCCGAGGAGGCGTCGAGCGCCTTGACGTGCTGGCCGCCCCGCTCCAGCACGTGACCGTGGTCGCTGGTGATGACGACGGCCCGCCCGGAGGAACGGGCCTGGTCGAGCAGGCTCCGCAGGAAGCCGAGGTCATCGAGTTGCCAGCCGGCCTCGTTGCCCTCCCGACCGTGCGCCAGGGAGTCGTCCACCGTGTTGATCACGACAGCGACGACGGGCGCAGAACCAGCCACGGCTTCAGCCAATTCGCCGGCCAGCACCTCCCCTGCTCCGCCGCGGGCCGGCCCCTTGTGGAAGATCCGGGAGTCTCTCCCCCACCGGCCATCGGCGAAAAGCCTGATCTCATTGTCCTGCTTGCCGGTGCGCAGCGCGCCAGCGAAGAGCGACGTGCGGGAGACCGCGGTCAAGGTGGGCAGGGCGGCCACGATTCCCCGCCGCCGGCCGGCACCGGGCCCGGCGAGCGGGTCGTACTCCACCCAGTGCGGGGACAGCTGTTCGGCCAGCTGCACGGCGACCGCCGCGTTCATGCCGTCGAGCACGACGAGCAGCACCGGCCGGTCCGCGCGGATCAGCGGGTCGATCACCCGCGGCAGCAGGTTCTCCACCGTCAACAGCCCACCGTCGTTGCCCGGGCCGGCGGTGGCCCAGCCAGCCAGCCGGCCCGCGAAGACGCCGTCGAGGTCACGGCGGCGTTGCTGCGCCCGCTCGTGAATTTCTCGGAACGCGTGCTGCAGCTCCGGGTGGGCGTCCTCGCCGGCCCAGACGTGGTTGAGCGCGAGGTCCACCCAGCCCCATTCGGCGATCTGCCGGTCCACGCCGTCCGCGACACTCTCCGGTGGGGTCACCGCCGCGCCCGACCAGCGGACGAGCCGCTGCGCCATCCGGATGCGGCGGACCCGCTCGGCCTCGGCGTCCGCGAGCCGGTGCTCGGCGAGGTACTCGACGGCCTGGTCGAGCGCCGGGTCCGCCGGGTCACGCAGACCGGCGAGCAGCGCCTGGGCGGCGGCGGCGATCCGCCGGGTGAACCCGGTCCGCAGGATTGGGCTGTGGCCGGCGCTGCTGACCGCGTTGAACTGGATGAGCAGTTTCTCGGCGCGGTCCAGCACGGCGTGCCCCTGTCGCTGCACCTCCGGCACCGGTGCGCTGAGCAGCGCACTGACCACCTGCACGGCGGCTGCCGCAAAACCGCGCACGGTCGCGTCGTCGTTGAGGTTGCCGAAGTACTGGTCGACGCGCCCCTGGGCGCGTACCGCGTCGGCGCTGTCGGTGCTCCAGAGCGCGTCGCAGACCAGGCCCAGCGGCAGGGCTTCCGCGCCGTGTCCGGCCGCGATGAGCGCAAACAACGCCTTGGCCGGTCGGCCGAACTGTTCCACCAGCCAACGGCCCAGCCCGTCGCGTTCGGCCTCCCGCAGCAACCCGTACGCCTCGACGGCGCCCGGTTCCGCGCTCCACCGCAGCAGGGTCGTCACGTCGAGGTCGTCCGGGTCCTCGCCCCGATGATCGAGGCCGAGACGCACCGCGGCGAGGTGCCGCAGGGCGACGTCCCGGGTCAGCACGGAGGTGCTGAGCTTCGGCCAGCCCGCCGGCGGCATCGCGTCAACCAGCGCCACACCGGCCCACGATTCGCGTTCCAGCGCGCTGTCCGGCAACTGCGCGCCGAATGCGTCGACGACCAGGTCCCACGGCTCGACGGTGATGACCCGTTGCCGGAAGATCCGGCTCCGCACGCCGTGGTGCAGCACGGACTCCGGGACGTCGGTAAGCAGCACCAGCACCTCGTCGTTCCGCTCGGCGACGAGGTGCTCCCAGACGGCGAGCGGCGACACGCACGGCACGACCCGGACCGGACGCCCGTCGGGCAGCAGCACCGTGGGGTCGTGCGGCCAGGCCGGTTCGGCCCGCACGACCATCACCGGGTACGCGTCGCCGTTGCGGTGCCGTTCGAGCTGCTGCGCCACCTTCTGCCGCAGCGCCACCGGGTTGATCCGTAGCGCCTGAGTGGTGGCAGGTGCCTGAGTCACGGCACGATTCTCCAGGTCACCTCGATGGTCGCGTCCGGGTGGTCGGCCGCGAAGGCACGCAGCTTGTCGAGCGTCCGGCTGATTTCGCGAGCAGGAGCGGCTTCCTGACCAAGCGGGGCGGCTGTGACGCGATCCCCAGCACCGGGCTCAATCCTGGGTTCAGGAAGTTTGACTTCCTTGTCGCGCGGCCTGTCGTCGATCGGGTCCGGTCTGCGCGTGGCGCGGCGGATCAGCGCGACCGCGTCAGACTGCGCCCGACGCAGGGCCGGGGCTAGCGGCGAGGTCAGCTCGTCGGCCTGGGCCACCCGGCGCAGCTCGGCGAGGATCGCCGCGGCCTCGGTGGCATACGGATCCGGCAGACCGCTGATGATCTCGAAGGTGTCCCAGGGCGCGGCAGCGAGCGCCGCCGATACCTGCGCCGCGCTGGAGATGCTTCTGCCGGTCCGGTCCGCCGGACCGGTCAGCTCGGCGCCGGCGAGCCGCTCGACCGACTCCTTGGCAGCGCGTCCGCCGGCCAATCCTTCTAACAGGTCGGCGGCGGCCCGGGCGGTAGCCAGACGTCCACCGGTGGATTCCTTGTCGATGCCCAGCGCCGTCGCGTGCTGTTCCAGGCGGGCGACGAGACTGTGGGCGGCTTCGCGATGCCGGCCGGCCTGGTTGATCAGGTCGCGCCCGAACATGGCCACCAGCCGGCCCCGCCGCAAAGCGAGGGGCTGGACGCCGAAGACGGCGGCGGCGCGGGCGCGAGCCGTCTCCCAGTCGTCCTCGCTGGGCAGATCCTCTTCCCGCAGGGTGTGGTCGAGGGTGATCTTCCCGAGGTCGGGTGCCGGGATCACCTGGCTGCCGTGCAGGTAGAAGGCCCGGTCGGTCTGCTCGGCGAACGTAGCCACGACGAGTTGCGCGACGATCGGGTCGAGGCCCCGGGGGCTCGGGTCGTCGATCCAGCGGAACAGGTCGGCCACTCGCAGATCGCCCTTGATGCCCTCTGCGGCGGCCCGACGGTGGAAGTGCTGCGTCCACTGCCCCTCAATGACGAACGCCGCCTCATGCATGGTGCCCAACTGAAGCGGGTTGGCGATCCGGCGCAAAGTCTGCCGGTTTGCCCGGTCGACCTCGACGCGGCCCTCCGGTGACTCGACCGCCCGCCGGACGTGGTCGAGGACGACCTTGACGTCGGACAGGCGTACGGCCTCGCCCTTGCGGTCCGGGTCGAAGTCCGGGTGGGCCGGGAACTGCTGGCCGAGCATCTGGTCGCCGATGCTGCGCAGCGCGTCGTTGAAGGTGGCGCCCATGGGCAGCTTCGGCTCCAGGGCACGGGTGAGCGACTGAAGGTGGTCGTCGAACCCGAGCTGCACGTCGGTGGGCTGCTTGCCCGCCAGCCCGTATGCCTGGCGCAGCACGGCCTGCATCTTGGCCAGCAGCGCGCTGCGCTGGTTGGTCAGCGCGGCGTGCGCCCGGCGCCGGTCGTCGGGGTTGAGGTGCTCGGCGTGGCTGTCGAAGCGCTGCCCTTCGAGCAGCTTGTCGATGATGACGAGCTTCCCCAGCTCGGTCCGGCGTTCGATGGTCAGCGCGGCGGGGATCCAGCAGACGGTGCGGGGGCTCATCCGGCTGGTCAGCTCCTGCACCCGCTGCCGGTCGTCGGCCGGGCCGTGGCTGCCGTCGTCGAACGGGTAGTCGATGATCATCCGCCAGCCGGCCGGGTCGTTCGGGTGGAACGCCTCGTCCCGGATGTCGTGCGGGTCGCGGACGTTGCCGTAGACCAGCTCGATCGTGCGACGACTCCCCCGCCAGGTCAGACCGGCCTCGGCGAAGAACGAGTCGCTCCACGGCACGCCGAGCTGCTGCCAGAGCAGCCGCTGGACGATGTGCTTGCGGGCGCCCTCGTTGTCGTAGTGCTTGGCGGTGGCGAGGACGCTGTCGACGTCCACGCCGACCAGCTCCAGCGACACGATCGGGTCGTCGCCCTCGCCGATGCGGATCTCGGCGAACCGGCCGGCCCAGTCGGCGAGCTTCCGATTGACCTGGGCGACCTCGCCCCCGGGGATCGGGCTGGTGATGCTGCCGTGGTTGAGCGCCGAGAGACGCCGGGCGGTGAGGTTGCGCAGCGCCGGAACGCTGGGGGCCAGGGCGGCGAGCAGCAGCGTCTTGACCAGACGGTCGTCGCCGGTGAAGGCCCGGATCCGTCCGGCCATCTCGGCGGTCTGCACGTCGCCGCGGCGGGCGGCGTCCAGGTCGTCGTCGGTGAGGTCGTACTGGCCAAGCAGGTAGGGACGCAGCTTCAGGTCGTAGAGCTTCTGGGCCATCTCGAACTCGGCCTTGAGCTTCTCGGTGAAGGGCTGATCGCCGCCACCGCTGATCACGTCGTAGAGGTCGCCGAGCGGGACCAGTTGACCGAGGCGCAGAGTGTCGCGGCGGTCAACCAGCAGCTGGCGCATCAGCTTGAGCGCGGTGCGGGAGCGCTGCAGCGCGCTGGAGACGTGCACCAGGGTGGAGAGGAACGCCGGGCTGAACGGGTACGTCGACCGGAACGCGTCGATGTCGGCGCCGCTGCCGGAGTCGGTGCCGAGCAGGGTGTCGAAGACCTCCCGCCGTACCTTGGTGGTGGCGTCGAAGGCCCGGGAGATGGCCTCGCCGGCGTTGGTGTCGCGGGGTTTGAGCAGCCGGCGGCGGGCGATCTCGGGGAGGTTGCGGTCCTCCAGCTTGATGACGTCGAAGCGGCCGCTGGCCAGGTTGAGGGTGTCCTGGTAGCTCAGCTCGTTGGCGCCGGTGACCTCCTCGCCGACGAGTTCGCGCAGATCGCGCTGGCGGGCGATGAAGCTGACCACCGGGATTGGCCGGCGGGTGTCCCCGCCCTCGACGAAGTTGGTGATCTTTTGGATCTCCCGGGAGACGAACTGCTGGTCGCCTATCGAGTTGGCCAGCCAGAGGATCAGCTCGTCGAGGAAGAGGATCAGGCCGTGGTAGCCGAGTTCCTTGGCGTGCCGGCTGATTTCGGTCAGGCCGCGGTCGAGCGAGACGAAGGCCTCGGCGTCCTCCCGGGCGTTGCTGAAGAAGCCCTTGTTCCAGCTGGTCAGCAGGTCGTTGACCAGCTTTCGGCGCAGCTCGTCGGAGTACGCGCCGGCGAACGCCTGGTCCAGACGCTCGGACGTCCAGAAGGTCTCGCTCTCGCCCCACTCGTCCTCGACGTCCCCGCCGGGCAGGCCGTCGATGAACTGTTTGTCGCCGATCTTCTCGCGGAGCGAGGCGGCCTGCTCCAGCAGCGCGTCGGTGCGGTGCACGGCCGGGATGGGCGCGTCGGGGTGCAGTGCGCGGACCCGGTCGACGTAGCCGCCGAGGACGCGCTGCTCCAGCGAGCGGGCGTCGAGCAGGTGGTACGGCACCAGCAGGAACTTGCGGCCGTCCAGCCAGACGCTGTGCTTGGCGACCAGCGGGGCCAGCTCGTCGCGGCCGCGGGCGGCCGCCTCGCCGCGCAGCAGCGCGTGCAGCACCGCCATGAAGTGCGACTTACCAGAGCCGAAGGAGCCGTGCAGGTAGGCGGCCTTGGAAGCGTGTCCCTCGACCGCGGAACGGATCAGCCCGAGCGCCTCGTCGAAGTTGCCGACCAACCGATCCGTGACCACGTAGTCGCGCAGGGTGGCATCGGCGTCGGCGACACTGTCGGCGAGCTTGAGCACGAAGTCGCTCATGCTCGTGCGCTCCGGGATGTCGATGAACTCCCGGAGCAGCGGCGCAGGGGTGGGCGAAGACATGCCGCTTACCGTACCTATTCCTGGTCGGGGCGCCACGACCAGCGCCGGGCCGTCCCGTGGGCCCTGCCGCGGAACGGGCGAACTGTCGACGCGGCTCGACTATGCGCCGGCTGTCCGGAACATCTCATCAATGGCGGTGAACCTCCGCCGAACCTTCGCCGGATCGCCGGTGCCCTGCGAGATAGCCGACATGAAGTCGACGTCCGACATCAGGCTGAGGAACTGCTTTTCGACCCGGCGATAGCGCTTAACGAGGACGGCGATCTCCTGCTCGCTGAGGGTGGCGAGGTTGACCGCGATGGCCTCGAACAACGCCTTGTTGATAGGGAACCGCCGGCTACCGCCCTTGCGGTCGACCTTGCGGAATGCCCAGCTACCAAAGATGTCATACGCGGCGTTCAACGCCTTGTCGAACTCTTCCCGCAGCACCTGAGTCTCTGTTGCGCCCAGCCGATCGAGCTTGCGCATAGACTTGCGCAGGAACGCGTCGAAATCGTCATCGCTGTAGGTGAGCGGATTCGTCAGCCGGAACGCGAGGAACCGCAGGATCATCTCGCGATCGGCCATCCGGTCGCTGCGCACGCCGTGGCCGGTCGCCTCCTTGAACAACTCGGAGTCCGCCCAGTGCCGGAGGATGTCGCGTCCTGCGCCTGGCATCAGGGCGTGTCGCAGTTCCTGACGCGTGAGCGGAAGCCCACCGGTGTTGATTCGGGCAAAGATGTTGAACTTGACCTCCTCCGGAGTGTCCCGGCGGATCAGATGAACGATCAGCTCGGTTTCCCGCAACCGCTCCTGCAGCCGGTCCGGCAGGTCGGCGAAGGTCGCCTGGTCATAGTCGTGGCCGAGGTATTCGAGGTCACGCAGGCGCAGCGGTTCGGCGCCAATCGCCTCGGGCTCGATGAACTCGGCGATCGTCGTGAGCCGCTGGATGCCGTCGACCATCGCCCAGACCTCGTCGTCGTTCTCCGCTGCGTAGAAGGTCGGCAGGGGAATCCGCAGTAGCAGCGATTCGATGAGGCGGCTCTTCTGTTTGCTTCGCCAGATGCCGGCTTGGCGCTGGAAGTCGGGCTGAAGGTCGACCCGGTGGGTGCGGATGCGGGACAGCAGAAGGTCCACTGTCGTGTTCTTGGTGATGACGTCGATCAGCTCGGGATCGAACGGAGCCCGGATGTAATGGTCAGAGTCGGCGTCCTCGCCGTCGACAACGTTCTCTTCCTCGACGCCGCTTGAGTGGCCTGAGGAGTCGGGCTCCTCCGTCGCGATCTCATGGCCCGCCAGCTCCTCATCAACCGTCTCGGTCGACTCGGTCATCTGTCACCTCTACTCACGGTCGTGCAGCCTCAGTCCCACGGCACACTAGAGGTGCACGTGTCGGAGCGTCACGCTGTGTCGGATTACAGACTCCGCCTACAAGGCGTCGACCGCGACGAGGAAGGCAAGCCAGCTCTTGCTGCGCGCGAACCAGGGCGGTGCGGGCTGTCCGAGAGCAACGATCCGCTCAGCGATCTGCACGCTGTCCGCCTCGGAGTAGGCGCGGAACGTCGACTTCCTCACGCCCGCTGGGGTGAGCGCCCGCGTCAACTCCTGCTTGGCGTTACGGATCTGACCGACGTCCCGGCCCGCGTACGGCGAGAGTGGACGCCACCCTGGGCAGACCTGACGGACCGCTTCGGGGAAGAGGAACCACCAGGTCTCGATCTCCCAGGCCGGTACGACCGGGTACACCGGCCAGGGAAGCGAGCGGAAAGCCTGCTCGATCTTGGCGCTGACCGCCTCGTGGGCCGGCTCGACGTCGTCGGCGTCCTCGTGCATGAGTACGGCGCGGATCGGCGTGGCGACCGCGAAGGCGTTGAGGATGCCCCGGACCTTGTCGGCATGTCTCGGTAGCCGGTCCGGGGGCACATTGCGCACCAGCGCGGGGGGAACCCGCAGCGGCTTCAGACCACCCCGCCCGATGTCGCGACACAGTGCGGCTACGAGAATGCGGATCGCCTGCCGGTCGTTGTCGTCCTCACCGAGCACGACGACAACCGGACGCGGTCGCTGCTTCACTCCAGGCCCCCACCGAGTGCGCCGGAGAACCACAGCTCACCCAAACCAATCTCACCGTGCAGTTCCACCTCCATGGCGCGCACGGTGTCGGGGTCGATGGCTGGAATGCGGGAGGATGAGTCCTCACCCCGCTCGCAGACAATGAGCTCATCCGGCTTGAGCCGATTGACGAGCGCCGGTGAATGCGTAGCGATCAGGAACTGCGTCCGGTCCGAGGCTTGCCGCAGTAGCTCCACGATGCGGTCCAAGATGTGCGGGTGCAGCCCGTGGTCGATTTCCTCGATGCACGTGAGCTGCGGTGGTGCCGGGTCGTAGAGCAGGGCCAGGAGCGCCAGTGCGCGGATCGAGCCGAAGGACGCCTCCCGCAGCCGGGTGGAGCCGCGCAACCCCGTCTCGACCAGGTTGAGCACGACTCCGCTACCGGCCCCGCCGATCGGCGTGAACTCCAGACTCTCCACGCCAGGGATGAAGGCGCGTGCGTCACGGTGCAGCTCGGCGAAGCGGTCGGGGTGGTTCCTGGCGAGGTAGAACAAGAAGGCGGCGAGGTTACTGGCGTCGCCGGACAGACGGTCGCTGATTTCTTCCTGCGCCGGTTGGCGTGCGGCTGCTACGTCCACGTCGAACACTCGGAAGCTGGCGAACAGGTCGGCCAAAGCTTCCACCCGCTCACCGCCTCGCTCCGGGCTGAGCCGAGGCAGCAGGGACAGACCGAGCGAGTCCTCCCGGACGCTGACGCTGCCCGCGTCGGCGCCATGGAACTGGATTTGTCCTCCGGTGATGCTGATATGCCGCGCCTCCCCCACTCCCCCGGTCAGCCAGAAGTCCTCCTTCCGACGAATGATCGAGTGACGCGGGTCGTCGGGCGACCGGACGGAGGTGAAGGAGAGCGCGTAGGCGTCGGCCGCTTCACCCGTGCGTCCGGTGGTCGTCTCCACCTCGATCCGGACCGGGCTGTTGGCGTCGGGATCCCCCCGGAAATGAAGGCGTGGGAAGCCGCCTCGCCGCGCGAGCGCCGGTTCCAGATCGCCGCGGGTGGCGTCGCCAAGGAACGCGATCACGTCGAGCAGGTTCGACTTGCCCGCCCCGTTGGGTCCGACGAGGACGTTAAGCGGGGCGAGGTGCACCTCGACCGCCCGCAGGCTGCGAAAATTCTCCACCGCGAGCCTGCGAAGAAACAGCGGGTGCCGGTCAGTCACGGGCGCAGCCTACCGCGTAGGGGGAACGCCACCCTCCGCCACACCAGCCACGGGTCACGAGCCAAACGACTAGATTCAGTCATCGGTCTCACCTTCGGCGTCCCCGCGCCAGCGGAGTGCTCGTCCGGCGAACCGGCCGGAGAGCTTGCCGGTCACCGATCTGGCCCGGTCGAAGGTCTCGTTGCCGAGGCGCTTGGCGGTACCAACGCCGTCGGCCCCCGTCTCGAGCGCCTTGTCCCTCGCCTCCATGGCCGCGTCCATCCATCGCCTTGCCTCCGACGACTGTCGAGCGCCCTCGATCCCGAGCCGCCCGTGGAACTCGACGACGGCGGTCGAGACATGGTTGCTCGACTGCACCACAGCCGGGGAGTCCATCGGATGGAACAGCACCTTCGTGTTGGCCGTGCCAGCAGCCGCATCCATGCGCGCCAGCAGGCGTTCGGTGCACCGTGCGATGAGTTCCAGCCGGTTCTGCCGGGCAGTCTTCAGTCCGAGACGATGCCCGTCCAACTCACCCGGTGACGCGTCCAGCACCCGGTCGAGTTCAAGCACGGCGATCGCGTCCTGCAACTGGAAGCAGCGAGCTAGGACAGCGAGCCACTCCTGTCCCTTAAACTCTGCTTCCTTGGCCGCCTTGGCGAGATCACCGATCGCGGTCTTGCGCTCCAGCTTCTCTGCAAGTGCGTCGAGTTGACGCAACGCGTACGCCTGGGTTTCCGCGATCGTCGCCGGCGCGCCCTGCACCTTCGACCACGTGACTTCGTCGACCCGGCCCCGCTGCTCGCGGATGGTCATGGACTCCTCGATGACGAAGCCCACGCCGATCATGCGGGCCAACACGGCGTCCTTCTGGGCGCGGAGCACATCGTCGACCTTCTCGTCGATCGTGGCGAGATAGTCGGTGATCTCCTTCATGCTCTGTTGCATCGCAAACTGCGCCATGATCCCCGCAGCACCGCTCAGTAGCGCCGGGTTCGCTCCGTGCACCTTCGAGATCTGGAGCCATTTCTGGATCGAGCCCGGATCCCCCACCATCGCGTGACTGATGCCTGGAGTCTTGGTCGGCATCAGACCGAACTTGTCGACAAGCTGCGCGGACTCCTTGGTCAGCTGCACCCAGCGGCCCGAGTGGGCGGCGATCTCGGAACCCGTCTGTGCCGCTGCCGCCCCGGCGCTGAGGACAGATCCGAGCCGAGGCAGCCCGAGGTCCTTCGAAGGCAGTCCCTCGGAGACGAGGAAGCGTTCGACGGCCGTCGGATCGCCGATGACCGCCAGTCCATCGCCGTCACTGATCAGCTGAATCTCGTTACCCATTGTCGGCTCCTGACGTGCGGAAGGGGTGGTCAGCGACGACCTGTGCTCTGTCACTGCTTAGCTCTGCGGCCACGGACGGCCTTCGGCGGGCGCCAGGAGGTGAGCGCCTCGTCGGTGAGGTGAAGGCGGTTGGTGGTCTCGGCGAGGAAGCCGGCGTAGATGTCCGCCGGCGAGGCGCCCCACTCCGGGTCGAACTCGCCGTGCCACTGGCGTACCCAGGGAAGGATCTCGCGCAGCCCCGCGACCAGCGGAAGCAGCCGGTCGGCGGCCCAGCCGTCCTCCTGCTCGCGGGCCACGATCAGGGTGGCGAGGGCCTGGGCCTGCTCGCGGTGGTCCCAGCCGGCCCAGCCGACTAGCAGCGACGGGTCACCGTCGCGGCTGGCACCCGGGTACGAGACGAACCGCTCCTTGGGCACGTCGAGCTTGCCCCGGTGCTTCCAGTAGCTGGTCTTGAGGAAGTCCGCCGAGGTGTACTTCGGCGGCACCGGGATGCCCTTGCGGAACTCCCGCTTCGCCGCCTCATCGGGCAGCGCGTCCTCCTGCCGCTGCAGGTCCCACACCTGCTCCCAGTCGGCCCGCTTGGCCAGCCCGGAGTCCTTGTAGCGCAGCGCGGCCAGGTGCGGCACGTGCTCGTCGGCGACCAGGTCGGCGATCACCCTGCCGAGATCCTGACCGGGCGCATAGATGCCGGCGACGGTGAGCACGTCGGCGTCGCGGCGCAGCTCGTCGGCAAGCTGCGCGGTGGTCAACGGGCGCGGCTGCTCCAACCCGTCGACGTGGTGGTACCACAGCTCCCGCGCCTCGCACCGGTCCAGCAGCCAGTCGCGCAGCGCCTTCGCCTGCATCGCGTCCCAGCCATCGGTGGCCCAGCGCCGCTTGCACTCCGGCCGCTCGATCAACCCGATGTTGCGATTGCCCTCGATGACCGCGATCCGCCGCTCCACCACCGCCCGGTACTCATCCGACCAGTGCGCCGGCAGCTCCGTGATCGTCATCGACCCGTGCCGGGCGAACCACTGCGTCTCCACGCCCTCATCGCGCATCTTGCGGGCAAGCACGATCTCGAACGCCCGCTCCCCCAGCTTCAACTCGGGCACCGATCCGGCTGGGGCGACTAACTCCTCATCGAGCAGCCCGTAGAGCGAGTAGACCTGCCAGTCCAACTCCTCCTGCAACGCGATCATCCGCGCCCGCACCGAATGCCATTCCCGCTCAGCGGCGTAGAGCCGCTCGCGAGTCGGCACCCCGGCGGCCGCGACCGCCGCCGGGGTCACCGTGGCAAGCCGCTGCGCCAGGCCGTCGATCTCCCGGCTCAGTTCCAGGGGGTACGCCGACGGCAGCGGGAACTCCTGCAGCTTGGTACCGGTGAACTCGTATCGGTGCTCCCACAGCTCGTCCGAGATCCCGCCACCGATGCCGCCGTTGCCCTTGCTCTGGCTGACCTGCTTGAGCCAGAAGCAGGCGGTCGAGCTGTTTAGCACCCCAAGCAACCGCAGGTGGTCGTCCTCCGACGCCCCCTTCGGCAACTTGATCACCGGCGCGGACTGCTTGAAAACCTTCCCACCGCGGTCCAACACAAGGTGGTTGTGCGTCGCGACAAAGGCGAACGCGATCGACAACGGCGTCCGATACCGCTCAGGGACCCACCGGTACCACGTCCACCACGGGTCGTCCGACTCGCCGCGGGTCTGACCACCGAACCCCGTCGTGGAGCCGAGGATTCGGCGCAAGGACCACAGATGCCTGCCCCACGTTGCCCTAACGTCGAACGGCATGGGCTTGAGGTCTGCCTTGTAAGGCACCAACGCATGATCCTCCGCGACACTTTCCCAGTCACGAACAACCTCGCCGATCACAAGCGGACGCCTAAGAGAGCCCATACCGTTGCGGCGGAACCAGGCCGGTGGCGCGAAGAAGGCCTCATCCTGGCCAGGAAAGCTCGCGAAACCGATCGCACCACTGATGCTGCTCTGTAGAAGCGTCCGATCACCTGCTTCCAGCGCCGCCATCAACCCGCTCGCACCGCCACCGCTCAGGCTCCAGGGAAAGGTCACCAAGTCAGCTCGCGGAGTGTCGGCGGCGGTGACCCATTGGCTTTCGGAGCCAGGCCGGTGAACCTGCCCTACGATCGCCTGCCAGACGTGGCCTTCGCTCGGGTTGCTCGGCGCGCTCGGCTCGCCGCGGATGCCCATGACCGTGCGGATCGTGCCCGCTCGACCACGGTTGGTGTTGCGCCCGATCAGGATGACGGTCGGGGTGCCGTGACCGGGGATATAAGCGCCGGAGGTGTCGATGACGTGGGTCAGGCTGACGTCGATGGCGAACAACTGCTCGATCATCTTCTTGCCGAACTCGCGCTTCATGAACGAGTTCGCGGTGATCTGGCCGACGAGGCCTGCGCCCTTGCCGTCCCCGTCGCCGGTCTTTGCGAGCTGGAAGAACCGCTGCGCGAACGGCACCGACAGCGCGTACTTGCCCGAGCAGGCAGGGTACATCTTGCGGTAGGCGTCGTTGAGGCCCTTGTCCTTCACGACAATGTAGGGAGGGTTGCCGACCACGGCGTGGTAATGGCCAGCGGCAAGAATCCCCGGGTGTTCCTCCAGATCCTCCGTCGCGTAGGCAAACTCCGTCATCGCATCCCCGTCGGGATCCGTACCGGGGAGCGTGTCCTGTCGCCGCTTGATTAGCGAGTCGCCGACGGCGAGGTGCATCGGGAAGATGTACGGGGCCGAGTCGGCGAGGGTCTTGACGCCGCACTCACGCAGGGCGGCGGCCAGGAGGCGGAAGCGGGCGATGGCTACCGCGAAGGGGTTAACGTCAACGCCGTGGACGGCGTCGAGGGCCAGGCGTACCCGCTCGTGGGGGTCGCGGTTGGGGGCGTGCTGCCCCCACTCCTTGAGCAGGCGGTGGAAGGCGCCGAGGACGAAGTGGCCCGAGCCGCAGGTTGGATCGATCATCTTGACGACGTCGTGGCCGAACTCTTCGATCGCCGGGGTGAGGGTCAGGTCGAGGATGAACTCCTCGACAAACTCCGGGGTCTGAAGCAGCGCGTATGTCTTCCGGGCAGCCTCGGAGAGGTCCTGGTAGAGGTCGCCGAGGAAGCGCGTGTCCCAATCCGGGTCCATGAAGTCGTGCACCAGGCCGCCGGTCTCGCCACGCCGACGCCAGAAGGCGATCACGTTCTTTGCCTCGTCGTGCGACAGGGGGATCTGGTAGAGCGGGTTGTGCCGCTTGTCGAAGAGCGACTTGCCGGCTTGGGTGCTGGCGATGACGTCGAAGCCCTGGTGCAGCCAGTCGCGGAGGGTCTTGTCGGGCTGGTCGCGGAAGAACTGCGCCTCGGCTTCCTCGGCCAGCACCAGGCGGTCCCCCGGACCGGCCAGGTAGGGGTCGGGCAGCAGTCCGTTGTCCTCGCAGAAACGTACGAAAACCGTGCCGAGCACCCAGGCGACGGCGACCTGCGTGACCCGCTCGTCGCGCCAGGCCGCCCAGGTGGCGGCGGTACGCCCGACCTTGAAGGCGTGGTCGTACTCGCCACGCAGCTTGAGGCGCACCTCCTCGACCGACTCGGCCTGCTCCCGCAGGTCCTTTTCCAGGTTCTTGACCTGCGTCTGCAGGTCGGACAAGAGCAGCTTCCGGTCGATCACGCGACGACTCTAGTCGTCCCGCCGACGAGACGGTGTTACCCGTAAGGCCCGTTTCCGTCGCCGGCCCGCTACCTACGGCTCCCGCATCCAGAGCTTCGGATCGTTGACGAAGACGCCCTTGCCTTGGTGCCGCCAGATCACCCGCAGGGCTTCAAGCCGCACGTAGACCTGCTTGACGGTGGACGGGCTGACCTTGTGAGTGGCCGCGAGCTGCGTGATCGAGGGCAGCTTGTCGCCCGGCTTGAGCTTCTTCGCTCTGATGTCGCCGACGATCTCGTCGGCGATGCGGATGTAGTCGGCAGTGATCGGCATGACTCCCCCTGCGTGGCACGCCAATTCGATCACGCAACGACACCTCGCAACAACTCATCGTTTGACTAAGGTGACTGGGACAGCTAAGTTGGTGACCGCCTCTCCCCTTGCGTGGCAACAAGGAGCAGAGGCATTGCCCTAGTCGGGGGCGGGTGCGTGTGCCCGTCCCGACCCGTCGGACTGCTCTGCTGTCGTACCGCTGAATCGAGCTGCGGCGGCCGAGCGGGCGGGTCGTCCGCGCCCCCCGCGCGGACGCCCCGCCCTTCCACACCCCCCCCGCCGGGAGCCTTCGCGCTTCCGCCTGCCCCGCAGAGGATCGTCGTGGCTCAGGTGTATCGAGGTGGCCAGCCCTATCCAGCCGGCTACCCGGGCCGGTTGACGCCGCACGAGGTGCGGACCCGCGAGTTCGCCGCGCGCTGGCGCGGTGTCGACCCCCTGGAGGTACGCGAGTTCCAGGCACGGGTGGCCGACGAGCTGGCCGACCTCAACGAGACGGTACGGCTGCTCAGCCAGGAGAACGACCGGATCAAGCGGGCGCTACGCGACTGGCAGACCATGCACGCGCGGGAGTGCCGGCCACCGCAGGAGCACTCCCACAACTCCGGTCACTGGTGACCGCGCGCCCCTCCCCCGGCGACCTGCTCGTCATCGACGGCCGCGCCTCGGTGCAGTTCGCCGGGGACCGGGCCCTGACCTTCCGCGTCGTGTCGATGTCCAACCAGCCGACGTACCACGGCTGGATCTGGCTGACCGGCTACGTCCTCGACCGTCGCGGCGAGGCGACCGCCAAACGCGAGGTCTACGTCCAACTCGCCGGCCTGCGCTCCGCCCGAGCTTCTGAGACCGCGGCCCGCCGCACCGCGCCCTCCCGCCGTGCCTCGTCCTATGCTCGCCGGCATGATCAGGACAGCGCCGCAACTGGCGACCGCTCGGGGCTCCGTGCTGGGGGTGATACTGGGTGACGCATCGGTGCGACGGGTGGCACGGTGCCGGCGAGCGGGCCCCTGCGCGCGACGAGCGCCGGTCAACTCGCCTGCTTCACCGTCGAGGGCCTGATCCGGGCGCACGTGCGGGGCATGCACAAGGGGCTGACCCACCCACCCGGCGTGGTCTGGTACGCCTACCACCGGTGGGCGGTGCTCCAGGGCATCACCGGTGTGAAGCCGGCACACGGGAGCGATCCGATGACCGGCTGGCTCGCGAAGGTTCCGGTGTTGCAGGAGCGGCGCGGCTCCGCGCCAGCCACGGTCGCCGCCCTGCAGGGAGGAAAGGCGGGCACGCTGGAGCACCCGGGCGGCGCCAGCATCGGGGCACACGGCCTCACGCGCGCCCTCTCGGCAGGGCTCTGCACCTGGTGGCAGTCGCCCGGTGCGTTGGGCGCCAGCCTGGCAGCCCTGAGTCACGGTGGCTCGGCAATGGCAGCGGCGGCGCTGGGCGCCACCATGATCCACCTGATCGACCTGGGCAACAGTGTCGCCGGAGCCGCCATGAGGGCTCATCACGTGCCGCACGGCAGTTGGCCCGGCACCACCGCAGACACACTCGCGCTGGCTCTCGCCGCAGCCGAGACCAAGCCCGCTCAGGCGGCGGAGCTGGCTCGGCTCGCCGCTGGCGGCACTGCACACGCCGCGCTACTCGGGGCCGTCTACGTGGCGGTTTCCTTCCGGAAGCGGGACCAGGTGCGGGAGGCGTTGCTGTTCGCGTCATCCGCTGGCGCTAAGCACGCGGCGACCGTGGCCGGCGCACTCCTGGGTGCCGCGCACGGCCCGGATGCCCTGCCCATCGACTGGCTGTCCCCGGCTGGAACTGGCCTGGGTCGCCGACACTCTCGCCCGGGACTACGTGACACAGGTCGAGCACAGCCCGTCCGGTGCCGAATACGTCGAGGCGACCGACCCTCACTGGTGGAGCCGCTACCCCGGCGGCTGACGATCGAGAGCGGCCGGCCGCCTCTGCGGGTGAACGGTGGCGTTGCCGGTCGGGGCTGGCGCACCTACCACGAGCTGGTGTGCGACCCGAAGCGCCGGTGCCACAGTCTCGTACAGGTAGGGAACGCCGGTAAGCCGTCCCCACCGGTAGTTGCCCCGGGCGGAGGGATTGGTGAAAGCCGCGACGAGGGTGTCGACGCCTGCGATTCGCGCCTGTTGGAGGTGTGGGGCAACCTGACGACGCCGACTGATCAGCTCGGTGAGCACCTTGTTGACCTGGACGCCCTGCACGATGCACAGCGTCGGCTCCAGGATCTTGATCGTCGCTGCCAGATGCGGGAGACAGTTCCGGCTCATGGTCGCGCTGCTCAACGACCTCTCTCCGTCGGCCGTGGCCGAGCAGAGCCGCAGATTCGCCATGGCGTACGCGTCGAAGAGATGCGCAGGTTGCCGTGCCCCGCTCAGGCGGAGCTGCTCGCCTTCGCGATCGTCTGCCGGCTCCCGCCCCACAGCGAGCCGGAGCGCACTGGTAGTACCTTGCATGTGCGGATTCCGGCGGGTGAACGGCAGGTCGGCGGAGTCCATGACCTCGGCGTGGCGCTGTTCAAGAGTCACGTGCTCCCTCAGTCGCACCGTATCCATGGCGATGACCAGGACGCGGGATGGCATCCCGTCCAGCGTGAGGTCGTAATGACGGCCGACGTGCGAGAGCTGCCCGGCGCCGTAGGACACCTCGGGCCGGGGCGCCCCATGTCGGTCGAACAGTACGCTCCGCCGACAGCTGCCCAGCTTCCGGCAGATGCAATCGCCCGACGATCCGAGAACCTGCGCGCCCATGTACTGGCGCAGCCTTTCGACGCGCCCGGCCGTGACGAGGGTGTCGCTTGCCGCAATCATGACGACACCTCGGAATGACTGCCAACGACTCCGGGCTCGATACCACCACCGGCCCTGGGTTGCGGGGGTGGTGGCACGCTGCCATCACCCCCAGTTCCCCCACCGACGAGAGCTTCCCGAAGGAGTGCCGTCTCCTTGGCGCTGGGCGGTCCGGCTGCCCCCGCGTGCCACTCGACGACCAGCCGCTGTCCCGACGGCAGCGCGTACGTCCGCACCGCCCTGCTGGACACGTTCGACCCGTAGCACGTGCCGCCGGATCCGAGCTTGCCCGTCAGCGGCAGCTTGAGCGCCTGGGCTATGCCGTCCCAGGGCCGGCCGAAGGCGAACACGTCCTGCACGGACAGCTCTGCGATCGGCTGCCATACGAACTGCTCGATCACCTCCGGCGGCGGCCGCAGCGGCGCGTTGATGGACTTCGAGTGCCACGGGTAGCACTCGAAGATCAGCAGATCACGATGGTCGGCGGTCGGGTCCTGGAGCCATCGGCGGGTGAACTCAAGGCGCGCCTGGTAGTACGTGTTGCGGCCCATCTCGTGAGGCAGCGTCCACGGCGGCCGGTTGTAGGGGCACGTCGTGGCCCACCTGCTGTACGAGCCGTACTCCTTGATCTCTTTGGCGAAGATGCCGTCGCGCGCCTGGAAGCGGGGACGGAACTCTCCGGGGTTGAGACCGAGCACCACCATCCGTGGCGTGTGCTCCTGACCGAGAAGATCGCCGTGATAAGCCTCCGGAAAGCCGTCGCGGGTCACCTCGCCGGGACCGACGCCCACATAGGAGTCAAACCAAGCCTTGAGCCGTTCCGGCAATTGATCTTCGCTCCTTAGCCAGGACTCGACGTGGGCGTCCCAGAAGGCCGCAACCCGCTTCCGTGCAGAGGTCGTCATGACGAAAAGTTAGCGACGCGTGACTGGTCAAGCCAGTCCGCAACGCGAAGAATCGACCTCGTGACCGAGACGTTGCACCAATTGGCCGCGTTGCTGCGCGCTCGCGACGAGTTGGACGCCCGAATCGCGGCGCTCACCGGGCGATCGGCGCGGCCGGGTGACGTCGGCGAGTTCATCGCCGCGCAGGTCTTCGACATCGAGCTTGCCGACACGGCAGTGCAGGCTGGCTACGACGGTGTCTTTCGATCGGATCCGCTCGCCGGTCGGACCGTGAACATCAAGACCTACGGTGATGCCTTCACCGGCCTCGACATCAGCCCGCACCCCTGCGACTACTACCTGATCCTCAGCGGGCCGGCACGACCCCCGGGCGCCGTGCGGCACCACCCGTGGCGGATCTCCGCGGCGTACCTTCTGGACGCTCGCCGCCTGCTCGAGACCCTGACGGCCAGGGGTGTGAAGATCGGGATCGCGACGAGCATTCGCAGAAGCGACCTCGAGGTCGCCCAGGTCTTTCCCACCGTTGGCGTGGACGTCCCGATACGCCTCACAGCAGCGCAAACCGCACTGTTGTCGCTGTTCGCGTAGACGCGTCTGCCCACTCCCTCACTTGGGCCTCATCCGAGGCCACGACGGATGCCCGTACGTCAGGCGGTGACTGCGCTGCGGTGGGCGTTGACGACCCAGGCGTCCGGTAGGGCGATCCACTCGTTGTCGCCGACCCGCACCACCGCCCCGTCCAGCTTCGGCAGTAGCGCTGGGTCCTCCATCGGGCAGAGCAGCCACACGCCCCCCACCCCACCGCGCGCCGCGTCGGCCAGCTCGTAGAGCCGGTCCATCGCCCGGTACCGCGCCAGCACCGCCGCGTCGTGCAGCAGCGCTGGCCCCTCGCCGGCCCGCAACTCCGCATGCAGCTCAGGCGCGGCGAGCTGCCACGCCTGCTCGACGTACTCCCCCAGCTTGATTGCCGCCCGCGACCCCTCCTCGGCGATGTCCGCCCCGAGCACCGTCTCCCACGTCGGCTTGGGGCGGGCGTCGACCAGGGCGTGCAGGTGGTCCAGGAAGCGGGCCGCCACGTTGACCGGCCGGGCGTCGAAGCGCCGCGCCAGTTCCTCCCGGGCCAGGTGGTAGCGGTTGAGTCGTACCGTCAGCGCCCGGAATCCTCCGGCGGACCTCGCGCCGGTCAGCCGCTCCTCGGCCCGCATCGCCGCCGCCAGGTCCGGCGACTCGGCCGTCCAGCGGCTCGGCGCGGCCGTCACCGACGGGCGTCGCTGCATGATCGACATGGAGGACGAGGCGGCACGGGGCGGCGGCGGCACGTACCGGTCGCGGTCCCAGCGCAGCTCGAAGCCGGCCTCGGCGAGCAACCGGTCCAGCGTGGGATGTGGCGGTAGCGAATCCAGCTCCGGGAAGCGGGCGGTCACCCGGTCGGCCACCTGCGTCGGGGTGAGCCCGCGCCGCCCTTCGCTGGCCGGGGGCACGACGCCGGCCTGGGCCAACCGCAGCGCCCGTACCGGGTCGAGGTCGCGCGGGTAGAGCTCCAGCCGCGCGGTCGCGGCGGCGCGCTCCGAGGCCACCGCGGCGAGCAGCACCCGCCGCCGCTCGTCGATTGCGTCGGCCGCCCCGCCGGGCGCGGTCACCGCCGCGAGGGTACGCAGCACCGTCGCCGGGCTGGGCAGCACCTCACTGGCGGCGAGCTTGTCGGCGGCCTTGCCGAGCGCGTCGGCGTAGTCGAGCAGGGCCGGTGCGGCCGGGATGTCCGGAGCGTCGTCCTCGCCGGCCTCCAGCGCGACCAGCAGCCGGTCGCCGCGCGGGTGCGGCTTGCCGTTGATGTCGGCGCGGGAGTGCCGGCGCAGCAGCAGGCGCGGCTCCTCGGCGAGCGCATCCACCTCGACGGCGGCCCGCACCGCGGCGACCGCCACCGCGAGACGCAGCGCATCCCCGGTACGCACCGAGCCGCGACTGCCGAGCAGCGCCGCGGCCAGCTCGGCGACGCCCATCACACGGCCGCCGTCGCGCAACAGCTCGATGATCTGGGTACGCACGCTGCCGACCACCGGGATGTCGTCCCAGCGTTTGCGCTGCTTGCCGAGGATCTGCGCGACCCGACCGGCGGTGACGCCCAGCGCGGCGGCCACCTGCGGCTGCTGCGGCCAGAGCGGCAGCGCCGGCAGCGTCCCTGACTCGTCGGGCAAATGCAGCAGCAGCCGGGTGCCCTCGATCTCGGTCGCGTTCCGCCCGTTCTTTGCCGGGACGAGCAGCGTGGCGATCGCGTCCAGGCCGACGCGTACCAGATCGGCGTCGCCGTCCCCGGCGGCGGCCTCGGTGGCCACCTCGGCGCTGGCCGCCTTGCGGGCAGCCGGCGTCGTCGGGAGCGTCTCCCGCTCCCCCAGCCGCTGGCGCCACTCCTTGACCCGGCGTTGCAGCTCCTGCCGGGTCTTCGCGCCGAGGCCGGGAAGGTGGGCGAGCTTGTTGGCCACTGCGAGCAGGTCGCCGACGGTGGTGGCCTCCAGCCGGTGCGCGGCCGACACGGCACGCGGGGTGAGGCCGGCCGCCTCCAACGCGGTGGCGCGGGTGGCCTTGGTGGACGCCTCGTCTCGGGCTGCTTCGGCGCCCTCGACGTCCGGCTCGTCGGGGGCGATCTCTGGATGGTCGGTGCCGACTGGCGTGCTGGCGTCGGAGCGGCGGAACACCTGCTGCCAGGCGTCGCGCAGGTCCTTCAGCGTGGCGTACCGCTGGCGGTGGTCGCGGTGCAGCGCGCGCTGGAAGAACTCCACCAGCTCGTCGCGGATCGCCGGGTCGAACGCCTCGGCGGCCAGCACCGGCGGGCCCTCGGTGAGTTGCGGCTCGGTGCCGCCGTCGCCCCAGACCGGCAGCTCGCCGGAGGCCATCTCGTGCAGGGTGACCGCGAGGGCGTACCACTCGGCGTGCTTGTCGTAGACCTGTCGGCTGGCGGTGCCGAGGAAGGGGTCGAGGTAACGCGGCGTGCCGGCATTGATCTCCTTGACCGAGACCCCGGCCAGGGAGAAGTCGAAGAGCACCAGCTGCCGGGTGCGGTTGGGGCGGATCCGGATGGCGATGTTGTCGGGCTTGATGTCGCGGTGGTAGACGCCCTCACCCTCAAGGTAGTCCAGCGCGCCGAAGAGGTAGTCGCTGTAGGTCTCCAGCTCGTCGACGGTGAGCCGGCCGTCGTCGCGCAGCTTGCGGGCGAGGGTGCGGTCACCGGCGTGCTCCAGCACCACAACGGTGCGGTTCCCGATCTGCAGCGGCTCGGGCCGGGCCAGCCGGATCACCCGGGAGTCGGTGAGCGGCCCGAGGACCCGGGCCTCATGCTCGAGCCGGGCGCCCTTCTCGTCGGAGAGCCCGACCTTGAGCACCTCCTCCCGCCGGGTGCGCTCGTTGAAGCCGAGGAATGCGCGGCAGGTTGAGCCGGTGCCGAGGCTGCGGACGATCTTCCACTCGCCGACCCGGTCGCCGCCGCGCGCTTCGAGAGGGTCGACCTGCTCGGGCTCCGGCTCCTCGGGGTGCACCGAAAGGCCCGGAGGTGGGGCGGTCAGCTCGTCCTCGACGACCTGGAGCATCTCGACGAAGTCGGCGACGGTGGTGAGCCGCTGGGTCGGCACCGGGGCGGTGGCCGCCTGGATCAGCTCATCGGCGAACTCGCTGATGCCGTCGGCGACGGCGGCGGCCCGCAGGCCATTGTCCCGAGCCAGCCGGGCGAGCAACTCGGGCCGCTTCGCCGCCGGCGGCTGGCCGGTCAGGATCAGGTACGCCAGCGCGCCGAGGCCGAAAACATCCATCGCGACGGCGTCGGGCTTCGGCGCGGTCAGCTCCGGCGCGAGGTACGCCTCCGCCGAGCGCTCGATGTGCGAGGCCGCGTGCGAGGAGAGCGTGACCGCGTCACCGCTGCTTCCACCGCTGGCGTCCGCGCCGCGGGTCGCCGCCTGCCAGTCGCTGATCTGCAGCTGCGGAGTCAGCCACGCCTCGTCCTCGCTGCCGCCTCTCCTGGCGCGCCCCGGGCTGACCAGCACGCTGCGGGCCGACAGGGCCCGGTGGTGCAGCCGCCGGCGATGCGCGTACGCCACGGTCTCGGCGAGCTGGCGGATCATCGCCAGCCGGCTCAGCGCGTCCAGGCGGTCGCCGTACTGGGCCATGTAGTGGTCCAGGCGCACCGAGCGGGGGTCGTACCGGAAGATCAGCGCGGGTCCGGCCTCGTGCGATTCCATCGAGTCGACCTGCACGATGCCCGGGTGGTTGATGCCGTGCAGCGCGAGCATCTCGCGCTTCGCGGCGCGTTCGATGCTGGCCCGCTCGGTCTGCACGGCGTTGCGTTCGACCAGGTAGATCCGCACCCGGCGGCGCTCCCGCTCCAGGTCGCGGTGCCGGGCCTGGTGGTCCTGCCAGGTGGGGCCGACGTCGAACGGGCGGGTATCCAGCTCCCACGACCCGATCTGGTAGTGCTTGCGGCTGCGGGCGATGCCGACCGCATTGAGGAGGTCCGGCAGCGTCGCGGACATCTCCTTGGTGACCCGCTGCCGCTCGTCCTGCGGCGGACGCTGCAGCAGGGAGGTGATCGTCGGCAGCGGGCCCGGCTGGTGACCGGCCGCCGGCTCCGGACCATAAATGCTGTGCAGGTGGTGGTCGGAAAGACCGACGTGCAGGCCGGGCTTCGACAGGAACACCGCCGCCTGCACGAACGGGATTTTGACCGGCGGGCCCTTGCGCTGCGTCGCGGCGACCTGAAGCAGGGACTTGAGCTTCTTGGCCTTCATGTCCGCCAGGTGCAGCGGGTTGTCGAACGTACGGGTGTTGCTCGGGCCCTGCAGGATCCAGTTGGAGCCGCCGGAGATCAGCCGGCCGTTCAGGCTCTTGATCTCGATGAGGTAGAGCCCGCCCGGCGCGGCGACCAGCAGATCAACCTCATAGGGGTGGCCGGTCTGGGCGGTGAAGGTGAAGTTGGACCAGGCGCGGTAGGGCTCGGTGTCTGGCAGTAACGCCTGGACGTGCGCGAGCGCCTCGCGCTCGTGCGCGAACTGCGCTGGCGTGATCGTCGTCCACCGGCCTTCTTGCATGCCAGAGATCCTAGGGCCAGGTGACCGCGCGGCCGTCGCCCGGCGCTCTCGCATCGGTCAGCCTCGTCGGGTCAGCGGCCAAGT
Organism: Micromonospora sp. NPDC005367; assembly: GCF_040606825.1. Taxonomy (NCBI): domain Bacteria; kingdom Bacillati; phylum Actinomycetota; class Actinomycetes; order Micromonosporales; family Micromonosporaceae; genus Micromonospora; species Micromonospora sp. NPDC005367. Next base: position 104,785 of record NZ_JBEXFP010000011.1, on the reverse strand, counting down.
TCTCGGTACGCCCGCGGCAGATCGTCCACGGCGAGCACCTGCACCGGTGCGTTGTCCCCCTTGCCCGTCACCAGCACCAGCGGGTAACCGCCGTCGGCGTCGTCCGGCCGATGCAGCGCCGACTCGAGCGCGGCCACGGCGCTCGCGAGCGTGGCCGACGCGTCGAGTTGACTCGGCCGCACCGGACCGACCTCTGGGTGGTCCGCGAGTTCCGACACCGCGGCGCTCAAATCGAGCAGCACCATGCCGTCCGCTTCAGCCTTGGCCTCCGCCCAGCGGCCGACCTGTTCCCGGGTCACGAGGAGCCAGCCGCGCTGCTCGTCTCGGTAGGGCAGTTGGGAGAAATCGCCCCGGTGCATCGTCTGCAGCGCTTCGCGCAGGGGCGTGGTCGGGAGGCAGGTGCTGGCCTTGGTGGCGATCTCCCCGACCTTCCGCGGATGCCGCAGACCGCTGAGGATCTTCTCCAGGCGCTCCACGATCTCTCGCGGCGGAGACGCGATCGGCCCCGAGTAGCCCTCGAACGACACGTGCGTGTAGGCGTTGCGGACGCTGCGGCAGCGGTCCAGGAACCGTTCCTGGTCGGCGGTAAGTAGTTTCTGCTCTCGGGCCCAGGTCAGCATGCTGAATGCGGTCTGCTGCTGCCCCGACTCGCCTCCGGTCCGCTCCCTCCAACGATGTTTCAGTTCCGATTCGAGCGCTTTCCAGGCCGCGTCGAAGCGGTTGGCCATTGATTCCCTGTCGTGCTTCGCCATCAGCCAACCCCTTCATCCGCGCTGGTGGTCCGGGACTGGCCCGGTGCCGCAGCGGATGATCATAGATCCATGATCAGCTCAGGTGGGAGTCGGCGCAGTTGGCGGACGCTCGGGGTCGCCGCGCAGCGCGACGCGGCCAACAGGTGTCAGTCGCAGTAGCTGCAAACGCCGCTCACCGGAAGCTGGATGCCGCATCGGGAACAGGTGGGGTGGCGAGGTTGCGGAGCGTTTCGGCGCTGCCGCCGCACGGCCTCCTCGAGCCTTGGTGCGAGGGCTGGCTGGCCGCCGTCCGCCGGAAGCCCTGACGCCTCGAAGTAGCGGTAGCAGTCCAGCCGGGCCGACGCGGCATGTCGCTCGCGTTGCATGTCGTCCTCGACCGGCGGCTGCCCGGCGATCTGCAACACCTCGGCGTATCCAACGCCAACCTTGCCGTCGTCCTTGTGCACGACCAGCGCCGTCAGCGGTGGGTGACCTTGGTTGTGGGCGCGCCGGACCACCCGCCCGAGGACGGTACCGATCCAGTTCTGCAGGAGCGCGGAGGTCCGGACGCCCGACCTGTCCTGCACCTCCTTGCCAACCTCACCGTAGGTAATGATTGCGCGATATCGCCGCGCCACCTCCAGCAGGACGTCGTACGCGTGCGGCGCCCAAATGTCCCAGGCCTCCTCAGCGCTAACCGCATCCCCGGACTCTCGCCAATATCCCCGTCGCACGACTGCCTTCTCTTCTCCCGAGGCGGATTGCTGCCACCGGCAGGGTAGAACCACCCTCCGACTCGAAGCCGCCCCGTTGGTCGCTCCGGCAGCTCGGACGTCACGACCGACCTGCCAAGCAGTGCCTGCCGCAGCGCCGGTGGTCAGCCGTTATCCGCAGCGCCACCGCGTGGCTGTCCTTGATGGCGTGCGCGAAGTCGACGTACGCGGCGAGCCGTCGCTCGTCTCAACGGACGCTCTGGCTGCGCCGCCAGCGGGCCCGGTCGGCCCAACGAGGTGGCGAGGATCGCGCCGAGGGTGCCGACCAGGACGCCGAGGAGCGCCGGTAGCTGCGTCAGAATGCCCACGGCACCCGTGGCTGCCAGCCCACCGGCGAGACCGCCACACCGCCCGACTGATCGACTTCGCGCCGGGACACCCCGCCAGCGCCAGCGGGGTATCAAAGTCCGGGCCGTCCCGCTGGTCAGCTCGGGACGTCGCGGCGGCGGAAGGCGGCGACGCCGGTCGCCAGCAGGGCCGCCGCCACGGCGGCGAGGACCAGCAGGGGCAGCGCCGTCGGGTCGACCGCGGGCGCGGACGGCACGTGGGTGTACGGCGAGACGTCGAGCGCGGCCTGCGGCAGCTCCAGCACCGCGCCGAGCTGCCCGAGCAGCAGGAACGCCGTCAGCGCCGCCCAGGAGAGCGCCACCGACCAGCGGGGCAGCAGTCCGAACAGGGCGGTCACCACACCGGCGACGACGAGCAGGGCCGGCAGCCGAAGTGCGGCGGCGGCGCCCAACGTGAGCGCCTTTCCCACCGGGTCTTCGTCGACGAGGCCGTAGCCGAGCCCGGTGGTGATCCCGCCGAACAGCAGCAGCGCGGTCGCCCCGAGCACGGCCGCGCCCACCTGCGTGCCCAGCCAACGGCTGCGGCTCACCCCGGTGGCGAGGACCGCCTCCAGCACCCCGTCGGCCTCGTCGGCGCGTACCCGCAGCAGGGCCTGTACGACGTACGCCCCGATGGCGAGCGCGTACAGCCCGAGCATCGCGGCGAGGTACGCGTCGACCAGGCCGGTGCCGCCACCCATCGCGGCGATGGCCTCGGCGGCGGCCGGGTTCTCGGCGATCATGGCGTTGAACTCGTCCGCGGCGACACCCATGGAGACGCCGAGCACGCCAACTCCGATCGCCCAGCCGAGCAGCGTGCCGCGTTGCAGCCGCCAGGCCAGGCCCGCGGGGCTGAGCAGCCACGCCGCGGCGTGCGCCGGGCCGCGGCGGGCGGCGAGCAGGCCGGCGCCGAGGTCGCGGCGTCGTGCCAGCGCGTACGCGAGCGCCACCGCGGCCACCAGCAGGGCGACCGGCAGGGCGAGGGTCCACCACCGTTCGCCGGTGTAGGCGCGCACCTGGTTGCCCCAGCCCAGCGGGGTGAGCCAGGACGGCCAGGCGCTGTCCACCCGCGTGCCGCCGGCCGTGACCTCGCCGAACACGTCGCCGGCGGCGCGCAGCAGGAAGGAGAGGCCGACGGCCGCGGCGGCGAGCGCGTTGGCGCCTCGGGAGGTGACCGTGAGCTGGGCGGTGACGGCGGCGACGCCGGTGAACGCCACTCCGACGCCACCGATCGCGGCGGCCGCGGCGACGGACCCGGCGAGGGGCAGCCCGGCGCCGGTGAGGGCGACCGCGAGCAGGGCGGCGGCGAGCACGTTCGCCCCGACGACGACCAGCAGGGCGGCGGTGAGCAGCGCGTACCGGCCGACCACTGACGCGCCGAGCAGTTCGGCGCGGCCGGTCTCCTCGTTCTGCCTGGTGTGCCGGACCAACGCGAAGGTGCTCAGCAACGCGACGAGGACCGCGAGCGTCGCGTACGTCTCGGCGACCACCACGGCGCCGAGGTCGGTGCCGGCGATGGGGCCGTTGAAGGCGCGGGCGACCAGGCTGGACGCCGAGGTGGTGGCGTAGCCGTGCCGGGCCGCCTCGTCGGGGTAGAGGCCGGCCACGCTGGCTGCCAGGGCGTACCCGAGCAGGGGTGTGCCGATGATCCAGATTCCGAGCCGGATCCGGTCGCGGCGCAGCGCGAGCCGGGCGAGCCGCCCGGTGCCGGTGAAGGCGCTCATCGCAGGACCGCCCGGGGTTCGGTGTCGCGGTGACCGTCGTCGGTGGTCTGGCCGGCGCCGTAGTGGCGCAGGAACAGTTCTTCGAGGGTGGGTGGGGCACTGGTCAGCGAGCGTACGCCGAAGCGGACGAGGTGCCCGAGCAGCTCGTCGAGGTGGGCGGGTTCGACCTCCAGGTGGGTGCGCCCGCCGGCCTCGCGTACGGCGTGCACGCCGGGCAGCTGCGCGAGGCCGGTGAGCGGGCGGGCGGTCTCCACTGTCACCGCCGTGCGGGTGAGGTGGCGCAGCTCGGTGAGGCTGCCGGATTCGACCGTGCGTCCCTCGCGGATGATGCTGACCCGGTCGCAGAGCGCCTCGACCTCGGCGAGCACGTGGCTGGAGAGCAGCACGGTGCCGCCCTCGTTCCGGATCCGCCGGACCTGGTCCTGGAACACCGACTCCATGAGCGGGTCGAGGCCGGAGGTCGGCTCGTCGAGCACCTACAGCTCCACGTCGGAGGCGAACGCGGCGACGATGGCGACCTTCTGCCGGTTGCCCTTGGAGTAGGTGCGGCAGGTGCGGGTGGGGTCGAGGTCGAAGCTGTCCAGCAGCTCGTCGCGGCGGCGCCGGTCGAGGCCGCCGCGCAGCTCGCCGAGCAGGTCGATGGCCTCGCCCCCGGTGAGGTTCGGCCAGAGGCTCACGTCGCCGGGCACATAGGCCAGCCGGCGGTGCAGGCGTACGGCGTCGCGCCACGGGTCGGCGTCGAGCACTCGCGCCTCGCCCGAGTCGCCGCGCAGCAGGCCGAGCAGGATACGGATGGTGGTGGACTTGCCGGCGCCGTTGGGGCCGAGGAAGCCGTGCACCTCCCCCGCCTCGACCCGCAGATGGAGCCCGTCGAGGGCGCGGACGGCGCCGAACGTCTTGACCAGTTCGTCGATCGCGATGACGGCCATGGTCCCTCCCCGGGCGGGTGACACATCGACAACCCCACTGTACTGACCGACGGTCAGGCGGATCAATGGTGTTCAACCCGTCGGTCGGAAGCGCGACCGGAACGTGCCTCTAAGCTGACGCAATGACGGCCGAGCCTGCGGACGACACCCGGTCGCGGATCCTGCGCGCCGCGCTCGACCTGTTCGCCGAGCACGGTTACCAACGCACTTCGCTACGGCAGATCGGTGAACGGCTGCGGCTGACCAAGGCCGCCATCCTCTACCACTTCCCCGCCAAGGAGCATCTGCTCGCCGCGCTGGTCGAGCCGCTGCTGTCCGATCTGGAGGGGTTGCTGGACGCCGCGGAGGAGCTGCCCGCGGAGCGGGCCCGCCAGGCGGTGCTGGAGGGCTGGGTGGACACGATACTGACGCACCGCCGTCCGCTCGGCATGCTGTTCCACGACATCGCCCCGATCACCCGTGGCGACACCTACCACCGTCTGATGCGGATCTCCATGCGCGCCATCGACGTGATCGCCGGCCCGCAGGCGGGACGCCGGGAACGGGTGCGGGCGGTGCAGGCGGTCGCCATGTGCAGCGACCCGGTCGTCTTCTTCACCGACGTGTCCGACGAGGTGCTCCGGGCCGACATGCTCGACGGCGTACGCCGGCTCCTGGCCGCGCCGGTGGACACCGCCGGGGCCGGTCCGCGACGGAGGCCGGGCCGACCGCGCGCGCTGGATCGCGAGCAGATCGAGGCGGCGCGCCGGATGTACGCCTCCGGCGAGCACTCGGTGGATGCGATCGCGGCCGCCTTGCACGTCTCCCGCGCCACCGTCTACCGCCACCTGCAACAGGCCGGACCCACTAACGAGACTGTTTAGAGACGGTTTTGGGACTGTTCCGCGACGGGCGTCTCGATGCTGCCGGATAACTCGTCGGCAGTCCCCACCCGCTCGAACACCCGGGCCAGGCGGGCGAGGTCGATGCCCTCGAAGTGGTCGAGGAAGCGCCGGCGGACAGCGGCCAGGTGGCTCGGCCAGGACTCGGCGAGCCGCGCGAAACCGGCGTCGGTGAGCACGGCGTTCCAGCCCCGGGCGTCCTCCTCGCTACGAACCCGACGCACCAGACCCTGCGTCTCCAGGCGGGTGATGGTCCGGGTCATCCCACTGAGCGAAAGGTGACAGGCGGCGGCGAGTTCGCTCATCCGCAGCTGCCGCTCGGGCGCCTCGGAGAGGTGCATGAGGGCCGTGTACTCGGTGAGCGGCAGTTGCCGGTCGCAGACCATGTCGGCGTCGATCGCCCGGGGCAGGAGGTACATCACCCGGTACAGGTTGCGCACCAGCGCCTCCTCGTCCGGGTCGAGGGGCTTCAGCGGTTCGCCGGGGACACCGACCATGGCCACCATCCTAGGTCCGGGCGCGGGCATGCCGCCCGAGCCAGTGTGACCGCAACCATAGCTCGACTATTTGCTTGACCAAACAATGAGTGTCTAGCGTGTGCTGGCGTAACACCACGACTTCCGGAGGCACCACACCCATGACCAGGATCGGCATCATCCTCGGCAGCACCCGTCCCGGCCGCAACGGCGAGGCGGTCGCCCGCTGGGTCCTCGAGCACGCCAAGCAGCGCTCGGACGCGGAGTTCGACCTCATCGACCTGCTCGACCACCCGCTGCCGCACCTCGACGAGGCGATCCCGCCGTCGATGGGGCAGTACAGCCAGCCGCACACCAAGCGCTGGGCCGAGACCATCGCCCAGTACGACGGCTTCGTGATCGTCACCCCGGAGTACAACCACTCCACCTCGGGCGCGCTCAAGAACGCCATCGACTACCTCTTCGCCGAGTGGAACAACAAGGCCGTCGGCTTCGTCAGCTACGGCTCCGTCGGCGGCGCCCGCGCGGTCGAGCACCTGCGCCTGGTCGCCGGTGAGCTGATGATGGCCGACGTGCGGGTCCAGGTGGCGCTGTCGCTGCACAGCGACTTCGAGAACTACAGCGTCTTCAAGCCGAACCCGGTCCACGAGCCCGCGCTCAACACCATGATCGACCAGGTCGTCGCGTGGAGCGGCGCGCTGGCCCACCTGCGGAAGAACTGAACACGCAGCTGAGCGCTCCGAAGGTGGCCGCGGGCGAGCCCGCGGCCATCTTCGCGTACCCGGCGCAGGTCAGGCCGCCAGGGCGGCGTACCGACCGTTGCGGCCCAGCAGGTTGTCATGGGTGCCGCACTCGACGATGCGACCGTGGTCGAGCACCGCGATCTGGTCGGCGCCGCGGACGGTGGAGAGCCGGTGGGCGATGGTGATGGTGGTGCGGCCCTTGGCCAGCTCGTCGAACGCCCGCTGCACGGCCCGTTCCGTCTCGGTGTCCAACGCGCTGGTGGCCTCGTCGAGGATCAGCACCGGCGGGTTCCGCAGCAGGGTACGGGCGATCGCCAGCCGTTGCTTCTCGCCACCGGAGAAGCGGTGGCCCCGCGAGCCGACCACGGTGTCGTACCCGTCCGGCAGGCCCGCGATCACGTCGTGGATCTGCGCCGCGCGTGCCGCCGCCTCGATCTCCGGGTCGGTGGCGTCCGGCCGGGCGTAACGCAGGTTCTCCCGCACGGTGGTGTGCAGCAGGTAGGTCTCCTGGCTCACCACGCCGACCACCGCGGCCAGGTCGGCCAGGCGCATGTCACGCAGGTCGATCCCGTCGATGGTGATCCGACCGCTGGTCGGGTCGTGCAACCGGCTGGCCAGGGCGGCGAGGGTGCTCTTGCCGGAACCGGTCTCGCCGACCAGGGCCAGTCCGGTGCCGGCGGGCACGTCGAGGGTGACCCCGGCGACCGCCGCGGTGTCGCTGCCCGGGTAGCTGTAGGTGACCTCCTCCAAGCGCAGGTGGCCGCGGATCCGGTGCCGGTCCACCGCGACCGGCTCGGCCGGCTCGGCCACCTCCACCGGCAGGTCCAGGTACTCGAAGATCCGGGCGAACAACGCCAGTGACGAGGTCACCGAGACACCCACGTTGAGCAGCATCATCAGCGGGCGGAACAGCCCGCTCTGCAGCGCGGTGAAGGCGACCAGGGTGCCGATGCTCAGCGTGCCGGCGGTACCCGGCAGGCCGGCGCCGAGGTAGATCAGCGCCGGGACGGCGGCGAACACGATGCTCATCGAGGCCATCCGCCAGCGCCCGGCCAGCTCGCTGCGCAGCTCCAGGTCGACCAGGCGGGCCGAGGAGGCGGTGAAACGCTCGATCAGCGCCGGCGCGGTGCCGAGGGTCTTGGCGAGCTGCACGCCACTGATCGACAGGCTCTCCTCGACGGTGACGTTCAGGTCGGCGAGTTCCCGCTGGCGTCGGGCGGTGATCTCGCGACGCAGCCGGGCTACCCGGCGGGTGAGCCAGATGGCCGGCGGGAGGATGACCAGCGAGACCAGGGACAACCGCCAGGAGAGCGCGACCATCGCCGCAACGGTGGCGACCACCGTCGTCAGGTTCGACGCGATCGAGGTGGCGGTGGAGGTGACCACCGATTGCATGCCACCGATGTCGTTGGTGATCCGCGACTGCACCTCGCCCGTACGGGTGCGGGTGAAGAAGTTCAGCGACTGCCGTTGGAGGTGGGTGAACACCTCGGTGCGCAGCCGGTGCATGACCTCCTGCCCGACCCGGGTGGAGATCCAGGTCTGCACCACGCCGAGGACGGCGGTGACCGCCGCCACCCCGACCATGCCGAGAACCAGCCAGACCAGCAGGCGGAGGTCGTGCTCCGGCAGGGCGGTGTCGATCACGTGCCGCAGCAGGAACGGCGAGGCCATGGCGATCACCGAGGAGGCCACGATGATCGCGGTGACCACGGCGAGGGGCGCCCGATGGGGGCGGAAGAGCCCGGCGACGCGCCGCAGCGGCACCTGCCGGGCCTGCGCCTTCTCCGCCTGGCTGACGGTGCGGGGGCCGCGGTCGCGGCCGAGGGGGGTGTGCTCCAAGAGCGGCTGCCTTCCGGTCTGAATTTACTGAGGTGACCTCATCATGAGGTAACAACCGTAGCTGCTGCTACCGTATTCCGCGTGACCGAGGCGGACGGCGACGACGAGACCCTGGCCGAGGCGTTCTGGAAGGTGGCGCGGCTGCTGCGTCATCGCACCCGGGCAGCCCTCGCACCCTGGGACGTCAGCCCGAGCCAGGCACGCGCCCTCGGCGTCCTGGCCCGGCACGGCGTACTGCGTCCCGGCGCGCTCGCCGAGCACCTGCGCATCGCACCCCGCTCCGCCACCGAGGTGGTCGACGACCTGCAGCGGCGCGGGCTGGTCGAACGCCGCCCCGACCCGAACGACAGGCGGGCCACCCTGGTCGCGCTCACCGCCGAGGGCGTACGTACGAGCACCGCCATCCGGGCCACCCGCCAGGCCGAGGCGGACCGGTTGTTCGGCGAACTCACCCCGGGCGACCGCGACGAACTCGCCCGCATCCTGCGTACGCTGCACGGCTGACCGCCCGACGCGAGGCGGGCCCCGGGATGACCGGCGGCGCGGACCGCGACAGTCCCCTGGCCGGGTTTGATCACCGGCCGGCCGGGTAGCCGAGCCCGTCCGATCGACGGGACCGGCGGGTGACGGGAGGGCCTCGTGGGACGCCTGCTCAGCGGTACGACCGGCGGCCGGCGCTGATGTGCGGCATCGGTGGGGAGGCCCGGTTCGACGGGTCGAGGCCCGACGACGCGGCGGTGACCCGGATGACCGAGGCCATGCGCTCCCGCGGCCCGGACGGCGAGGGGCTGTGGAGCGACGGCTGGGTGACCCTCGGGCACCGACGGCTCACCATCATCGACCTCTCCGACGCCGGCGCCCAACCGATGGTCCGCGAGGACCTGGGGCTCGGCCTGGTCTTCAACGGCTGCATCTACAACTACCCGGAGCTGCGCGAGGAACTGCGCAACGCCGGCTACGAATTCCACTCCACCAGCGACACCGAGGTGATCCTGGTGGCGTACGCCCACTGGGGTGAGCGGTTCGTCGACCATCTGGTCGGCATGTTCGCCTTCGGCCTGGTGGACCAGGTTCGGCGGCGACTGGTGCTGGCCCGCGACCGCCTCGGCATCAAACCGCTCTACCTCGCCGAGACACCCGACCGGCTACGGTTCGCCTCCAGCCTGCCGGCGCTGCTGCGCGCCGGGGACGTGGACACCGGCATCGACCCGGTGGCGCTGCACCACTACCTCTCCTGGCACTCGATCGTGCCCGCGCCCCGGACCGTCCTGCGCGGCGTACGCAAGCTGCCACCGGCGACCCTGCGCATCGTGGAGGCGGACGGGCGCAGCCGCGACGAGCGGTACTGGCAGCCCGACTACGTACGCGAACCCGCCGAGGCGGCCATGGGCGCGCGGGACTGGCAGGCCGCCGTCGGGGAGGCGCTGCGCACCGCGGTACGCCGACGGCTGGTCGCGGACGTCCCGGTCGGAGTCCTGCTCTCCGGCGGCCTGGACTCCAGTCTCATCGTGGCGCTGCTCGCCGAGGCGGGGCAGCGGCACCTGCGGACGTTCAGCATCGGCTTCGACAGCCGGGGCGACGAAGCCGGCGACGAGTTCCACTACTCCGACCTGGTTGCGCGCGCGTTCGGCACCGACCACCAACGCGTCCGGCTCGCCGACGACGACCTGGTCCCCGCCGTACGCCGGACCGTGCTGGCGATGACCGAGCCGATGGGCAGCCACGACGTGGTCGCCTTCCACCTGCTCTCCGAACAGGTCGCCCAGCACGTCAAGGTGGCCCAGTCCGGGCAGGGCGCGGACGAGGTGTTCGCCGGCTACGGCTACCACCAGCCGCTGGCGAAGGTGCCCCGGGAGGCTGCCGCGGACGACTTCGCCGCCGCGTTCTTCGACCGGGACCACGCCGAGCTGAACCGGGTGGTCGGTCCGGCGTACGCGCTGGACCGGGACGTCAGCCGGGACCTGCTCGACGCGCACCTGGCGGCGCCCGGGGCACAGACCGCACTGGACGCGGTGTTGCGCTTGGACACCCACCTGATGCTCCCCGACGACCCGGTCAAGCGGGTCGACAGCATGAGCATGGCGTGGGGGCTGGAGGTGCGTACGCCCTTCCTCGACCAGGACCTGGTCACCCTCGCGGCGCACTGCCCACCGGAGCACAAGCTGGCCCGGGGCGGTAAGGGGGTGCTCAAGGAGGTGGCCCGGGAGGTGCTGCCGGCCGAGGTGATCGACCGGCCGAAGGGCTACTTCCCGGTGCCCGCGCTGCGCAACGTCGACGGCGCCGTGCGCGAGTTGGTGGTCGAGGCGTTGCAGGCACCCGTCGCCCGCGAACGTGCCCTGTTCCGTGACGAGTACGTGGCGCAACTGCTGGCCGAGCCGGACCGGGCCGCGGCGGCAGCCGGCAGCAACAAGCTCTGGCAGCTGGGCCTGCTGGAACTCTGGCTCCAGTCCCACGACATCAGCTGATCCCCGCTCACCGGCTGGTAGCCGATGAGGGATCGCTCAGGTGGCGATGGTCCAGGCGGCCAGTTCGGCGAGTACCGCGCGCAGGTCACCGGTCTCGTCGAGGATCCGACGCTGCCGGGTGGCGCCCGTGCCCTCTCCGCGCAGCCGGGTCAGCTGATCGAGCACGTAGCCCAGGTCGCCGTGCCGGACCAGCGCCGGTGAGACCGTGGCGAAGAGTTCGTCGACCAACTCCCATGCCGGCCGGGCACCGCCGCGGCGCAGGTCGATGAGGGTACCGTCCAGGCCGTCGTGGGCGGCCCGCCAGTGCGCCGCCGACACCAGGCAGTCGCGCACGGGTGACGCCGGCACGCCGGCCCGCGCCTCGTCGAGGACCGTCGCGACCAGGGCACGCAACAGCGCGGCGACCAGCACCGTGTCGTCGACGGTCGGGCAGACGTCCCCGACCCGGATCTCCACGGTGGGGTACGCGGCGGACGGCCGGGCGTACCAGTAGACCATCGCCGCGTCGAGCATGACTCCGGCGGCGATCAGCTCCTCCACGGTACGGTCGTAGTCCGCCGCCGAGGCGAAGTAGGGAGTGGGACCGAGGCTGGGCCAGCGTTCCAGCTGCATCGAACGCCAGCTGGCGTGCCCGGTGTCGGCGCCGTCGTGCAGCGGCGAGTTGGTGGCGATCGCGTGCACCACGGGCAACCAGGGACGCAGGTGGTTGCAGACCTGGATGGCCAGTTCCCGGTCCGGCACCCCGACGTGCACGTGACAGCCGCAGACCGCCGGATCGTGCGCCACTGGTCCGTACCGCCGAGACATGGCGTGGTAGCGCGGTTTGTCCGGTACCGTCCGTTGCGGCTCGTGCATGGGGGTCGCCCCCACCGCGACCAGCCGGGCGCCGGCCGACTCGGCCGCCTCGGCGGCGGAGCGCCGCAGCGCCACCAGGTGTGCGCGCAACTCGGTCAGGTCGGCGGTGACCGGGGTGACCATCTCGACCATGCTGTGCCGGAACTCCTGCCGGCTCTGGTCCCGCGCCGCACCGCGCAACGCGGTCAAGACCCGCTGGGCGACCGGCAGGTTCTCCCCGGATCGCAGGTCCAGCAGCAGGAACTCCTCCTCCACGCCGAGGGTCAGCGTGGCGAGGTCGGGTACCGCGGTGGCGACTGTCGGACGGTACGTCATACGTTCGGCGTCCGTTTCGTCGGGCGACGCGCCGGGCGTCGCGCTATCGGCCGGACCAGCGTTCCCGCCGACTCGACAGGCAAACGCTCCGCCCGCCCCCGCCACTCGGGCTGCCCGTGCCGCCCGTGCCGGGACGACCACCAACCAGTAGTGGTCCACGACCCTGTTGCACTCGCTGCTGCCGGCGGCGGGTAGGGCGGCTCGGAGACTTTGGAGCTGATGTCGTAAACGACTCGGAACGCGGCGCACGGCGGCACGCCATCGCGGGGTCGCGGCGTCCGATGTCGCGAACGACTCAGCTCTAAAGCGCCGGAACAACATCCCTGCCACGCCTTCGCCCGGCGTGCCGCCACCACTGAGGCGCAAGCAGCGGGCGGCCGGCGACAGCGCGAGCGGGGTGTCAGCGGCGTACGCCGCCGTCGGCGAGGAAGCTGGCGACCGGCAGCGTCGCGGCGCCGAGGGCGACGGCGTCCACACCCAACCGGCACAGCTCGATCGACGCCTGTTCGTACGGCTGGCGCAGCGCCTGCCGGCCGGCGGCCTCGCGTACGGCCGGCAGCAGTTCCGCGAGGGCCATCGCCGCCCAGCCGCCCAGCACGACCCGCTCCGGGTTGAACAGGTTGATCAGGTTGGCCACGCCGGCGCCGAGGTAGGCGGCCGTCTCGTCGAGCACCCGGCGAGCGATCGCGGAGCCGGCAGCCGCCTCGATCAGCGTGTTGAGCTGCGACTCCTCGTCCTCGCCCGGCACCGGGCGGCCACCGAGCGCCTCCCGGTAACGGTCGATGATCGCCTCGGCGCCCACGTACGCCTCGAGACAGCCACGGGCGCCGCAGCGGCACTGCCGCCCGCCGTACACCAGGGTGGTGTGGCCCCACTCCCCCGCGCTGCTGGAGGCGCCGCGATAGGTCGCGCCGCCGGCCACCACGGCCGCGCCGACACCCGAACCGACCAGGGCGAAGACCGCGTGCCGGGCGCCCCGGCCGGCGCCGAACCACATCTCGGCCTGACCGAGGGTCTTCGCCCCGTTGTCGATGTGCAGCGGCAGGTCGGTACCGGCGGCGATCAAGCGTTCCAGCGGCACCGCGTCCCAGCCGAGGGCCTGGGCGTGCACCACGGCGTGCTCGCCCTGCGAGACCACCCCGGAGACACCGATCCCGACGCCGAGCACGTCGGTGGGCGAGACTCCGGCCGTGCCGGTCACCGCGTCGATCCCGGCGAGCACGTGGCCGGCCACCTCGGCAGGTTCGGTCCGGGCCGGGTCGAGCGGGTACTCCACGCTGGCCAGCAGGGTCATGGCGAAGTCGAACAGCTCGACGCGGACCCGGGTCTCACCGACGTCCACCCCGACGAGGAACGCGAACCGGGGTGCGATCCGGAGCATCATGCTGGGCCGGCCGCCGTCGGACTCGGCGGCGCCCGCCTCGGCCACGAGCCCTTCCTCGATCAGGTCGCTGACCACGTTGCTCACTCCCGGCTGGCTCAGGCCGGTGCTGCGCACCAGGTCCTGCCGGGTCAGCGGCCCGTCGAGGAAGAGCTTCGTCAGCAGGGCCCCCCGGTTGCGCAGCCGCACGCTCCGGTTGGTGGCTCGCGCCAGCTCCACTCGTCACCTCGATCTCGTCGGTCGTCCGGAGCGACTGTACGGCTCCCGATGCTTGACGGCCCATCCGGCAGACACTTAAATGACGACATAATTTAAGCCTTTATGTAATCCCCCTCCTCACCCCCACCATTGCATCGGAAAGGCTGATCGTGTCCACGAGACGACACCTCGGGATACTCACCGCCGCCGTCCTGGCGGCCGCGTCGCTGACCGCCTGCGGCGGCTCCGGCGACGACGCCGGCGGTTCCGGCAAGACCCTCACCTACTGGGCCAGCAACCAGGGCGCCAGCATCGAGGCCGACAAGACGATCCTTCGGCCGGAGCTGGACAAGTTCGAGAAGCAGACCGGCATCAAGGTCAACCTTGAGGTCGTCCCCTGGTCGGACCTGCTCAACAAGCTGCTCGCCGCGGCCACCTCGGGGCAGGGCCCGGACGTGGTGAACATCGGCAACACCTGGTCGGCGTCGTTGCAGGCCACCGGGGCGCTCGTCGAGTTCGACGATGCCACGTTGCAGGCCGTCGGCGGCAAGGACCGGTTCGTGCCCGCCGCGCTGGCCGCCGCCGGAGCACCCGGCAAGCCGCCGGCCGCAGTGCCGCTCTACAGCCTGGCGTACGCGCTGTACTACAACAAGAAGGCGTTCGCCGACGCCGGCATCACCGCCCCGCCGACCACCTGGGAGCAGCTCGCCGAGTACGGGAAGAGGCTCAGCACCGGCGACCGGTGGGGGCTCGCGATCGAGGGCGCCAACCCGAACGAGAACGCCCACCACGCCTTCGCCTTCGGCCAGCAGTACGGCGGCGAGTGGTTCGACTCGTCCGGCAAGCCGACGTTCGACACGCCGCAGAACGTCTCGGCGGTGAAGCGGTACGTCGACCTCATGGCCGCTGACAAGATCACCAACCCGAGCAACGCCGAGTACGCGCAGAACCAGTCGGTCTCCGACTTCGCCAACGGCAAGGCGGCGATGCTGCTGTGGCAGGCCGCCGGGTCGAACCTGAAGACCCAGAACATGCCGGCCGACGCGTACGGAATCGCACCCGTGCCGTTCCTGGCCACCCCGCCGGCCGGGGGCAAGAAGGTCAACAGCATGGTCGCGGGCATCAACATGGCGATCTTCAAGCACACCAAGAACAAGGACGCGTCGCTGAGCTTCGTGAAGTTCATGACCAGCGACGAGGAGCAGACCATCCTCAACAAGACGTACGGCTCGTTGCCCGCGGTGAAGACCGTCGGTACCGACCCGGCGTTCGGCGCCCCGGAGCAGAAGGTGCTCCAGGAGACGCTGTCCACCACCGCGGCCCCGCTGCCGCAGGTGCCCGACGAGAGCACCTTCGAGACACTGGTCGGCACCGCCATCAAGGAACTGTTCGCCGACGCGGCCAGCGGCCGCCCGGTCACCGAGGAGTCGGTGAAGAAGAAGCTGAGCGACGCGCAGCAGAAGATGCGCTGATCCCGGCGTCACCGGTGGCCGTGGCAGGGCGCCCCCGCCGTGCCCCGCCACGGCCACCACCTGGCGAGAGGACCCCGATGGCAACCAGCACCACCGCGCCGGGTGCCCACCCCGGCCGGCGCGCACCCCGGGCCGGGAAGCCGGTGCCGGCCCCCGCCCGGCGGCCGCGCCGGCCCCGGCGTTCGTTCCTGCCGTACCTGCTGCTCGTTCCGGCCGTCGTACTGGAACTGGGCATCCACGTGATCCCGATGCTGGTCGGGGTCTGGATGAGCCTGCTGGAGCTGACCCAGTTCCACATTCGGGACTGGTCCACCGCTCCCTTCATCGGGCTCGACAACTACAAGGCGACGCTGAACTTCCACACCACCGTCGGCCGCGAGCTGCTGCACTCGTTCTGGATCACGCTGCTCTACACCCTGCTCTCGGTGGGACTGGCCTGGCTGCTCGGGATCGCCGGCGCGGTCGTGCTGCAACGACCGTTCCGCGGCCGGGCGATCCTGCGGGCGCTGTTCCTCACCCCGTACGCCCTGCCCGTCTACACCGCCGTGATCACCTGGAGCTTCCTGCTCCAGCGGGACACCGGTCTGGTCAACCACGTCCTCGTCGACCAGCTCGGGCTCTTGGACGACAAGCCGTTCTGGCTGATCGGCGACAACAGCTTCTGGTCGGTGCTGGTCGTCTCGGTCTGGCGCAACTGGCCGTTCGCGTTCCTGTGCCTCATGGCCGGTCTGCAGAACGTCCCGGACGAGCTCTACGAGGCCGCCGCCATCGACGGCGCCGGCTTCTGGCGCCGGCTGCGCTCGGTCACCCTGCCGATGCTGCGCCCGGTGAACCTGGTCCTGCTGCTCGTGCTCTTTCTCTGGACCTTCAACGACTTCAACACGCCGTACGTGCTCTTCGGCGGCTCGGCGCCGCAGCAGGCGGACCTAATCTCCATCCACATCTACCGCAGCTCCTTCAAGACCTGGGACTTCGGGTCGGGCTCGGCGATGTCCGTGGCGCTGCTGTTCTTCCTGCTGGTCGTCTCGGCCGGCTACCTGCTGATCACCAACCGCCGGAGGGACCATGCGTGAGACCGCCGGTGAGCGCTGGGGCCGGCGGATCGTGCTGACCCTGCTCACCCTCTTCGTCGTCATTCCGCTGTACGTGATGCTCACCTCGGCCGCGAAACCGTTGCAGGACGTGCAGAACGGCTTCACCTGGTGGCCGAGCCGCCCGACGCTGCAACCGTTCATCGACATGTGGAGCACCGTGCCGCTGGCCCACTACCTGGTGAACAGCCTGGTGGTGTCGAGCATCGCCGCGGTCTGCTCGGTGGCCGTCGCCATCTTCGCCGCGTTCGCGGTGAGCCGGTACCGCTTCCGCGGCCGGGGCGTGTTCTCGATGACCGTCCTGTCCACCCAGATGTTTCCGGGCATCCTGTTCCTGCTGCCGCTGTTCCTGATCTACGTGAACCTGGGCAACACCACCGGGATCCAGCTGTACGCCAGCCGCACCGGTCTGGTCATCACGTACCTGACCTTCTCGCTGCCGTTCTCGATCTGGATGCTCGTCGGCTACTTCGACTCGATCCCCCGCGGGCTCGACGAGGCGGCCCAGGTCGACGGCGCCGGTCCACTGCGCACCCTGTTCCGGGTGATCCTGCCGGCGGCCGTGCCCGGCGTGGTCGCGGTGACCGTGTACGCGTTCATGACCGCCTGGGGTGAGGTGCTCTTCGCCTCGGTCATGACGGACGAGGGCAGCCGCACCCTGGCGGTCGGCCTTCAGGGCTACTCCACCCAGTACAACGTCTACTGGAACCAGGTGATGGCCGCCTCGCTGGTGGTGAGCGTGCCCGTCGTCGCCGGCTTCCTGGCGTTGCAGCGCTACTTCGTCGCCGGCCTCACCGCCGGCGCGATCAAGTGATTCGATCCACCGCAGAGGAGAACCGACCCGTGCCGGACCTGTCCAAGCTGCCGCCCGACTTCCTCTGGGGCACCGCCACCGCGGCGTACCAGATCGAGGGGGCCGTCGACGTCGACGGACGATCTCCGTCCATCTGGGACACCTTCTCGGCCGGCCCGGGAAACGTCGACAACGGTGACACCGGGGCTGTGGCCTGCGACCACTACCACCGCTGGCCGGAGGACGTGGCGCTGCTGCGCCGGCTCGGCGTCGACGCGTACCGGTTCTCGGTGGCCTGGCCACGGGTGCTGCCCGAGGGGACCGGCACGGTCAACGCGGCCGGGCTGGACTTCTACGACCGGCTGGTCGACCGGCTGCTCGCCGAGGGGATCCGGCCGTTCGGCACGCTCTACCACTGGGATCTGCCGCAGGTGCTGCAGGACCGGG
Source organism: Micromonospora sp. NPDC005367 (assembly GCF_040606825.1). NCBI lineage: Bacteria > Bacillati > Actinomycetota > Actinomycetes > Micromonosporales > Micromonosporaceae > Micromonospora > Micromonospora sp. NPDC005367. The sequence continues at coordinate 87,343 of NZ_JBEXFP010000011.1, read as the reverse complement.
GCGGCTGGCCGGAGCGCGCCACCGCCGAGGCGTTCGCCGACTACGCCGCGATCGTCGCGGCCCGCCTCGGCGACCGGGTGACCGACTGGTGCACGGTCAACGAGCCGCTCTGCGTCTCCTGGATCGGCCATCTGGAGGGCGACATGGCCCCCGGGGAGCGGGACCTCGGCCGCGCGGTGCGCACCTCCCACCACACGTTGCTCGGGCACGGCCTCGCCACCCAGGCGGTACGGGCCAACGCCGCCCGGCCGGCGTCGGTCGGGCTGGTGCTCAACCTCAGCCCGGTGGAGGCGGCCACCGACCGGCCGGAGGACGTCGCGGCCGCCCGCCGGATGGACGGGCACGTCAACCGCTGGTGGTTGGATCCGATCCACGGGCGTGGCTACCCGACGGACATGATCGCCACGTACGGCATCGAGCCGCCGGTGCGCGACGGCGACCTCGCGGTAATCGCCACGCCGACCGACTTCCTCGGGGTGAACTACTACTTCCGTCAGCTGGTCGTGGACGACCCGGCGGGGCCGGCGCCGTACGCCCGGCAGGTGCCGGTGCCCGGCGCGGTGGAGACGGCGATGGGCTGGGAGGTCTACCCACCCGGGCTCGAGCAGCTGCTGGTGTCGGTGAACGCGGAGTACCGGCCCGCGAAGATCATCGTCACGGAGAGCGGCTCGGCGTGGCCGGACGAGGTCACCGCCGAGGGCACGGTGGAGGACAAGGAGCGCACCGACCACCTGGAGGAGCACCTGGTGGCGTGCTCCTCGGCGGTGGCGCGGGGCGTTCCGCTCGCCGGCTACTTCGTCTGGTCGCTGCTGGACAACTTCGAATGGGCGTACGGCTACGACAAGCGTTTCGGCCTGGTGCACGTCGACTACGCCACCCAGCGGCGGACGATGAAGGCGAGCGGTCACCGCTACGCCGAGCTCATCCGCGCCCACCGATCGGCGGGTACGGGCGCCGCCGCGCCGGGGGCCTGAGCGGGTACAACGTGCTGCCTCTCCGGGTGCCGCACCGGCGGTTGCCCGGGGAGGCGGTCCAGCACCCGCGGCCCGGTCATGTCCGGGCGAACCGCCGCCGTCCCCGACGCGGGGCGGATAGCCTGCGGCAATGGCCGCAGCCGAAGAGGGCACCGCGCCGCCCGAGGGCCAGGTCAGGGTGTCGGAGACCGATCGCGTGAAGGCCTTCAGCGACGGTGTCTTCGCCATCGTCATCACGCTGCTGGTGCTGGAGCTTCGCGTCCCTGACTATCACGAGGGCGGCCTGCTGACCGGGCTGCGCCATGAGGGCGCCTCCTACCTCGCGTTCGTGGTGTCCTTCGGCTACATCGGAGTGATCTGGCTCAATCACCACGCGCTGATACGCCTGGTGCGCGGGACTACGCTGGCGCTCAACTGGATCAACCTCACCATCCTCTTCGGCGCTGTCATCATCCCGTTCCCCACCGCGGTGCTGGCCTCGGCCTTCACCGAGGGTGACAGCGCCGACCAGCGAGCGGCCGTGGCGTTCTACGCGCTCGCGGCGGCCCTGATGTCCGCTCCCTGGCTGGCGTTCTTCAGCTACCTGCACCGTCATCCCACCCTGCGGGCCCGGGAGGTCGGCCCCGAGCATGTCCGGAACCAACGTGTCCGGCCGGTCACCGGCCTGATCCTTTACGGGCTGAGCGGCCTGCTCGGTTGGTTCGTCGATCCGGTGGTCGGGCTGATCGGCATCATCGTCATGATCGTCTACCACGCGGTCACCAGCGAAGGGTTGCGGGCCGGGCCGCTCGGGCGGTTGTTCCCGCGCGGCGGGTGAGTGGCGCCGCTGACCGGCGCTTATCGGGCCGCCGCGGATGCGTACGCGGCGGCCCTGCGCGGCCTCGATGCTTCACCGCGTACCCACGGCCTCGGCGGACGTTGCCGGTTCCGAGTCACGGCCCGATGGCCGAACGACCGCCCGTCGAGTTGCCCCGGAAACGGGCCACGTCACGGCAGGGCGTGGCCCGTCGTCGCGTCGACGTGCTCTGGGACGGCGTCGTGCCGGTCGCCGACCGAGGACGTGCCGCTGGGCTCGAACATGAGGATCGCGGCCCCCTCGGCGGAGTACGGCCGGTGCTCGGTTCCCTTGGGCACCACGAACACGGAGCCGGCCGGCAGGAGCACTTCGCGTTCCCGCACCGGCCCATCGTCCGGCCCCTCCCGCAGGGCGATGTGCAGCTCCCCGGAGAGCACGAGGAAGAACTCGTCCGTGCTGTCGTGACGGTGCCAGACGTGCTCGCCGGCGAGTGCCGCCTCACGGCCGTCGCCCGCGCCAGCGGTCTGGGGACTCCCCCCACTGCGTGCCCAGATGGTGCGGCACACCGGCCTGACCCCCAGTGCCTACCGGCGCCGGTTCGACACCGGCACGCCGGCGCCCGTCACCCCCGCGCCTACGGATCCTGCAGTCGCAGTGCCCGGGTCACCCTGATCCCTGGCCTTCGTCACCCACCACGACCGCCTGATGGACCGGGGCCGGAGCCGCGCTCACCTCTTGTGCGGCGCGGGCGAGGTCGGCCGGGGTGTCGAGGTCGGCCGGGTCGCCGACACCGTCGCAGGGCACCCGGACCACCAGGTCCGGCCGGGCGCGCAGCAGGTCGCGCGCACCCCGATCCCCGGTGGCGTACCGCTCGAGCAACGGCCAGGTGTCACGCCCGAGCAGGACAGGGTGCCCGGGACGCCCGGCGTAGGTGGCCGTCGCGACCGCCGCGCCGCAGTCGTACGCGGCCCGCACCCGGCGTACCGCCGCCGGGGTGAGCAGCGGCTGGTCGACGAGGACGACCACAGCCGCGGTCACGTGCGTGGGCAGCGACGCCAACCCGAGGCGCAGCGACAGACCCATCCCCCGGTACCAGTCGGGATTGCGGACGAGGACCGCCTCCGGCAGTGGCGGCAGGTCGTTCGCCCCGGCGCCGACCACGACGTGCACCGGGGCGCAGCCGCCGCCGGCCAGCAGGCGCAGCGCACGGCGCACCAGCGGCTCGCCGTCGAACTCGACGAGCGCCTTCGGCCGGCCTAAGCGGCGGCCGCCGCCGGCGGCGAGCAGTAGCCCGGCCACGTTCCGCTGTTCCACACCGCCCCCGTGAACGATTTGCCGGTTTTCTTCTGATTAGTGCGAACAAAGCTACTATGGGCGGGTGCAGAACGGGTCCGGTAGCGCCACGGTCGCCGGCGACGAACGCTCGTCCCGGGTCGCCTTCACCGTCAACGGCACCCGCCGGGAGCTGACGCTGGACAACCGCACGACGTTGCTCGACATGCTGCGCGAGCACCTGGACCTCGTCGGCGCGAAGAAGGGCTGCGACCACGGTCAGTGCGGCTCCTGCACGGTGCTGCTGGAGGGCCGGCGGGTGAAGAGCTGTCTCATCCTCGCCGTCACCCTCGACGACTGCTCGATCACCACTGTCGAGGGGCTGGCCGGGGCCGACCCGCTCTCCCCGTTGCAGGCGGCGTTCATCACCCACGACGCCTTCCAGTGTGGTTACTGCACGCCGGGGCAGCTCTGCTCCGCCCGCGGCATGCTCGACGAGGTCGCCGCGGGGTGGCCGAGCGCGGTCACCGACGACCTCACCGGCGCGGTCCGGCTGACCGACGCGGAGGTACGCGAACGGATGAGCGGCAACCTGTGCCGGTGTGCCGCGTACCCGCACATCGTCGCCGCGATCCGGGAGACGGCGGGAGACCGATGAGGGAGTTCCGGTACCGCCGCCCGGCCGATGTCGACGAGGCCGTGGCGCTGCTCGGCGGGGACCCCGAGGCGGCGTACCTGGCCGGCGGCACCAACCTCGTCGACCTCATGAAACTCGGCGTGCAGCGACCCGACCTGCTGGTGGACGTCACCCGGCTGCCGCTGGACGCGATCGAGCCGCTGCGCGACGGCGGCCTGCGGGTCGGGGCCACCGTACGCAACAGCGACCTGGCCGCCCATCCGGTGGTACGGCGGGACTATCCGGTGCTCGCCCGTGCCCTGCTCGCCGCCGCCTCCGGCCAGGTGCGGAACATGGCGACCACCGCCGGCAACCTGTTGCAGCGCACCCGGTGCTACTACTTCCAGGACACCGGCAAGGCGTGCAACAAGCGGGAGCCGGGCAGCGGCTGCGCGGCCCGGCACGGGCAGAACCGCGACCTGGCCATCCTGGACTGGTCCGAGCAGTGCGTCGCCACCCACCCCTCGGATCTGGCGGTGGCGCTGGCCGCGCTCGACGCGGTGGTCGAGGTGGCCGAACCCGACGGCACGCGGGACGTACCTTTCGTCGAACTGCACCGGTCCCCGGGTGAGCACCCGGAGCGGGAGACCACCCTGCGGCGGGGCGCACTGATCACCGCCGTACGGCTGCCGCCGCTGCCGGCCGCGCGCCGGTCGACGTACCTCAAGGTGCGCGATCGCGCGTCGTTCGCCTTCGCGGTCGGTTCGGTGGCCGCCGTGCTCGACCTCGACGGCGGCGTGGTGCGTGACGTCCGGCTCGCCTACGGCGCGGTCGCGCACCGGCCGTGGCGGGCCTACCAGGCCGAGGCGGCGCTGCGTGGGCAGCCGTTCACGCCGGAGCTGGCCGGGCAGGCCGCCGACGCCGAACTCGCGGTGGCCCGCCCACTGAGCCACAACGGTTTCAAGGTGCCGCTGATCCGCGCCGTCACCGTCCGCGCGCTCACCGAGCTGGCGGAGCCGCGGGCATGATCCGGGCCCTCGACGTGAACGCCGGAGCACGCGGGTGAGCGCGGGCGCGGTGGGCCGGGCCCACCCACGGCTGGAGGGCCGCGAGAAGGTCACCGGCACGGCCCGGTACGCGGTCGAGTACCCGCTGGACGACGTGACGTACGGGTGGGCGGTGCCCGCCGCGGCGGTGCGCGGCCGGATCACCCGGATCGACCCGGACCCGGCGCTCGCGGTGCCGGGCGTGCTCGCCGTCCTGCACCACGGCAACGCCCCCCGGCTCGCCACCGGCGTCGAGGCGGAGCTGCACCTGTTGCAGGATCCGACGGTTCACTACCGCGGCCAACTGGTGGCCCTGGTCGTGGCCGAGAGCATCGAGGCGGCCCGGGAGGGGGCACGGCACGTACTGATCGAGTACGACACCGAACCGCACAGCACCGTGCTCACCGCCGACCATCCCGGGCTGTACCGGCCGGAGAAGGTCAACCCCGGCTACCCGACGGACACCACCGACGGGAACTTCGACGCCGCGTTCGAGGCCGCCGAGGTGCGGGTCGACGTCACCTACCGGACTCCGGCCTACCACAACAATCCGATGGAGCCGCACGCCACCACGGCACAGTGGCGCGACGGGCAGCTGCTCCTGCACGACAGCAACCAGGGCTCGACGGCCGTGCAGGCCGCGCTCGCCGAGCTGTTCGAGATCCCCCGCGAGTCGGTCCGGGTGATCAGCGAACACGTCGGCGGCGGGTTCGGCAGCAAGGGCTACCCGAAGGCCGCCGTGGTGCTCGCCGCACTCGCCGCCCGACAGGTGGGCCGGCCGGTCCGGCTCGCCCTGACCCGTCAACAGCTCTTCGGCCCGATCGGCTACCGCACCCCGACGATCCAGCGGGTACGGCTGGGCTCGGACGCGGACGGCCGGATCGCGGCGATCTGCCACGACGCGATCAGCCAGACCTCGACGCTCACCGAGTTCGCCGAGCAGACCGCCGTCTACACCCGCAGCATGTACGCGGCGCCGCACCGGCGCACCACGCACCGGCTGGTCCGTCTCGACGTGCCGACTCCGTTCTGGATGCGGGCGCCGGGCGAGTGTCCGGGCGCGTACGCCCTGGAGTCCGCGATGGACGAACTCGCCTCCGCCTGCGGGATCGACCCGATCGAGCTCCGGATCCGCAATGAGCCGACGGTCGACCCCGACCAGGGGCATCCGTTCAGCAGCCGGAACCTCGTCGCGTGCCTCACCGAGGGGGCCCGCCGGTTCGGTTGGGCCGACCGCGACCCGCGCCCCGGCACCGGCCGCGAGGGCCGGTGGCTGATCGGCACCGGGGTGGCCGGCTCCAGCTACCCCGCTCGTGCGCGCGCCTCCGCGGCCACCGCGACCGCGTTCCCGGACGGGGTTTACCTGGTCCGGATCAACGCGACCGACATCGGCACCGGCGCGCGTACGGCGCTGTGGCTGGTCGCCGCGGACGCGCTGGGCGTACCGCCGGAGCGGGTGGACATCCGGATCGGTGACAGCGACCTGCCACCGGCCGGGGTGGCCGGGGGTTCGATGGGCACCGCCTCGTGGAGCTGGGCGGTGGTACGCGCCTGCCAGGAGCTGCGCGACCGGCTGGGCCACCACTCCGGCACGCTGCCGCCCGAGGGGTTGACCGTGGCGGCGAGCACCGCCGACGAGGTCCGGGCTCAGCAGCCGATGGCCCGCTACGCGTACGGCGCCCAGTTCGCCGAGGTGCGGGTGGACGTGGACACCGGCGAGGTGCGGGTGAACCGCATGCTCGGTGTGTTCGCCGCGGGGCGGGTGGTGAATCCGACGACGGCACGCAGCCAGCTCATCGGCGGCATGACCATGGGAATCTCGATGGCGTTGCACGAGGAGGGGCTGCTCGACGAGCGGTACGGCGACTGGGTCAACCACGACCTCGCCACGTACCACATCACCGGGTGCGCGGATGTCGAGCAGATCGAGGCGTACTGGGTCGACGAGGAGGACCCCGACCTGAACCCGGCCGGGGTGAAGGGGCTCGGCGAGATCGGCATCGTGGGCACGGCGGCAGCGATCGCCAACGCCGTCCGGCACGCCACCGGCGTACGGGTCCGGGACCTGCCGATCCGGCTCGACAAACTCATCGGCGCATCATCCTTTACTTAATTAATACATTGCTGATATAACTTCCGGGTGCATGCCTTCGACGTGTTGGGCGACCCGGTGCGGCGCCGGATCCTGGAGCTGCTCGCCGAGGGCGAGACGAGCGCGGGCGACGTCTGCGTCGTCATCCAGCGCGAGTTCGGCATCTCCCAGCCGGCCGTCTCCCAGCACCTGAAGGTCCTGCGGCTCAACGGGTTCGCCACCGTCCGGCCGGACGGCACCCGGCGGCTCTACGCGGTCGACCCGAGCCCGCTGCGTGACGTCGACCAGTGGCTCGACCACTTCCGCCGGTTCTGGACCCCACCACTGAACGCCCTTGCCACCGAGCTCGCCCGGGGCAAGCGCGAGCGGCGACTGCGTGAACAGCCCGGCGGCACAGCCGACGTAACGCCACCGCAGGCGTCCGCCCACCACGGCCACACCGAATCAGCGGCGCGAGCCGACGACCGGCCCCGCCGGTCGGCATCCGCCGACCCCGACGACCGGCCCCGCCGGTCGGCCTTTGCCGCCCCCCACGACAGCCCGCGCCGGCGGGCCACGGAGCATCCCGACAAGAGGAGAGCACGATGATCGATGCCAGCGAGCAGATCAACGCGGTCCGGCGGCAGGTCGGCAGCCGGACGCTGGAGGCCGGCGAGGCGCGGGTGACCACGATCAGCCAGACGTACGACGCGTCGGTCGAGGACGTCTGGGACGCCTGCACGAACGCCGAGCGGATCCCCCGCTGGTTCCTGCCGATCTCCGGCGAGCTGCGGCTGGGCGGCCGCTACCAGTTGCAGGGCAACGCCGGTGGTGTCGTGGAGACCTGCGACCCGCCGCACAGCTTCACGGCCACCTGGGAGTACGGCAACGAGGTCAGCTGGATCGAGGTCCGACTGACCCCGCAGGAGGGTGACCGCACCCGCTTCGAGTTGGACCACATCGCACACGTCGACGACGACCGGTGGGCGCAGTTCGGCCCGGGCGCGGTCGGCATCGGCTGGGACCTCGGACTGCTCGGCCTCGCGTCGTACTTCGGTGCGCCCGGGGCGGGCGTACGCCCGGAGGACGCCGAGGCGTGGTCGGCCTCGGCGGAGGGGCGGGCGTTCACGACGCTGGCCAGCGAGCGCTGGTGCGAGGCGAGCATCGCCGCCGGCACCGACCCCGAGGCCGCCCGGGCCGCCGCCGCCCGGGTCACCGCCTTCTACACCGGCGTTCCCGCCTGACCTACCCCGCGGCACGGCGCGCCCGGCGCCCGGCCCACCCAGCGCCCGCCCGCCCAGCGCCCGGCCCGCCCAGCGCGCGGCCCGCCCGGGGCCCGGCCCGCCCGGCGCCCGGCCTGCGCGGCGCGCGCGGTTTGATCGACTCGTCTTCACGGAAGTCGGGCTGTCGCGCGCGCCCGGACAGCCCGACTTCATGGATATCGAGTCGACCTTGTCAGTGCCATCGGGCAGACTGCGCCGGTGCCGTCCCCTCGATCGATCGATGATCTGTCCGCCGCGGTGCACGCCGGGCAGCGCCCGCGCTACCTGTTCTTCTGGGGCCACCGGCCGCAGCGCGACGGCAGCGTCGGCGCCGGGTGCCTGAGCCAGTGGTGGCCCGCCCCGTTCGAGGACGGTGATCACACCTTCGCCACCGCCGAGCACTGGATGATGTGGCACAAGGCGCAGCTCTTCGGCGACGTCGGCACGGCCGAGAGGATCCTCGCCGCCACCCACCCGCACCGCGCCAAGTCGCTCGGCCGGCAGGTCCGCGGCTTCGACGAGGCCCGGTGGGAGGCCGCCCGCTACGGCATCGTGGTGGCGGGCAGCGTCGCCAAGTTCGGCCAGCACCCGGCGCTGCGTGATTTCCTGCTCGGCACCGGCGATCGGGTCCTCGTCGAGGCGAGCCCGATGGACCGCGTCTGGGGCATCGGGCTCGCCGCCGACGACCCACGGGCCGCCGAGCCCGGCACCTGGCGCGGGGCGAATCTGCTCGGCTTCGCCCTGATGGACGCCCGCGACATCCTCCGCGACAACACCGGCACTTGATCGACTCGTCTTCACGGAAGCCGGGCTGTTCAGGCGAGGCGGACAGCCCGACTTCACGGAAGCCGAGTCGACCTTGGTCGAAGTGGAGGGCGGGCCGCGGGTAACGTGCTGCGGCATGACCGGTGCGCCGTACGCCCACTGTTCCTTCTGTGGAGCCGCCTACCCGGCGTCGGCCGGGTGGCCGCGGGTCTGCCCGGTCTGCGGGCAGACGGTCTGGCGCAACCCGCTGCCGGTCGCGGTCGCGGTGCTCCCGGTCCGCACCACCGCCGGCGTCGGCGTGGTGGTGGTCCGGCGGGACATCGAGCCGGCTCGCGGGCAGCTCGCCCTGCCCGGCGGGTTCATCGAGTACGGCGAGGAGTGGAACGAGGCACTGGTCCGTGAACTGCGCGAGGAGACCGGCCTGATCGCGGCGGCGCGGGACGCCACGCTCTTCGCGGTGCACAGCGCGCCCGCCGGTGGCACGATGATGGTCTTCGGCGTGCTGCCCGAGCAGCGTGCCGAAGATCTGCCCGCCTCGGCGCCGACCGAGGAGGCCACCGAGTGGCTGGTCCTCACCGAGCCGATCGAGCTGGCCTTCGACACGCACACCCGGGTGCTCGCCGACTTCCTGGCCGCATACCGCGCGCGCTGAACCACTACCGCGTCGATCCGGCTGAACCCGCGCCCCGCCGGTACGGACGGTCAGGGCGCGGGAAGCGGATCCGGCGTGGGCGGGCGCTCGGCGGTCAGCGGCAGCAGCACCCGGAAGACCGTGTCGCCCGGCTCGCTGCGTACCCGAATGTCGCCGTGGTGCTTGTGCACGACGATCCGGTACGAGATGTCCAGCCCGAGGCCGGTGCCGCTGCCCACCGGCTTCGTGGTGAAGAACGGCTCGAAGATGCGCGGACGCACCTCCGGCGGGATCCCCGACCCGGTGTCGGCGACCTCCACGGCGAGCAGGTCACCCGCCAGCTCGGTGCGTACGGTCAGCGTCCCCTTGTCCCCCATCGCGCCCAGCGCGTTGTCGACCAGGTTGGTCCAGACCTGGTTCAGCTCCGCCGCGTACGCCGGCACCGGCGGCAGGCTCCGGTCGTACTCCTTCACGAGCTTGACCCCGGCGGGGATCTTCGCCTTGAACATCACGAGCGTGGCGTCGAGCAGGTCGTGCACGTCGACCACCTGGAACGGCGCCCGGTCCAGCTGTGAGTACTGCTTGGCGGCGCCGACCAGACCGGAGATCCGGGTGACCGCCTCGCCGATCTCCTGCATCAGCAACTCTGTCTCGACGGTGTAGGTGAGCCACCGGATCGCCGACTCCAGGTCGGCCGGCCCGACGATCGTCCGTACCCGGCTCAGCCACTCGGTGTCCGCGCCGCCACCGACCAGGATCGGCGCCAGGTCCCAGGCATCCCGTACCCCGTGCTCGTCCAGCCAGTCGGTGAGCGCGTCCTCGGCGTCGGCGGCGGCCATCGGGCTGAGCTTCAGCGGGGTCACCACCCGGGCCACCGCCTCCTCCTGCAACTCCACCAGACGGTGCAGGGCGCTGCCGTCGAGGCGACCGTCGGCGATCATCGCGAGCTTGCTCCGCATCGCGCCCACCCGGTCGCGCAGCACCGAGGTCGCCCGGACCGCCGCCGCGGCCGGGTTGTTCAGCTCGTGGGTGAGGCCGGCCGAGAGGGAACCGAGGGCGAGCAGCCGCTCCCGCTCACCGACGAGGGTCTGGGTGTTCCGCATCCCGATGAACAGCCCCTCCAACAGGTGGATCGCCATCGGGAACCAGGTGCGGACCGCATACGCGAACTTCTCCCCGGCAAGCACGAAGAACTCGGCGTCGGTGATCGCGCGCATCGTGTAGCGGTAGATCTGCTCGGTCTCATCGGCGAGGTGCGACTGGGTGGCGCCGCCGTACACCCCCCGCTGGGAGCTCCGGCTCAGCTCCAGCTCGTCGTTGCCCACCCGCCGGCTGAGCGTCACCGTGCCGGAGAGCAGGACGAAGAAGCAGGTCGCGGCCTCACCCTCGTCGAACACCACCGTGCCGCCGGCCCGCTGCTCCCTCCGGCCGTGCTCCGCCAGCCAGGCCAGCTGCTCGTCGTCCAGCGCCTCGAACAGGAACAGGGTGCGCAGCTCCTCCGGCGCCAGCCGGCCGGTCGGGGCGCTCACTGCGCCGCCAGGTAGCGGTGCACCAGCGAGACGGCCATGGCCCCCTCGCCCACGGCGGAGGCGACCCGCTTCACCGACTGGGAGCGCACATCGCCGGCGGCGAAGACCCCCGGCAGGCTCGTCTCCAGGTGGTACGGGTCGCGCGACAGCGACCAGCCGGACGGCGGCTTCCCGTCGCTGACCAGGTCGGGCCCGGTGATGATGAAGCCACGCTGGTCACGCACCAGCACCCCGTCCAGCCAGTCCGTCCGCGGCTCCGCGCCGATGAAGACGAACAGCCAGGAGGTGTCGGCGGTGCGCACCTCGCCGGTACGGGAGTCGCAGAGGGTGATCCGTTCCAGGTGCTCGCCGCCCGCCGCGCCCACCACCTGCGTGTGCGGGTGCACGGTGATCCGGTCGCTCTGCTCCAACTGGTCGATCAGGTAACGCGACATCGACGCGGTCAGGTCGGCGCCCCGGACCACCAGGTGCACCCGGGCGGCGTAGCGGGAGAAGAAGACGGCCGCCTGCCCGGCGGAGTTCGCCCCGCCGACGATGTAGACGTCCTGGTCAACGCAGTTCGGTGCCTCGGTGGAGACAGCTCCGTAGAAGACCCCCCGACCGGTGAAGTCGCCGACGCCGGGGGCGTCGAGCGCCCGGTAGGAGACGCCGGTGGCGAGCACCACGGTGTGCGCGGCGATCTCGGTGCCGTCGCCGAAGCGGAGCAACCGGGCACCGCCTGCCTCAGTCAGGCCGATCACCTCCCGGGTGCCGAGCAGCTCGGCGCCGAACTTGAGCGCCTGCCGGCGCGCCCGGTCGGTGAGCTGGGCTCCGGAGACGCCGTCAGGGAAGCCCAGGTAGTTCTCGATCCGGCTGCTCTGCCCGGCCTGTCCGCCGGTGGCGCGGCGCTCCACCAGCACCGTACGCAGGCCCTCCGACGCCGCGTACACGGCGGAACCGAGACCGGCCGGCCCCCCGCCGACCACCACCACGTCGTAGAAGTCGGTGGTCGGCTGCACGGCGATCCCCACCACGCCGGCCAGCTCGGCCGTCGACGGGGCGATCAAGGTCTTGCCCTCGGCGGTCACCACCAGCGGCACGTCCGTCTCGCCGGCGCCGGCCGCGGCGAGCAGCCGGGCGCCCTCCGGGTCGTCGGTGAGCAGCCAGCGGTACGGGATGAGGTTGCGGGCCAGGAAGTCACGGATCTTGAACGAGGGGGCGGACCAGCGGTGCCCCACCACCCGGATCTCGGTCAGCGCCGCCTCGGGAGTGGCCGCCCACGCCTCCAGCAGCCCGTCCATCACCGGGTAGAGCTTCTCCTCCGGCGGGTGCCAGGGCTTGAGCAGGTAGTGGTCCAGGTCGACGACGTTGATCGCCTCGATCGCGGCGTCGGTGTCCGCGTACGCGGTGAGCAGCACCCGCCGGGCGGCGGGGAAGAGATCCATCGCTGCCTCGAGGAACTCGATGCCGTTCATCTCCGGCATCCGGTGGTCGGCGAGCAGCAGCGCCACCTGTTCACCGCGCAGCTTGATCTCGCGAAGCGCGTCCAGCGCCTCGGGGCCCGACCCGGCACGGATCACCCGATAGCGCTCGCTGTAGCGCCGGCGGAGGTCGCGCGCCACCGCACGGGACACCACCGGGTCGTCGTCAACGGTCAGGATCACCGGATTCGCCATGGCGCCCATGAAACCACCTCGCTCACCAGCGGTCACCGGCACCTGGGTGGGGCGCATCCGGAAAGAGGCGTGATAGCGGGTCGGCAGGACGATTGCCGGGCGTCCGGGCGGGTAACCGGGGCCGGGCGCCGGCGGGGCGCCGCGGCCCGGGCTGCCGTAGACACCTCCGGGGGGCCTATGTCGGGGACGCCGGCGTCAGCGGCCGGGCCGGCGGAGACCGGCGAGGTCGTTGAGCTGCGGGTGCACGGGGTCTCGGGGGCCGGCGCCGAGCAGGTGCTGGACCGGCCGCACGCGTACCAGGTCGCCGGGGACAACAACGGCGGGTTCTTCCGCCCGCGGCCCGGCTACCCGGACACCCGCGGCCCGGGCGGCGTCACGGTGGAGGCGTACCGCTGGAGCGATCTGCCCTCCGGCACCGCGGTGCGGACGCTGTCGCTGGTCTTCCTGCTGCCGTTCATGCTCTGCAACGTGGCGGCCTGGATGCGTCCGACACCTCCCGAATCCCATGCCCTGATGAAGACGCTGTGCCGGGTACTCGGGCTCACCCTGACCGCGCTCTACGTGCTCTCCATCGTCGGGGTCGCACTGGATCTGGTCGCCTGGCAGTGCATGGCCTCCCCGCGCTGCGTCCGAGACCGGGACTGGCTGTCCTGGCTGGGCGCACAGCCGACCGGGCTGCGCCTGGCGGTGCTCAGCCTGGTCCCGGCCGGGGCCATCGGCCTGCTCTGGTGGCTCGGCGCACGGCCCGGCCGGCCGTTCAGCGCATTCCGCCCAACCACGCGCACCGAGTCCGGAAAGTACCAGCTCGGTGCGGCGGGCGAACAGAATTTCGCCCCGATCGTCGGACGGCTGCGCTCGATCCACGTCGCGACCGCGTTCGCCACACTCGACGCGAGCCTGCTCGCCGCCCGCGCCGGGCCCGGCGCCTCCGTCGCGTCGCTGGTGCTGGCGGTGCTGGTCGGAGCGGTCCTGGTGGCCTGCGTGGTGCTGGTCTGCGCCCACAACCTGATAGAAAGGCCAAAAGCCGGCCCTAGGGCGGACCTCGTCATGCGGACCCTGCGCACGATCGCCTGCGGGTTGACCGTGCTGGTCGTGGTGGTCGTCCTGGTCGACCCGACGCCGTGGCCGGCGGGGATCGGTCTGCCCCGCTACGGGGCCACCCTGGCGTGGATCTTCGTCGCCCAGACGTTGCTGCTGGCCGGCATCGGGCTCGTCGTGCTGCGCGGTCGGGGCATGCGGGCCACCCGGAGCGGTTGGGGAGCACCGGCCATCGCGGCCGTCGCCACCGGGCTGGCGGTGGCGTTCTCCTCCGAGCTGGTCTACCGGGTGGCGGACCTGCTGAACCGCGACCAGCCGACCGCGGCACGCCTCCTGATCAGCCCGCCGCCGGCGTACAAGTGGGCGATCTTCGGATTCGTGCTGGCGGTGCTCGGCACGTTGCTCGTCGCCGGGCTGGTGACCGTCATCTCCGTCCGGAGCAGGTACCGCATCGCCGCCGAGATCGTCGCTCGGGACTTTCCCAACGCTCCGCCGGAGGCCGGGCCACGGCTGCGGCAGGTCGAGCGGACCATCGCCCGGGCTCGATTCACCGAGCACCTGGAGCCGATCACCATGGCCTACGCCTGCCTCATCGGGCTGGGCCTGGCCACCAGTGTCTTCGGACTCATGGGGCGGTACCCGGCGGACATCGTCCAGGGCTACATCGGGGTTCCCGGCGACCTGGTGAACTTTCTCCTCGGCACGGGCAGCTACGTGATCGCCGCCATCCTCCTCGGCCTGCTCGTCGGCGGCATCTTCGCCTACCGGACCGTCGAGTTCCGCCGGTACGTCGGCGTGATCTGGGACCTGGGCACGTTCTGGCCCCGCGGCACCCACCCCTTCGCCCCGCCCTGCTACGCCGAGCGGGCGGTACCCGAGCTGACCCGACGGATCACCTACCTAGTCGGGCAGGGCAACCGGGTGCTGCTCTCCGGGCACAGCCACGGGTCGGTGTTGCTCGCGGCGACCGTGCTGCAGCTGCCGGAACGGGTGGGGGAACGGGTCGCCCTGCTCACCTACGGCTCGCCGCTGCGCCGGCTCTACGGCCCCCTGTTCCCCGCGTACGTCGACGACGACGTGCTCCGGGAGGTGGGCAGGCGGGTCGGCTGGCGGTGGATCAACATCTGGCGGGACACCGACCAGATCGGCAGTTGGATCTTCTCGCCCAACCGGCCGGGCGACCCGACGCGCCCGGACGACCCGGCGGCGACGGTGGACCGGCGGCAGATCGACCCGCGCGACGTGGTTCCTCCGCCGAGCGACAGCGTGCCACCGCCGATCTTCGGGCACTGGCCGGGCGAATCCGACGACCGGCTCACCGAGTCGGTTCGGGAACTCGCCGAGCGGCTCCGCACCGAGACCTCCTGACCGCCGGCCCCCGTGACCGTGCTCCCCCGGCCGCCGTGGCCGGTGCTGCGGCTCGGGCGGGCTGCCCTGATCGACTCGGCTCGCCATGGACCGGGCGGGCGGGCGCCCGGCGTCCGGATATCCTCAGCCGGGTGAACGCCTCCAGGCAGCCCGAGCGCCGGCTGATCGCCTCGAACAAGAAGGCGCGGCACGACTACACGATCCTCAAGACGTACGAGGCTGGGATCGTGCTGGCCGGCACCGAGGTCAAGTCGCTGCGGGAGGGGCGCGCGTCGCTGGTCGACGCGTTCGCCCAGGAACGCGACGGCGAGATCATGTTGTACGGGCTGCACATCGCCGAGTACGGCTTCGGCAGCTGGACCAACCACCAGCCGCGGCGCACCCGCAAGCTGCTGCTGCACCGGGTGGAGATCGAGCGCATCCTCGCCAGGACCCGGGAGGGCGGGTTCACGCTCGTGCCGCTGTCGATGTACTTCGAGAACGGCTGGGCCAAGGTGGAACTCGCGCTCGCCCGGGGCCGCCGGTCGTACGACAAGCGTCAGGCCCTCGCCGAACGCGACGCCAATCGGGAGATCGCCCGGGAGTTGGGTCGCCACCTCAAGGGCCGGACCCGCCGGGCCTGACAGCAGCCGGCGCTTCTCGCCGGCGACGTGGCAACCGGATCAGTCGGCGAGCAGATCGGCGTGGGCGGCCCGGAGCCGGGCGAGGACCGGATCGTCGCCCGAGGTACGGCGGTCGAGCTCGGCCCATGCCTGCGCCAACGCGGCACGAACCGCCCGCAGCTCGGCCGCGTGCCGGCGGCCACTCTGCCGGCGCTGCTCGTCGAGGCGGCGGGCCCAGCCGGAGGTGACCGTGGCGAGCCGGTCGGCGTCGGAACGGGCCTGCGCCTGGGTGCGCGCGGCGCCGGCCGGCACGATCGCGGCCACCGGACGTGGATCGCCGTCGCGGGTCACCACCGTGACGGTGTCGGTCAGCTCGGCGAGCGCGACGAGCTGGGTGAGCCGGGTGCGCGCCTCGCGCAACGGCAGGGAGCGCGGCTGATCGGAGTGAGGGGTCAGCGCGGAGACAGCCATGGATGCATGTTGCCGCGGGGGTACGACAGAAACGAGTCTCGTCGAGGGCGAGAGCGACCGGGTCGCCCTTGAGACGCTGGCCGTCCGGCGCGGGCTGCATCGGGCGGGATACGGGGCGGAGCTGTCCCGCGACGCGATGGCCGCGCTGGGATTCCACATCTGCGTCGCCGACCGGCAGGACGAACTGATCCGCGCGGTCGGCGTCGAGGCGGTGCAGGAGGTCGCCGCCGCCGAGGGCGAGCTGCGCTCGTTCCGGCTCTTCGAACGGCAGCCGGCCCAGCAGGGACGCCCGGTGGACGCGCAGCTGCGCAGGTTCCTCGGCACCCGTTCCGGACGCGAGAGGGGGTACGCCCGGCGGCTGGTCGACGCGCTCGACCCGGGCCGGGTGCCCCGGTCACTCGACGGCGTGCCGGCCTGCGTCCGAGTCACCACCCTCGGCGGGAAACGCTGCCCGCCACTCGTCGGCGAGCACCGACCAGACCTGTATGTCGATCCGGCCGGACGGGCCCGGGTAGACCTCGCGGAGCGTGCCGTCGAGACGCAGGCCCAACCGGCGCGCCAGCGCGATGCTGCGTACGTTGTCGGGCTTGGTGCGCCACTCGACCCGGTGGATGCCACGCTCCCGCACCGCCCGGTCGACGACGTGACGTACGGCCCGGAAGACCAGCCCGTGGCCCTGGGCGGACGGTTCGAGCCAACAGCCCACCTCGCACACGCCGAGCGCGACGTCGAACGAGACGAACATGACCCCGCCGACGAGCGTGTCGTGACGCCACAGTCCCCAGATGGCTCCGGCGTCGCGCGCCCGACGGTCCGCGTACCGCTGGAGCACCGCCCGGGCCGACTCCAGGTCGGTGGCCACGAAGGACGGCCCCACCCAGGGAGCGATGTGCTCGCGGGCACGGTCGAGGTGGGCCAGGAACTCCTCGGCCCGCCAGGGCTCGAGCGGACGCAGCTCGACGTCGGTGGTCAGCGGCAGCGCGAACACGGCTCTCCCGGAGATGTCGCTGGTCGGATCTGGGCGATCCGATCATGTCGTCCACGTGGCCGTCCCGACCACCCTGTTTCGGACCGGATCGTTCCCGGGGACCGTGCCTCCGGCGGCTCGCCGCGACCACCGGAGGCACGGCGCGGGCTCACCGGTGCCGGATCTGGGAGACGATCGTCGCGTCGGTGATCTCGGTGTCCCGGGCGAGGAGCAGCGCCTTGCTGAGGATGACGCCGAGCATCCGGTCCCCCTCGAACGGCAGGAACAGCTGGCCGTTCCCGGCCGTCGCCGATTGCTGCGGCACGATGCAGAGATACTCGTCGTTGGGGCTCATCAGGATGTTCCCCGACCCGAGGTGGATCTTGTATGTGCGCAGGTCACCGCGGACCACGAGGAAACGTCCCGCCAGCTGGCACCGGTCGGCGACGGCCAGCCGGGGCACGAGCCGCATGAGCAGGTCCCGCCGGGTCTGCGCGGTGGCCGACAGCTCGCCGAAGCCGTACGACTGCCAGTACTCCCGGTACCGGCCCTCGGGGCCGCCGTCCTGCCAGGTCGGGTCGTTGCCCACGCTGGCCACCCCGACGAAGAGGTCGACGTCGCGCATCACCTCGCTGAACACCAGCGGCGGGATCTGCTCCAGCGGCAGCGGGGCGGCCGGCTCGCCGCCCGCGGGGAGCCATTGCGCGTACCCGCCGCCACCGGCGTGCGCGCTGTTCTCCGGCGCGTCGAGTGGGTAGAAGCGGACCTGGTCGGTGACCAGCCGCAGATAGCTGCCCGTGCCGGTGGCGTCGGTGTCGTAGTCGTCGCCGGCCCCCTCCACCCAGTACTCGGCGCGCAGTCCCCACTCGGGCAGCTCACGGGTCGCCGGAGGGTACTCGTCGTCGACCATCAACCGCAGCCGGTTGCGCCAGCCGCGCACCGCCGCGAGCGCGTGGAACTGGTGCTGACGCAACACGTGCGCGGCGAACCGGTTGGAGTAGACGCCGGTGCGTTCCTCGGCGGCGGTGAGCAGGTAGACCTCCCGGTGCGCCTGCTTGAACGGCTGCACCACGGCGTGACGTTCCAGCCAGTCGCGCCAGCCGAGCACCTCGGCGAGGTCACGCCCGATCGGGTGCCAGATCGTCACCTCGGTGTCGTCGGCCGCCGTGACCGGCACGTCGTCGACGGTGCGCAGCGCGCCGCCGGCGTACCCGCACGGCACTCCGTCGACCAACCAGATCAGCCGCCGCCCGAGCGTGCCGACCAGCGGATGGTCGAGATGCCGCGCCCGCCAGGCGGCGTACCGCCAACGCCGCTGGGCGAGGAACTGCCGGTCCAGCCGCTCGGCCTGGGCGGCCAGCATCTTCTCGACGTCCTTCGCCGTCGCCTTCAACTCCCGCAGCCGCTCGGGGTGCTCCCGGCGGACGGCGGCGGGCACCGTCCGGACCGGCCGGCCTGCGGCGTTACGCCAGTGCAGCGCCACCACACCGCCGTCGACCACCAGTTCCGCGGTGACCTCGCCGAACGTCTCGATCCGCCGACCCGTGCCGGTCAGGCCGTACGTCGGGACCGCCAGCTCCTCGACCTCCGTCCGGGACAGCCCGAGATCGGTCGCCCGCTGGTCGAGAGCCTTGTTGAGTTCCTTGAGCGTGCCCTTGTAGGTGACCCGGGCGGTCAGCCGGGCGAGCTGGGCCAGCGCCGGCTCACCGTCCAGACGGGAGAGCGCCTGGACGGCGGCGTTGGCCACCTTGGGGTTGCGCGGGCCGAGGCCCGGCACCTTGCGCAGCGAGGTCTCCACCAGCCGCCCCAGCTCGCGCGCGACGTCGCTGTCCGCGCCGTCGGCGGTGAGGGTGAGCAGCCAGATGAGCCCTCGCAGCGCCGTCGCGTTGTACGGGTCGTACGCCTCGGCGAAGTTGTACTCGTGGTCGCGGGAGCGGATTGCGACGGTGCGCGGGCGACCGACCTGCGCCAGCCAGGTGAGCGCCGTCTTGCGGTAGGCGTCGTCGCCCACCCGGTCGAGCAACGCGCGCGCCTGCCGTTCCCAACGGGCGGTGGGGCGGGCGGCGGTGGCGGTGACCGCGTGCGCCAGCAGGTCCGGCCAGCCGCCGCCGAGCGCGGGCAGCTCGGCCAGCACCTGGTCGCTCCACGCCTCCCCCGGGTTCAGCAGGGGCTCACGGACCCGTTCGAGCAGCTGCCGTAGCGGGCCGGTGGAGCTGTAGCCGGTGACCTCCGTGCGACGCAGCGCCGCCACGACCTCGCCGGGCAGGGCGCCGTCGGTCTCGTACACCACCTGGCACAGCTCGGCGTACTCGTCGACGAGCCACCAGGTCCACCGGCCGGTGGAGTGGCCGAGCAGGCGCCGGATGTCGGCGATGGCGACCGCCGCGCCGAACCTGCGCAGCAGCACCACCACGAGCGTGCTCAACTCCTCGTCGTCGGCCTCGTCGTCGTGGCCCGGCGGGTCACCCGCCTCGAGCCGGTCGACCAGGGCGGTCGCGAGCCGGGCCCGCCGGTCGCCGGGCAGCGCGTCGAGCGCATCGGCGATCCGAGGGCCCTCGTAGTACCAGCCGCCGTGGAAGTGACGGGCGATCCAGACCAGCTCCGTGACGATCGCGGCGATGTCGTCGCCGGTGGCGAGCCGCCGGAGCGCGGCGACGTGCTTGTCGTAGGCGCTCATCAGCCACCGACCAGCGGGACGAGCTTGAGGAAGCAGACCTCCGTGCCGGCGTGCAACTGCACCTCCGCGTCGAGGTGGTCGACCTGCCGGTCGTCGACGAGCACCACGAAACCGTTGCGGCCGAACGTCTCGATCGCGCGTTCGTACTGCTCCTCGGCGTCGACCCGGCGGGGCTCGCGCAACCGGTAGCCGTTGAGCGTGCGCTCGGCGTCGCTGGGCTGCACCAGGCCGCGGAAGACCTCGGGCCGCCGGGCGTTGTACTCGGCCACCTCCTGGAAGACCCGGCGGCGGATCAGCTCGCGCAGGGCGAGCCGCTCCTCGAAGACCTCCAGGTGCCACGCGTCGGCCTTGGCGCCACCGGTGGTCTCGTCGACGAACCTCACCATCACCATGGCCGTGGAGTCTAGGTTCGGGCACCGACAACGATCCGCCGGTGCCACCACTGTGGACCTCCCGTGCCCGCGCCCGAGCGGTACGTCACCACGCGGATCCCGCCGGCCGGAGAGCGCCCGCCGGGCCGCCGGCGTCTCGGGAAACCCGGTTGCCTCGCCGTACCGGCGTCCCTAGCCTGCGCGGGTGCGGATCCGAGAGTTCGCGCCGCAGGACTGGGCGCAGGTGTGGCCGATCGTCTCCGAAGTCGTCCGGGCGCAGGACACGTTCGCCTACGATCCCGCGATGAGCGCCGACGAGGCGTACGCGATCTGGGTGGAGGCCCCGCCCGGACGTACCGTGGTGGCCGTCGACGGCACGCGGGTCCTCGGTACGGCGAAGATGGGTCCCAACCGTCCCGGGCCCGGCTCGCACATCTGCACCGCGAGCTTCATGGTGGCGACCGACTGCCGCGGCCGGGGTGCCGGCACCGCGCTCTGCCGGGACGCGCTCGACTGGGCTCGGCGGCAGGGGTACGCGGGCATGCAGTTCAACGCGGTCGTGGAGACGAACCGGGCGGCCGTCGAGGTGTACCTGCGGGAGGGCTTCACGGTGGTGGGCACCGTGCCCGGCGCGTTCCGGCACCCCACCCTCGGCCGGGTCGGCCTGCACGTCATGTACCACGAGTTCTGACCGGCCCGGACGAGGAGACGCGCCGGGTCAGCCCGCGACCCGGCCGTGCACCACCAGTGCCCAGCTGAGCAGTACGAACCCGGCCGCCGAGGCGACCGCACGCACCAGGTTCCAGCGGATCCACGCCGGGGCGAACCGGTCCCGCACCGCAGCGACGTCGGCGAGCCGGTCGGGGTCACCGGCCCGGGCGAGCGCGTTGTTCAGCGGCACGTTGACCGCCATGGTGACCACCAGCGCGACCAGGTAGAGCACCAGCGCCGACACGATCCAGGGCAGCACGCCGGTCCAGTCCGCGCTCGCGTGCAGAGCCGCGGCCGCGCCGGTGAAGAGCAGTGCGCCGAAGAAGCAGGCGAAGAACCAGCCGTTGAGGATGGCCTCGTTGATCCGCTGCATGGCGAGGATCAGCGTCCGGGCGTCGGCCCGTACCAGGCCGGGCATGACGGAGTACGCGAACGCGGTGAAGAGGCCGGCCATCAGTCCCATGGTCACAGTCGCGGCGAGCAGGCTCAGGGTGCGCAGCGTCGTCATCGGGTCATTAGACGCGCCGTCGGGGCGTCCCGGCCACCCCGGTCGCCCCGACGGCGTCGGCCCTAGCGCGCGGGCGCGTACGGTGCCAGCGGGTTGGCCAGCGTGCCGACGAGTTGCAGCGCCGCCGACGGGTCGGCGAGGTCGACCATCTGCTGGTTGTCACGCAGCTGCAACCGGTTGAGGCAGGAGAGCGCGAACTCCGGGGCGAACAGGTCGTAGCGCTCGATCCGCGCGGCCAGGTGCGGAACGCTAGCCAGGTAGTCGGCGGCGCAGCCGGCCACCGTACGCCAGAACGCCTCCTCGGTGAGCGTCCCGGCCTCGGCCAGTACCGCGCCCAGGTGGCGCAGGTAGCAGTCCAGCACGTCGGTGAAGACGGCCAGCAGCCGCTCCTGCTCCGGCACGTCGGCCCGGATGCGTTCGACCGCCGGTGGCAGTGGCCGGTCGGGGCTCATCACCACGATCTCCTCGGCGATGTCCTTGAAGATCGCCCGCTCGACGGTGTCGTGGTCGTCGAGGACGAGGATCACGTTCTCGCCGTGCGGCATGAAGGCCAGGTCGTAGGCGTAGAACGCGTGCAGCAGCGGGGTCAGGTAGGCGTCCAGGTAGCGGCGCAGCCACGTCTCCGGCGCCAGGCCCGACCGGTCGATCAACGCGGCGGCGAAGGAGCCGCCGTCGCGGTCGACGTGCAGCAGCGAGGCCATGGTGGCCAGTCGCCGGCCCGGTCCGAGATCCGGCACCGGGCTCTCCCGCCAGAGCGCGGCGAGCATCTTCCGGTACGGCGAGTACCGGTCGGTGGCCGCCTCGTACTGCGAGTGCCGGTAGCCGATCGCGGCCCGCTCCCGCAGGACGGTGAGGCCGGTCGCGGTGAAGACCTCGTCGGCGGCGATCAGCTCGGCGAGCCAGTCGTTGATGGCCGGCGTCCCCGCCATGTACGCGGCCGACAACCCGCGCATGAACCCCATGTTGAGCACCGAGAGCGCGGTCTTGACGTAGTGCCGTGTCGGGTCGGTGAGGTTGAAGAACGTCCGGATGGACTGTTGAGCGAGGTGTTCGTCGGGCCCGGTTCCGAGCCACACCAGGCGGCGCTGCGCCACCTCGCCGGCGAAGGTGACCGCGATCCGGTGCCGCCACTGCCACGGGTGGACCGGGAGCAGCAGGTAGTCGTCGAGGTCGAGGCCGAGCCCGGCCATGACGGCCTCGAACCGGGACAGCGTCTCCGCACCGAGTTCGCCGGTGACGAGGGTGTCGTAGTCGAGGTCCGCGCAGTGGCTGAACTGCGCGTGGTCGCGGTGCGCGGCGAGCCAGAGCAGCCGGACCGGCCGGGCCGCCTCCGGGGCGTACCGGTGGTACTCGTCGATGCCGAAGCCGAGCCGGCCGTTGTTGGCCACGAAGCAGGGGTGACCCTCGGTCATCGAGGTCTCGATGGTCTGGAAGTCGGCCGCCGCGAGTTCCTTGGCGGTCATCGGCGAGCGGTCCAGCTTGTAGGCGATGCCGGCCAGTGTGGACGTGATCTCCTCCAGGTAGACCGGGAGGACCTGATCGGAGAGCCCGAGGGCCCCGCGCAGCTCGATGATCAGGTCGACCGCGTCGAGGGGCAGCTCGTCCTCGCCGCGATGCCGGGTGATGCTCTCGGCGTCGATCTGCCAGTGCTCGAGGGTGCGCACGATGGCGGCGAAGCGGTACGTCACGGTGCCGTCCTCGCTGCGCACCACGTACCAGCGTGGGGTGTCGCCGCCAGCGGCGGCGGGCGCGGCCGTCGGCTCCGGGGTGAGCAGCCGCTCGTGGGCGAACTCGGCGAGGGCCTTGCGCACCAGCAGCCGGTTGGCCCGGGCCCAGTGCGCGGGAGTGAGGTGGGCGACGGGGTCGAACACGGTCACGCCGAGGCTCCGTCCATGCCGGGCGCTCCGGTCGCGGAGACCGGGCCGGCGTCGAGGCCGGTGGCGGAATGGAAGCCGGCGCGGGTGCAGATGCTCAACAGTGCGTCCTTCTCGGGTTTCGTGATGGCGCCGACGACCTCGAAGCCGACGGCGGCGTTCAGCGCGTGCACCGCGGTGTTGCGCACGTCCGGCTCGACCACCACCCGTTCGGTCGACGGGTCGGCGAAGAGCCAGGCCAGCACCGTGGTGATCACCGCGCGGGTGAAGCCGTGCACGGGGGTGTCGGCCGGCGCGCAGAGGAAGTGCATGCCCACGTCACCGGGGCGTGCGTCGTACCGGCCGACGAGTTCGACGCGCGCGGGGTCGTAGCGCTCGGCCAGGAAGGCGGGCCGACCACGCCAGTGGCCCAGGTACGCGTCATGGTGCGGATGCTCCACGATGCGCCGGTACTCCTCGGCGACCCGGGCCACGTCGGCGTCCCGCATGAGCCAGAACACGGCCTTCGGATGGGTCACCCAGCGGTGCAGCAGCGCGGCGTCGATGTGCGGATCGACCGGGCGCAGGGCGAACTCGCCCAACGAGGGGTCGACCCGAGTGAACTCGACGCCGCGACGCGGCCGGGAGTCATCAGCCGCCGACTCGTTGCGCCCGCTCACGACGCCGATCCCGCCGGTGCGCCGAACTCCTGAAAGGTGATGCTCTTCTCGATCGGGTAGTGCTCCCGGCCGAGCAGCTCACGGATGATCCACGAGTTGCGGTACGGGCCCATGCCGAGGTCCGGCGAGGTCACGCTGTGGGTGTGGGTGCCCCCGTTCTGCAGGAAGATCTCCCGGCCGGCGTGGTCGATGCTGTAGTTGCGGGCGACGTCGAAGCGTCCGTGCGCGTCCCAGCGGATCCGGTCCCGGACCGGCTCCAGGAACGCCGGCGGCAGGTAGCGGTAGCCGGTGGCCAGCACCAGCCCCTCCGTACGCAGGGTGAAGTCCCGCCCCTGCTCGACGTGCCGCAGCCCGAGGTCGTACGTGCCGGTGGCCGGTTCGTACGCGGCGCTGACCAGCTCGGTGTTGGTGAGCAGCCGGGTGTTCACCGGCCCGGCGACGCTGCGCTCGTAGAGCAGGTCGAAGATCCCGTCGACGAGATCCCCGCTGATGCCCTTGAACAGGCCCTTCTGCTCGGACTCCAGCCGGTAGCGGGTCGACTCGGGCAGGGCGTGGAAGTAGTCCACGTAGTCCGGTGAGGTCATCTCCAGGGTGAGCTTGGTGTACTCCAGCGGGAAGAACCGGGGCGAGCGGGTGACCCAGTTCAGCTGGTAGCCGTACGTGTCGATGTCGCCGAGCAGGTCGTGGTAGATCTCCGCCGCGCTCTGCCCGCTGCCGATCACCGTGATGCTCCGTCTGGTCCGCAGCGCCGCGCGGTTCTCCAGGTAGCGGGAGGTGTGCACCGGCTCGCCGCCGAGCCCCTCGCACCTCTCGGGCAGGTATGGCGGGGTCCCGGTGCCGAGCACCAGATGCCGCGCCCGGTAGGTGACGGTCTCCCCCGCGCCGACCCGGGCGCGCACCACGTACCGCCCGTCGGCCGGGTCGTACTCGACGGAGGTGACCTCGTGGTTGAACCGCAGGTTGGGCAGCTTCGCGGCGGCCCACCGGCAGTACGCGCTGTACTCGCCGCGCAGCGGGTAGAAGCTCTCCCGGATGTAGAACGGGTAGAGCCGCCCGCTCTCCTTCAGGTAGTTGAGGAACGAGAACGGCGAGGTGGGGTCGGCGAGGGTGACCAGGTCGGCCAGGAACGGTGTCTGCAGGCGGGCCGAGGACAACAGCATGCCGGGGTGCCAGTCGACGCCCGGTCGGGCCTCCAGGAACACCCCGTCCAGTTCGGGGATCGGCGCGGTGAGGCAGGCCAGGCCCAGGTTGTACGGGCCGAGGCCGATGGCGATGAAATCGTGCGTGGACATGCGGCCCTCCCGGGCGGGTTCGGCAGCCTTCGGTGGTCAGCCGACCCGGCAGGCCAGGTCGGCGGTGCTCCGCTCGTGCACGTACCGGCCCGCGTGTTCGGCGATGAGCTGCAGCACGTGCCCGACGTCGTCGAGAGTGGTCTCGGGGTTGAGCAGGGTGAACTTGAGGAAGTGCCGGCCGTCCACCGTGGTGCCGGCGACCAGGGCGGCGCCGGAGGCGGCCAGCGCCTCCCGCGCGTACAGGTTCGCCGCGTCGGCGAGTCCCCGCCCCGCTCCGGTGGGCAGGTAGCGGAAGACGACGGTGCTCAGCGGTGACCGGGTAACCACCTCGAACCGGGGGTCCTCGCTGATCAGTTCCCAGGCGTCGGCGGCCCGGTCCACCACCTCGTCGAAGAGGTCGCCGAGCAGGTCGGGGCCCATCACTCGCAGGGTCAGCCAGAGTTTGAGCGCGTCGAAACGCCGCGTGGTCTGGAGGCTCTTGTCCACCTGGTTGGGGATGCGTTGCTCGACCATGCGGGCCGGATTGAGGTAGTCGGCGTGGTACGTGACGTGCCGCAGCACGCGTCGGTCGCGTACCAGCACGGCGCTGGAGCTGACCGGCTGGAAGAAGGACTTGTGGTAGTCGACGGTCACCGAGTCGGCCCGCTCGATCCCGTCGAGCAGGTGCCGGCGGGTGCGCGAGGCCAGCAGCCCGCAGCCGTACGCCGCGTCGACGTGCAGCCAGACGCCGGTGGCGGCACAGACCGCCGTGATCTCGTCGAGCGGGTCGATGGAGCCGAAGTCCGTGGTACCGGCGGTGGCCACCACGGCCATCACCACCAGCCCGTCGCGCCGGCAGCGCTCGATCTCCCGCCGCAGCACGGCGGGGATCATCCGCCGCTGCGCGTCGGTCGGGATGGTCAGTACCGCGTCCGGGGCCAGGCCGAGCAGGTTCGCCGACTTCTGCACGCTGAAGTGACCGGCCGTCGAGGTGAGCACCCGCAGCCGGGGCAGCAGTTCGGCACGGGCCTCCCGGCCCGCCGCGGCCTGGCACGCCTCCTCCCGGGCCAGCAGCAGCGCCTGCAGGTTCGACTGGCTGCCGCCGCTGGTGAAGACCCCGTCGGCGGCGGGACCGAGACCGATCCGCTCAGCCGTCCAGTCGATCAGGCGGCGCTCGACCAGGGTCGCCCCGGCGCTCTGGTCCCAGGTGTCCAGGGAGGAGTTCACGGCGCTGAGCACCGCCTCGCCGAGCAGCGCCGGGATCACCACCGGGCAGTTCAGGTGCGCCAGGTAGCGGGGATGGTGGAACCAGACCGCGTCGCGCAGGTAGACCTCGTCGAGTTCGTCCAGAGCGGCGGCGGTGTCGCCGAGCGGCCGGTCCAGGTCGATGCCGGCGAACCGGGGAGCCAGCTCCCCCGGCGTCACCCCGGTGAACGGCCGGTCCACGCCGGCCACTCGCCGGGCCACCCGGTCGACACCACCGGCGAGAACCGTCCGGTACCGCGCGGCCGTCCCGCTGTTGAACAGATGTCCCCGGGCGGCGGTGGCACCGGACCGGGCCTCGACCGGGACGGGGGTGGGCGAACCGGGCAGGTTCGTGACGGCCTCGACGGTGTACGCCGGCAGACTCATTGGGAAATGTCCTCCACGCTCGGTTGCGGACGGAGCTGATCTCGGGCGGCCGGAACCCGCCGCCGTGGTCGGGCGGCAGGACGGCAGGGGGAACGGCGTCGCCGGACTACGTGCCGGACATACGCGGCGGAGGCCGCGAGAGATGCCGGGAAGGGGCCCGGCGGACAGCGGATCGTCGGCCGGGGCCCTTCCTCGCCGCCTCAGCTCAGCTTCTTGGCGGCGCGGATGGTGGTGGCGAGGTTCTCCAGCAGCGGCGCGGCGCCGGCGTACGAGAAGCGTGGGACGGCGTCCCACGGCGCGACCTGGTTGGCCTTGACCGCGGGCAGCTGTGCCCAGGTCGGCTTGGCGGCGAGGTCCTTGGGCTGCAGCGCGGTGCTGCGGTTGTCCAGCAGGATCAGGTCGGCCGGGAACTTGCCGGCGTTCTCCCAGCTGAGCGCCTCGAAGTAGTCACCCGCTTCGAGCTTGGTGGGCACCACGATGTCGACGCCGAGCTCGGCGAAGTACATGAGGTCGGTGCTGACCTTCGGGTTGGAGGCGTAGAACAGGTCCGGGCTGCCGGAGGCGGCCAGCACCTTGATGCCCGGGTTGGCCTTCACCGCCTGACGGACCGACTCGGCCGCCGCCTCGAAGCGGGCCTTGGCGTCGGTGACCTTCTTCGCGGACAGGTCCGCGCCGAGGGACTCGGCGAGCTTGGCGTAGCGCTCGATCGGCTTGGTCATCGGCACCCGTGCGGTGGTGATCGCCACGGAGGGCGCGAGTGGAAGGATCTTGTTCTTGCTCTCGTCCGGGACGTACCAGAGGGCGCCGGGGTCGTACATGTGGGTGACGAGCAACTCGGGGCGGAGCGCGGCGTACTTCTCGACGCTGAACTCGCCCCAGACGTTGCCGAGGATCTCCACCCCCTCCACGTTCAGGTCACCGGCCTGCGGGTCGACCGTGCCGTCGGCCCGCTTCGTCTCGCCGAACACCCCGACGATCTGCTTGTCGAGTCCGAAATCGACCAACGCGGCGGCGGTGCCGGTGAACGCCACGACCCGGTTCGGCCGGTTGGCGGCGGTCACCTTCTCGCTTCGGTCGTCGGTGAACGTCCAGGGGCCACCACCGCTGGTGGTCGGTTTGGCGGAATCGCCGCCGCCGCTGCAACCGGCCAGCAGGAGGCCGATGGCGGCGGCCCCACCGGCCAGCAGGCCGCGACGGGAGATACGAGACGTGGAATCGAGCATGGCGTCGTCTTTCGATCAGGGTCCAGGATGACCGTGGACAGCGCGGTTAGGTTAACCTAACCTAAATCGCTGTCAAGTCTCGTCCGGCGTTTCTCCCCCTACCGGAGCCCACACTGTCCGTTCTCCAGTCATCACCATCCGGCGTCGCCGCGACGGCCCCCCGACCGGTCCCACCGCGCCGCGGGCGGGCCACCGTACGGGCCGTCGGCCTGGTCGGCGCCGTGGCGCTGCTCGCCGCCGTCGTCGTGCTCAGCATCACGGTGGGCGCGAAGCAACTGCCTCTCGCCGACGTCTGGTCGGGCCTACGGGAACCCGACTCGGCCGAGTACGCGGTCGTCCACCAGATGCGTCTGCCGCGTACGCTGCTCGGCCTGCTCGCCGGCGCCGCCCTCGGTGTGGCCGGCGCGGTGATGCAGGCGCTCACCCGCAACCCGCTCGCCGACCCGGGTCTGCTCGGCATCAACTCGGGCGCCTCCGCCGCGGTGGCCACCGCCGCCGTGCTCGGCGTGACCGCACTCAACGGGTACGTGTGGTTCGCGCTGCTCGGCGCGGCGGCGGTGACCGCGCTGGTCTACGCCGTCGGAGGCGGGCGCGGCGCCACCCCGGCCCGGCTCGCGCTGGCCGGCGCGGCGCTCAACGCCGCCCTCTACTCGTACGTCAGCGCCGTGATGCTGCTCGACGCCGCCTCGCTGGACCGGCTGCGCTTCTGGACCGTCGGCTCGCTGGCCAGCGCCGACGCCGCCACGGTCGCCCGGGTGGCGCCGTTCATCGGGGCAGGGCTGCTGGTCGCGCTCGCTGCCGCGCGTCCGCTCAACGCACTCGCTCTCGGCGACGACGCGGCCCGGGCTCTCGGCGCGCGCCCGGCGCTGATCCGGGCGACCGTCATCACGGTGGTCACCCTGCTGTGCGGGGCGGCCACCGCAGCCTGCGGCCCGATCGTCTTCGTCGGCCTGCTCGTGCCGCACCTGGTCCGCGCGCTCACCGGGCCCGACCTGCGCTGGCTGCTGCCGTACTGCGCGGTGCTCTCACCGGTGCTGCTGCTCGGCGCCGACGTGCTCGGCCGGGTGCTCGGCCGCCCCGGTGAACTCCAGGTGGGGATGGTGACGGCCGTCCTCGGTGGGCCGCTCTTCCTCTGGCTGGTGCTGCGCAGGAGGGTGGCCCGCCCGTGACCGTACTGCGTACCCCGGGCGGATACTCGCTGCGGTTCCGTCCCCGCGCGCTCGCCGTCGGAGCCGGCTGTGCCCTGCTCGCCGCGGCCCTCGGCGTGGTGGCCGTCGCCGGCGGCGACTACCCGATGACGCCCGCCGACGTGCTGCGCACCCTGCTCGGTGGCGGCACCCCGGCCGAGCGGTTCATCATCCACGAGTTGCGGCTGCCCCGGCTGGTCACCGCGCTGCTGGTGGGCGCGGCCCTGGCGCTGGCCGGGGCGGTCTTCCAGTCGCTGGTGCGCAACCCGCTGGGCAGCCCCGACATGCTCGGATTCACCCAGGGCGCGTCGACCGGCGCGCTGGTCGTGGTGGTGCTCGGCGGCAGCAGCCTCGCCCTCTCCGGCGCAGCGGTGGCCGGCGGCCTCGCCACCGGGCTGCTCGTCTACCTCCTCACCTGGCGCAACGGCGTGCACGGCTACCGGCTGATCCTGGTCGGCATCGGCATCACCGCCATCCTCACCGGCGTCAACGGCTACCTGTTGACCCGGGCACCGCTGATGGACGCCGCCCGGGCGGTGCTCTGGCTCACCGGGAGCCTGGACGGGCGGGGCTGGTCCGAGGCGCTACCGCTGCTGATCGTGCTGGGGGTGCTCGGCCCGCTGGTGCTGGTCGGCTGCGGACCGGCGCTGCGGATGCTGGAGATGGGCGACGACACCGCCGCGGCGCTCGGTGTTCCGGTGCGACGGCTGCGGATGGTGCTGCTCGCCGCGGCGGTACTGCTGGTGTCGTTCGCGGCGGCGGCCGCCGGACCGGTGTCGTTCGTGGCGCTGACCGCTCCGCACCTGACCCGACGTCTCACCCGCTCGCCCGGGCCGAACCTGCTTGCCGCGATGTGTGTGGGCGCGGCACTGCTCGTGGCCGCCGATCTGCTGGCGCAACGGGCGTTCACCGGTCACCAGCTTCCGGCCGGCGCGATCACCGGCGCGATCGGCGGGGCGTACCTGGTCTGGCTGCTGGCGATGCAACGACGGGCGGGCCGGCTGTGAGCCGGTTCGCGAGGGGCGGCGGAGCCGCCGGGAACACCCGCGACGAGAACGGAGCACCACTCATGCAGGCCGGCACCTCCAGGCTCCTCGGTACCGGGATGACCCTCGCGTACGACCGGCGCACCATCGCCGAAGAACTGACCGTCGCCGTGCCGGACCACTCCTTCACGGTGGTGATCGGGCCCAACGCGTGCGGCAAGTCGACAGTGCTGCGGGCGCTGTCGCGGATGCTCAAGCCGACGAGCGGATCGGTGCTGCTCGACGGGGCGGACATCCACCGCCGGCCGGCCCGCCAGGTCGCCCGCACGCTCGGTCTGCTGCCGCAGTCGTCGATCGCGCCGGACGGCATCACGGTGGCCGAGCTGGTGGCCCGCGGCCGGTACCCGCATCAGGGCCTGCTGCGGCAGTGGTCACGCGAGGACGAGCGGGTGGTCGAGGAGTCGATGACGGCCACCGGCGTCGCCGACCTCGCCGACCGGGTGATGGACGAACTCTCCGGTGGGCAGCGCCAGCGGGTGTGGATCGCCATGGCGCTGGCCCAGCAGACGCCGCTGCTGCTGCTCGACGAGCCCACCACCTACCTGGACATCGCCCACCAGATCGAGATCCTCGACCTGTGCGCCCGGCTGCACGAGGAGCAGGGCCGCACCCTGGTCGCGGTGCTGCACGACCTGAACCACGCCGCCCGGTACGCCACCCATCTGATCGCGATGCGCGACGGCCGGGTCGTCGCCGCCGGGCCGCCCGGCGAGGTGGTCACCGCGGAGCTGGTCGCGGAGGTGTTCGGGCTGCCCTGCCGGGTGATCGAGGACCCGGAGAGCGGCACCCCGCTGGTCGTTCCGGCCGCCCGCCGCCCGGTCGCACGACCCGCCCCGGAGCCGGCGTGACCCCCCAGGTGTTCCGCGACGCCTGGGGCGTCCCGCACCTGCGGGCCGACGCGGAGCCGGCGCTCGTCGCGGCGCAGGGCCGGGTGACCGCGTACGACCGGGCCTGGCAGTTGGAGGTGGAGCGGCACCGGGCCCAGGGCACCAGTGCGGCCTTCCTCGGCGTCGGCGAGCTGGACTGGGATCGGTTCGCCCGCCGCGCGCGGCTGGCGGACACCGCCCGCCGCTGCCACACCGCGCTGGATCCGGCCACCGCCGAGTGGGTGGGCGCCTACGTCGACGGGGTCAACGCCGGCCTGGCCGCCGGGGCGTCCCGGTCGCCGCAGTTCGCCGCCGTCGGGCTGCAACCCGGCCGTTGGGAGCCGTGGACCCCGCTGGCCGTGTGGCTGTCCCACCACGTGCTGTTCGCCAACGTGCCGACGAAGCTGTGGCGCGAGCACGTGGCCCGCCGGCTCGGCGAACAGTGGATGACGCTCTTCGCAGCCGACGCACCGGCCACCGCCGGCAGCAACGGCTGGCTGCTGGCCGGTGACCGCACCGCCGCCGGGGCGGCGCTGCTCGCCGGGGACCCGCACCGCTTCATCGAGGACCCCGGCGTGTACCAGCAGATCCGGCTGGCCTGCCCGGAGTACGACGTCGTCGGATTCGCAGTGCCCGGCGTGCCAGGAATCGCACACTTCGGACAGACCGGCGGGGTCGCCTGGGCCATCACCAACGCGATGGCCGACTACCAGGACCTGTACGCGGAGCGGCTGCGCCGCCGCGGCACCGCCGTCGAGGCGTACGGACCGGACGGCTGGGAGCCCGCGGCGACGCACACGGAGACCGTCGAGGTCGCCGGCGGGAACCCGGTGGAGGTCGAGGTGATCGAGACCGCCCGCGGGCCGGTGGTGATCGGCGGCCCGGACGACGACACGGCCATCAGCCTCCGCCATCCGCCCCGGGTGCTCGCGGAGCTGGGCTTCGCCACGCTGCCGGCGCTGCTGCGGGCCCGGACCGTCGCCGACGTGGACGCGGCCGTCGACCAGTGGGTCGAGCCGGTCAATGTGCTCCAGGCCGCCGACAACTCCGGCGGGCTGCTGCACCGCGTCGCCGGCGCGGTGCCGGTGCGGCATCCGGCGAACCGGCTCCGGGTGGTCCCCGCCTGGTCGGCCGAGCACGCCTGGCAGGGCTGGTACGCGCCGATGCCACTCGCCGAGGTGGACGAGTGCGCGGTGATGGCGAACGCGTGCGAGCTCGCCGCGCCGCTCGGCGTCGAGTTCGCCCCGCCGTACCGGGCCGACCGGATCCGTGAACTGCTCGACGCGGGCGGCGACTGGACGGCCGAGGCGATGGCGACGATCCACACCGACGCGCACCTGGCCTCGGCGGGCCCCCTGATCGCCCGGCTGGCCCGGCTCACCGGGCTCGGTCCCGCCGCCACCGCCCTGCGTGACCGGCTGCTGGGCTGGGACCGCCGGATGGCCGCCGACAGCCGCGACGCCGCCGCGTACGCGCTGGTGCGGGCGGCGCTCGTGCGCCGGCTCACCGCCCACGAGGCGCTCGCCCCGCTCGCCGACCCACCGGCGTACCCGCAGCTGTTCCAGCCCTGGCTGGCGCTCACGCCGCGGGTGGCGCACGCGATCGAGGCGGTGCTGGGCAGCGGGCTGTTGCCCGACGGCGACCCGGAGGCGCTGGTGCGCGCCGCCGTCGAGGACGTGGCGGAACGGGAGCTGCCCCGCTGGGGCGAGCTGCACCGGCTCACGCCGTGGCGAGCGCTGCCGGAGGCGGACGCGGACGTGGTGCCAGGGCTCGCCGGCGACCACGACTGCGTGCTCTGCACCTCCAGCGTGCCGGGAGTCACCCACGACTGCCTGCGCGGGCCGGCGGCGCGTTACGTCTGGGATCTCGGCGACCGCGACCGCAGCCGTTGGGTCGTGCCGTTCGGCGCCTGCGGGGTGCCCGGCGACGCGCACCACCACGACCAGACGCCGGCCTGGCTGGCCGGCGACCTGCTGCCCGTGACCACGGACTGGGAGCAGCTCACCGAGGAGCGAGATGACCACTGAGCAGGACACCACCGGAACCGACCCGCACCACCACGACCGCGACGTGGCCGGGTTCGGCCGGCTCACCGTCCGCCCGGTCGACCCGGACGGCGACGTCGACCTGCTGCACGGCTGGGTGACGCAGGAGCGGGCCCGGTTCTGGGGCATGCTGGACGCCGACCGCGAGCGGGTGCGGGAGATCTACACCTACCTGAATTCGCTGACCACACACCACGCCTACCTGGTGCGCCGGGACGGGCTGCCGGTGGCGCTGTTCCAGACGTACCAGCCGGAGGCCGACCCGGTCGGCGAGTGCTACCCCGTCCAGCCCGGGGACTTCGGCCTGCACCTGCTCGTCGGCCCGGCGGCCGTGGCCGAGCCGGGATTCACCGGAGAGCTGCTCGGCGCGCTGCTCGACTTCGTCTGGGCCGACCCGAACCGGCGACGGCTGTTGGCCGAGCCGGACGCGCGCAACGACAAGGCGATCGCGCGGCTGCTGCGCAGCGGCTTCCACCTCGGGCCGATCGTCGACAAGCCGGAGAAGCGGGCCCAGCTGCTCTTCCTCGACCGGCCGGTAGTCGCCGCGGACCGGCAGCCGACCGACGAACGGTGACGGCAGTGGCGGGCGACCTCCACCGCGATCCGACCGGTCACGGCTACCTGGCACGGGCCGCCGGATCCCGCGCGACATCGCACCCGCCGCGAGTCAGGACGGCGGGGCGGGCAGCACCACGCGGGGCAGGACCGGCTCGCCACGGGGACGCCACTCCCTCGGATAGCCCAGCGACACCTCCTCGAAGCGAACCCCGTCGTACCAGGTGGTGCGTGGGATGTGCAGGTGGCCGTAGACCACTGCGGCCGCGCGGAAGCGCAGGTGCCAGTCCGCTGTCCGCGTGGTGCCGCACCACTGCGCGAACTCCGGGTGGCGCAGCACCCGGGTCGGCTCCCGAACCAGCGGGAAGTGGTTCACCAGCACCGTCGGCCGGGCGGGGTCGACGGCCGCCAGCCGCCGCTCGGTGTACGCCACCCGGACCGCGCACCAGGCGTCGCGTCCCGGGTACGGGTCGGGATGCAGCAGCATCTCGTCGGTGCACACCACCCCAGCGTCGTACGCCCGGCGCAGCGACTCCTCCTTGTCGGTGGCGCCGGGGGCGTGGAACGAATAGTCGTAGAGCGTGAACAGCGGCGCCACGGTGACCGGGCCGTCCGGGCCGGGCCAGACCGGGTACGCGTCCTCCGGAGTGAACACGCCCAACTCGCGGCACATCGCGACCAGTTCCCGGTAGCGCGCCTCACCGCGCAGCTGGACCGGATCGTCGCGCAGCGTCCACAGCTCGTGGTTGCCGGGAGCCCAGATCACGGTGGCGAACCGGTCGCGCAGGAGGGCCAGCGTCGCGCGGACGTCCGCGAAGTACTCGGCCACGTCGCCGGCCACGATCAGCCAGTCGTGCTCGGAACCGGGGCGCAGCCCGTCGACGATCGCGCGGTTCTCGGCGTACCGGACGTGCAGGTCGCTGACCGCGAGCAGCCGCCCGCCGCTCACCCTGCCGGACCACGGGCCGGGGCGGTCGCCCGACGGCCGCACGTACGCACCTTCACGGCCGCACCCCCTGCTCCACCGACGGTCCGCATTGACTTCCGCTGCCCCCCTGAAGGAGGCAGATTCCCGGCGGCGCTCATGCTGCACGCCGGGAGGTTGACGCTTCACAGCGGGACCCGACGGTCTCGGCTCCACGTCCATACACGGCAAGCCCTGCCGCGTTCAGGATGTTCACGGCGGCGTTGCTGTCGGCATGACCCGTCCAACCGCACGACGTGCAGACGAACACGACACCCCTGCGGGAAGCCGGGTCACGATACCCGCAGGCCGAACACGTCTGAGACGTACCCGCAGCGGGAACCTTCAACAACTGACCGCCTCGTTCCACCAGCTTGTACGCCAGCAGATCAACAGTCCGGCCGTGCGCCTCGTTCAACATCGAACGGTTCAGCCCAGACTTCTGCCGAACGTTCACGCCGGGCGCATCGACGGTGCCCTTGGCGCTGCGGGTCATGTTGCGGATCTGCAGGTCTTCCACCACCACGATCCCGTATCGCTCCGCGATGGACGTGGTGGTTTTGTGCTGCCAGTCGCTCCGACGGCGCTTGACTTTCGCGCGCACCTTGGCGATCTGGTCGTACGTGCGGCGCAGCCGGTTCGAGCACGGCTCACCACGCTTACGTGTCTGCTTCTGTCGTGCAGCCTTGCGTTCCAGCCTGAGGAGCCGTTCGGCTTCCTTCGGACGGATCCAGTCCCCATGAGACCGGTCGTTGCCGTCCGACAACGCGAGGGCGACGTTGACGCCCCGGTCCACACCGACAGCCGGCCCCGGATGCTGCGCGGAAGTGGGCTTGTCGACCTCGGTGCGGAACACGACGTGCCAGCCCAACGCGTCCTTCACGAGCCGGGCGCCGGTGACACGGCCAGACTCGCGGCCGACTCCAGGAATAGGGCCGGACCAGCGGAACTTGACCACACCGACCTTGGGTACGCGGACCTGTCCGACGTGGCGGGACAGCCGAACCACGCCTAGGTCACGGCCTTGGGGCACGTCGACGGCCATCCTCGACCGGATTCGGGACTTGAATTCGGGGGCCGACGCGCGACCCTCCCAGCAGTTTTTCCACGCCCGCATGTACGTCTTGAGTACCTGCTGCGCGGCCTGCGCCGGAAGATCAGCGAGCCACGGGATGTCGTTGCGGGCTTGCCGGATCGCCTCGTCGGCCTGCTTCAGGCTCGGGCGGCGGTTCTTCCCGCCCCACGTCCACCATGCGTGCAGCAGGTTCCACATGGCACGAGCAGCATGCCCCTGACTGTCGAGGGCTGCGACCTGCCCAGGGGTGAGGGACAGCCGCCGGACGTAACCGTGGTTGACCTTCACGATGTCGTCCCTTTGCGTCACGGACGTTCCCATTGCGTTTCGATGTACTTCTGAATCGTCGCAGCGGACACGTCGCCAACCGACGACACAAAGTACGACCGGGACCACAGGGTGGGCAAACGTCGCCGCAGGTGAGGGAACTCGTCGCGGAGAACCCTCGACGTAAAGCCTTGAACTGGTTCGCGATGTACGACGGTGACGCGGCCGGGTCAGCGCGAACGAACAGGTGCACATGGTCGGGCGTGACTTCCAGTGCCACAGTTGACCATCCATACTCGGCGGATCTCTGTTCGATCAGTTCTCGGAGCCGTTCGGCGACCGGGCCGACGAGTGCGCCGCGGCGGTACTTCGGGCACCACACGCTGTGGTATCCGAGGCTGTACGCCGCCCCGCGGTTCGTCTGGTGTTCAGCCACGCACGACGTACATCTAACAGTATGGGGTTGGTGCAGCGATTCACCTGCCGCCTGAAGACGGCAGCCCTCTCGCCTCACTTCGGTAGATTAACGCCACTCCCGCCCCACAGTGGTCGATCATGAGGTCTGCGGGTGCGACACGCCGACGGGTCGGCCGCCAACCTCATGATCGACGTGGAAGAACGCCGGGGGTCGCGGGTTAGGAGAATTCCTTGCGGATCCAGGCGGCGAGGTCCTGGGCGCAGGCGTCCACTGACTCCTGCCAGCTCCGCACCGCGCCGTCGCCCGCCTCGTCGCTGACCCGCTTGACCAGCCGGCACGCCACCCCGGCCCGGGCTGCGGCCGAGGCCACGGCGTACCCCTCCATGTCGACCAGGTCCGCCCGCTGCGCGAGCCGAGCCCGAGTCGCCTCGTCGGAGACGAAGGTGTCGCCGGTGGCGAGCACCGCCGTCTGCGTACCGAGCGTCAGCGGCGCGCCGCAGATGTGCCCGGTCAGGTTGTGCAGCAGCTCGGTGTCGAGGTCGTGCTGGAACACGCTGCCGATCTCGTGCAGACCGTCCCAGCCGGGTCGCAACGCACCGGCGGTGCCAAGGTTGAGCACCAGACTCGGCTTCACATCGGCGGCCAGGACCGCCGCCACGGCGGCCGCCGCGTTGACCTTGCCCATCCCGGTCACCAGCACCGGAAGGTCGCCGTCGAGATGCGCGGCCTCCTCCTCGAGAGCCAGCACCAGCAGCGGCGCGTCGGACCGGATCTTGCCGCGAAGAATCACCCGCGCATCGTACGGACCGGCGGGACCGCGGCGGCCCACGGGCCGAGCCGCAATAATCTTCGTCACCTCCCGCGCCGGCCGGCCGCGGGTTCGCCGGACGGGCGCATGGGCCGGGCCGCGACGCGGCCCGGTGCGGGGGTCGGTGACCGGAGACGGTGGTGGGGCCGTCCCGACCAGGACGGCCCCACCAACGTTCGACAGGTGTTACCGGATCTCGTACGCCCGGATCACGGTCGTGGTCACGACCGCACCGGCCGAGTCGGTGACGCGGGCGCGAAGCGACACGAATCCGGCCCGGCCCGGGTGCTTGACCTTGGCCGTGTGGCCGCCCGGCAGCGACAGCACCTGCGTCTTGGTCCAGTGGGCACCGTCGTCGAACGACGCCTCGACCTCGACCTCGGCGACCTTGCCGGCGCCGGCCTGACGCGTGAAGGTCAGCGGCACCGCCAGCATGCCGTGCTTCTTCGCCGTGTTGTGGTCGTCCAGCCCGGGGGCGAACCCGACCGCGGTCAGCGGCAGGGCCGTACCGGTCTCCGTGTACGCCGAGTCGAACTCCCACACGGTCTCGACCCGGGTGGAGAGCCGCGCCGGCGCCGGCTGGGTGAAGCCGTACGACAGCTGGTACCGAGAGCGTCCCGCCTCGCCGACGTCGATCCCGGCGTACGCCCCGGCCCGCTCCTCGACCAGCATGTCACCGCGGTACAGCGCCAGCTTCCCGGTCGACCCGGCCGCCTCCGAGTAGCCCCGGTGACCGGCGGCGTCGGCGTAGCCGTCG
This sequence comes from Micromonospora sp. NPDC005367, assembly GCF_040606825.1. NCBI lineage: Bacteria > Bacillati > Actinomycetota > Actinomycetes > Micromonosporales > Micromonosporaceae > Micromonospora > Micromonospora sp. NPDC005367. The sequence goes on along the minus strand of NZ_JBEXFP010000011.1, from coordinate 49,366 downwards.
AGCCGGAGGAGGAACTCGTTGCCCCGCCGCTCGACAATCGGGTACTCAGGGAAGGCCGGCGTCATCGGCGTGCTGAACACACCCTGGTTCCACTGCTCGGTGTAGTCCTTCCCCGCCTGGTAGTCCGACCGTTGCGCGGCGAGCTCCGCCACCCGCCGGTAGTCCGCGCCCGCGCCGACGCCCTCCTCGAAGGTCGACTCCCAGCCGAGGTTGCCGGCGTAGTACTCGGTCCGCTGCGCCGGCAATGGAGTGCGCGGCAGGACGAAGCCATCGGGGTAGTCGACCCCGGGAATCACCGGGTAGTTGGCCCGGGTCCCCACCCCGTCGGCCGCCGCGGACGCGTAGCCGACCCGGACCTTGGCCACGTCACGCTCGCTGAGCTCACGGGTGAAGCCGGTGACGAACGAGCCGGTCTGGTACCAGCCGGTCTGGTAGGTGTACGGGCTGGCCGTGAAGTCACCGCCCCGGTCGGGGCGGGCGAACAGCGCCGTCACCGACGTGATCAGACCGTCGACGTTCTCCGATCCGAGGTCGGCGGTGTAGATGGAGCCGGGATCGCCGGCGAGGCTCATGGCGAACAGCTGCGGGCCGCCGGTGTGCTGGACCTCGACCTCACCGAGGACCGGGGCGGCGTCCCGGTCCGGAAGCCGGATGTCGACCCGCCGGGCCTGACGGCCGTCGAGCTCCAGCGTCGTCGTCCGGTCGATGGTCATCCGCCCGTTGGCCAGGACGGTGCCCGTGCCGTCGGCGCTGATGCCCATGCTGAGCACCACGTAGTCGCCCATCGGCACCCGGACGGTGTCCGCGCTGTCGTAGCTGACGACGAACTCGCCGGTGGCGAGGTTGCCGAGCTGGGTGACCACCTCCTGCGGGGCGTCGGTCCGGGCGGTGACCTTCAGGTGGACGTCGGCGGACGGCTGTTCCCGGAAGACACTGAACGGCGTCTGGACACTCACCCCGTCGGCGGTGGCGACGAGCCGGCCGCCGAAGGTGCCGTAGGAGTCGCCGCCGGCGCGGGTGTCGGCGGTGAGCTGGACCGTGGCCTGCCCGTGGGCGGGCACCGTCACGGAGCTGCCGGCCAACGTGATCACGCCAGCCGGTACGTCACCGGTCACGGCGAGCCGCAGGGTGATCGGCGCGTCGGCGTCGTTGCGGTACGTCACGGGGCGGGTGACCACGTCCTGCGCGTCGTGCGGATAGGACCGGAAGCCGAAGTTGACCGCCGGCGGGTCGGTGGCGACCGGCTGGGTGAGTGCCTTGGCCACGTCGAGCTGGCCGGCGCCCTGGCCGAACAGGTCGATCGTCGCGCTGGGCCGCGCCGCACCCATCAGCGCCGACTTGAGCTGCCCGGCACGCCAGTCGGGGTGCGCCTGGGCGAGCAGCGCCGCCGCGCCGGCGACGTGCGGGCTCGCCATCGACGTGCCGCTGAACGAGACGTACTGCTCACCGGGCGGGGCGACGTCGGCGGTGGAGGAGCGGGCCGCGGTGATCGCCGTACCGGGGGCGGTGATCTCCGGCTTGACCGCGTAGTCCCCCAGCCGCGGGCCCTGGCCGGAGTCCCAGCTGCGCACACCGGTCTTGTCGACGTTGCCCACCGCGAGGGCGGCGTCGGCCGAGGCCGGCGAGCCGACCGTCTGCGGTGCCCAGCCGCTGTTGCCCGCGGCGGCGACGAAGAGGGTGCCGTACTTGGCGGTCAGCTCGTTGACGGCTTCCTCGATCGGGTCGACGCCGGGCTGATCGTCGGCGCCGAGGCTGAGGTTGACCACCCGGGCGCCGGATTCGGCCGCCCAGCGCAGCCCCTCGAGGATCGCCGAGTCGGGGCAGGCCGCGCCCAGGCCGTAGTAGCTGAAGCAGACCTTGCCGATGAGCAGGTCCGCACCGGGCGCCATGCCCCGGTAGCGGCCACCGGAAGCCGCCCCGCTGCCGGCCAGGGTGGAGGCGACGTGGGTGCCGTGTCCGGCGAGGTCGTCGTCGGTGGTCTCGTAGTCGGTGACGAAGTTCCGTTCGGCGGCGACCCGTCCGGCGAAGTCGGGGTGGGTGTCGTCGATCCCGCTGTCGAGCACCGCCACCTTGACACCCGAGCCGTCGTAGCCGGCGGCCCAGACGGCCGGGGCGCCACTGGCGGGCACGCTGACGTCGAGGGCCGGCTTGCGGATCCCGTCCAGCCACAGCTTTCCCGCGCGCAGCGAGTCTCGCAGCGTCGGCCAGTTGCGCGCCAGGTCGGTGACCGGGATCTCGGCGGCGAAGCCGTCGACCGAGGCGAGGCGCCGCTGCGCGGTCAGACCGCGCATACCGGTCAGGTCGGAGGCGATCAGCGGCAGCCCGTCACGCTGGTCGAAGCCGTCGGCGAGGAGTTGCGTCACGTTGAACAGCCGCTCGTCGAGCCGGTCCTCGCGCAGCAGCCCGAGGGCATCGGAGGGCACGACGTACTCGTCGTCGCCGTGCCGGTAGCGGAGGAACTGGACGCCGTGGCGCGGGACGATCGCGATCCGGCCGGCCGAGGATTCGATCCGGTCGCCGGTGATCAGGGTCAGGGTGCGGGCCGGTTGCCCGGCCGGTTCGGCCGGGGCCGTTCCGGCGGTCGAGGTGGTGGCCGGCATGGGGGGTGTGGTGGCGGCATCGGCCGGGCCGGCCGCGATCAGCAGCCCGGCGACGGTGACGAGGGCAAGCGCGCCGTAAGGGGATGAACGGCGACGTCGCATGCGTGCTCCTTTGCATGGCGACAGGGCGTGTCACCGGTTGGGTCACAGGAGTCGGTGACACGTCGTGTCCGAATAGGATCGGGGTGGGGTTTTCGCACTGCCAATGCGAGAACCCGCCCGGACGGTAATGCTTGTGGATCATTTGACGGCTGTCGACCCCGTCAAGATCACGTAATGGCAACCGTTCGCCCGCTCGGCCTACACGAAGGAGCGCCCGGCGAACTCGCCGGGCGCCCGTCACACCTGCCGGGTACGCGCTAGACGTCGGCGGCCCACCCGGCCGCGACCGGCGCGGCGGGTCGACCGGCGACCGGCACGTCGACGGCGAGCAAAGCGCCGTCGAACGGACCGGGGTCGCGCAAGCCGTGCGATGCGGTGGTCACGAAGAGGCGGCGCAGGCCGGGGCCACCGAGGCAGACACTGGTCGGCTGTACCGCCGGCAACCGAATCTCCCGGTCCAGCGTGCCGTCGGGCCGGTAGCGGCGGACCGCCGAGCCACCCCAGAGCGCCACCCAGAGGTGGTCTTCCGCGTCGACGGTCATGCCGTCCGGCGCGCCCTCGGCGGGGTCGAGCCGCAGGAACGGCGTCCGGTCACCGAGGGCACCGCCGCCGGCGTCCACAGTGAACCGGTCCACGTGCCCGCGCGGGGTGTCGGCCAGGTACATCGTGGTACCGGCACCGTCGAAGGCCGGCCCGTTGGCGATGGTCAACCCGGTCACGACCGGCGCCGGCGCGGCTCCCGGATCGATCCGGTAGAGCGAGCCGCCGCCGGGTGTCCCGGCGTACGTCATGCTGCCGGCCCAGAACCGGCCGTGCGGATCGGCCACGGCGTCGTTCATGCGGGCCGGCTCGGGGTTCCCGCCCTCCAGGTCCGCGACAGCGCGCCGCCCACCGTCGGCGGTGAGCCGCGCGACGCCGGTGCCGGCGACGGCGAGCCACTCCCCCGGATGCTCGTCGACCGGGGCGACCGCACCGAGCGGGACGTCCAGCCGGCGCAGCTCGACCAGCGGCGCGGGCCCGTCGCCGTCGGTGGTGAGCAGCCGCCCGGCGAGCAGGTCCACCAGCACGAGGCGGTCGTCCACCCAACGGGCGCCCTCGCCCAGCTCCAGCCGGTCGGCGCTCCACACGGTGGGCTCGGTCAACTCCATCTCTCCTCCTCGATCGGCGCTACTTCCGTCACCACAGCGGGGGTCCGGTTCCGGGCCTCGATCAGCGCGGGGACGATCCGGCGGACACGTCGGCCACCGCCGCGCGGAAGGCGGCCGCCCGGGCGCGCAGCGCGTCGAGATCTCCGCCGCGCACCGCGTCACCGAGCAGCGGGGAACCGACTCCGACGGCCACCGCGCCCCGGGCAAGGTACTGGCGGGCGCGCTCGGCGTCCACCCCGCCGACCGGTACGAACGGGACGTCGGGCAACGGATCGCGCAGCGCCCCGAGATAGCCGGGCCCGCCGATCGAGGCCGGGAAGAGCTTGACCGCGGCGGCGCCGGCCGCCAACGCGCCGAGCACCTCGGTCGGGGTCAGCGCGCCGGCGAGCACCGGCAGCCCGAGCCGGGGCCCCTCGTCGAGGCTCTCGGCCAACGCCGGGGTGACGAGGAAGGTCGCGCCCGCGTCGGCGGCGGCGCGGGCGTCGCCGACGCTGAGCACGGTACCGGCGCCGAGACCGAACTCGGGGCCGAGCGCGGCCCGGGCACGGCGCAGCGTGCCGAGGGCGTCCGCGCTGGTCAGCGACACCTCGATCAGCGCCACGCCGCTGTCGGCGAGGGTCAGGACGGCGGCGAGCGCCGCGTCCGGGTCCGGGCCACGCACGATGGCGAGGAGCCGGTGCGTACGCAGGGCGTCGGTCAGGTTCACCGGTGGCCTTTCTGTCGATCGGCGGAGACGGTCAGCCGCCAGGCGACCTCCCCGGCCGGTGGGACGACCGCAGCGTCCACGGGCCCGGCCTCGGCCAGGTCGAACGCGGCGCCGAGCATCGGCTCCACGCCGAGACTGCGGTAGGGGTTCGTCTCGGGCCAGCCCCGCAGGTTGCGCCAGAAACCGACGCCGACGGGTTGGCCGTCGCACTCCAGCTCGAAGGTGAGCACGTCGGGTGCGTCCACGACCCGGACCCGGCGGCAGTCCACCAGCACGGCGCCGACTGCGGTGCCGTCGTCCGGGCCGAGGGCGTCCAGGGCCAAACCGGCCGGCGCTGGCCAGTCGCCCGTGAGCCAGGGCCGTCCGGCCGGCCAACTGCCCGGCGGCAGCCGCGCGGCGGCCTCCGGGTGCAGCCGGGTCGGGGTGCCGGAAGGGGCCTCCAGCCGGGCCGCCGGCGACAGGTCGAGCAGGGCGTGCGCGGCCCAGAGGAAACGGTAGCCGGGATCGGCGGCGAGCCGGTAGTCGGCGACGATCGCACCGGACCGCTCGGCGATCCGGCGGGTCAGGGTGAACTGCGGGCAGTCGACGACCGCGGCACCGGGACCGGCCTCCCGCCAGGGGCGGGACCAGACGTCACCATGATCCGGGTTGCCCCGCACGGTGGGCAGGCACTCCTCCAGCCCGCCGGCGTCCACGAAGGCCGCCCCCGGCGAAACCGTTTCCCGGCCCGGCTCGGGCCCCTGCCAGAGCCATTCCCGCCCACCGCCGCGCAGGCTGGTCCAGCGTCCGCCGAGCGCGAGGTTGACATCGGCGCGCAGCGCCACCGGCCACTGTGGCTCGGGACCGGTGACCGCGGCAGACATCGCGTGCGGACCCGGACCGGCCGGTTCGTCCGGTCGCGCCCAGGTCGACGTCACCATTCGGCGAACGACCCGTCGGGGTGGCGCCAGACCGGGTTACGCCAGGCGTGCGGGCTCTTCGCGGCCCGCCGCACAGCCGACTCGTCGATGGTGATGCCGAGGCCAGGCCCGTCGAACCGCAGGATGTGCCCGTCGGTGAACCGGAACGGCTCCGGGTCGAGCAGGTAGTCCAGCAGCTCCGAGCCGGCGTTGTAGTGGATGCCGATGCTCTGCTCCTGAATGAGGAAGTTCGGCGTCGCGAAAGCCACCTGGAGGCTGGCCGCGAGCGCGATCGGGCCGAGCGGGCAGTGCGGGGCCAGCAGGGCGCCGTACGTCTCGGCGAGCGCGGCGATGCGCCGCACCTCCGAGATGCCCCCGGCGTGGGACAGGTCGGGCTGCACCACCGAAACCCCGGCCTGCAACGGCGCGAGGAACTCCGACCGTGAGTAGAGGCGCTCGCCGGTGGCGACCGGCACCGGGGAACTGGTGACCACGTCCCGCAGGTGGTGGGCCTGGTCCGGGAGCAGTGGCTCCTCGACGAAGAACGGGCGCAGCGGCGCCAGCTCGGGCAGGATGCGGCGCACCGCGGCGAGCCCGGCCCGGCCGTGGAAGTCCAGCGCGATGTCGCGCTCGTCGCCGAGCACCGCCCTGGCCGCGGCGACCCGCTCGACGATGTCGTCGATCTCGGCCGGAGTGGGGATCGGCGAGAGCTGGCCGCAGGCGTTCATCTTCAGGCCGGTGAGCCCGGCGGCGACCTGCGCGGCGGCGGCGTCGGCGATCTCGCCGGGCTCGTCCCCGCCGATCCAGGAGTAGATGCGAACCCGGTCGCGGACCGGCCCGCCGAGCAGAGCGTGCACCGGAACGCCGTACGCCTGCCCGGCGATGTCCCACAGCGCCTGGTCCAGCCCGGCGACAGCACTGGACAGGACCGGGCCACCACGGTAGAAGCCGCCCTTGGTCAGCACCTGCCAGTGCTGCTCCACGCGGAGCGGATCCTCCCCGACGAGGTACTCGGCGAGCACCTCGACCGCGGCGCGGACCACCTCGGCCCTCCCCTCCACCACCGGCTCACCCCAGCCGACCACACCGGTGTCGGTCTCCACCCGGCAGAACAGCCACCGCGGCGGGACCAGGAAGGTCTCGATACGTTCGATCTTCACCGAGCCGACCCTTCGCTCGCGACTGCCGGGCTCGCAAGCTCACTCCTCGCGCTCACCGAGCCAGCCTTTCGTTCGCGACTGCGGGGCTCGCAAGCTCACTCCTCGCGCTCACCGAGCCAGCCTTTCGTTCGCGACTGCGGGGCTCGCAAGCTCACTCCTCGCGCTCACCGGTCACCCTCTTCTGAGCGCAGCTTCTCCACGTCCCGGACGGCCTTGGCGAGCAGCTCGCGCATCGCCGTCTCCGCGGCGCGCTCGTCGCCGGCGCGGATCGCGTCGACCACTGCGCGGTGGCTGGGGACGGGATCGTCGTCGCTGTCACGGCCGTGCACCAGCCGGTCGCGCTCGGCGAGCCCGGTCTTCATCACCACTTCCATCCGGACCAGCAACTCGTTGTGGGTGGCGGCGAGCAGGGCCCGGTGGAACGCGAGGTCGGCGGCCACGGCCGCCGAGGGGCGGCCCTTCGCCTCGGCCATCGCCGCCAGGGCCGCGTCGAGCGCCGCCACGTCCTCCACGCTGGCCCGAGACGCCGCCAGCCGGGCCGCCGCCGGCTCGATGATCGCCCGGACCTCCTGCAACTGGTCGATGAGCAGCGGGTCCGCCCCGTCGGCGAACTGCCAGCGGATCACGTCACCGTCGAGCAGGTTCCAGTCGGCGCGGGGCCGGACGAAGGTGCCGCGCTTCTGCCGGGCGTCCACGATGCCCTTCGCGGTGAGAACCTTGAGCGCCTCGCGGAGGGCGGTGAGGCTGACGTCCAGCTCCTCCTGGAGCGCGCCGAGGTTCAGGGTGGCGCCTTCGGCGATCTCCCCGGTGAGGATCCGCCGGGCGATCACCTCGACGGTCTGTCCGTGGACGCCACGGCCTGCGTACTGTGCCAATGCTCTTCGCGCCTTCTTCGCTCGTCGGTCTCGACCTGTCAGGCCGAGGCTTTCACCGCGGTCCATCCACCGTCCACCACCAGGCTCGTGCCGGTGATGAAGGCGGCGTCCGGCGAGGCGAGGAAGGCCACCACGGCGGCGACCTCGTCCGGCGTGCCGAACCGCTTGGCGACCGTCTCCGCGACGCTGCGTCGGCGGTCCTCCTCTCCGATACCGTCCCAGGCACCGGTCAGGATCGGGCCGGGCAACACGCTGTTGACCCGTACGCGTGGTCCGTACTCCACGGCCAGTTGACGGCCGAGCGCGACCAGGGCGCCCTTGGCGGCCGCGTAGGCGGGCCGGCCGGGCAACCCGATCAGGGCGTGCACGGAGGAGATCAGCACGACCGCGCCGGCGCGGTCGAGCAGGTCGTCCAGGCAGGCCCGGACGCCGAGGAAGGCGGCGGTGAGGTTGACGCCGAGCTGGCTGTCCCAGGATGCCCGGCTGGTCCGGTGAGCGGGCGCGATCTCGACTGCCGACGCGTTGCTGACCAGGATGTCGACCGGGCCGAGCTCGGCGCGCACCCGGCCGATCGCGGCGGCCCAGGACGCCTCATCGGAGACGTCGGCCACGACGGACAGCGCCTGCGCTCCGGCGGCGGTCAGCTCCTCGGCCACCGGGGCGGGATCACGGACATCGAGCAGGGCGACCCGGGCTCCCTCCGCGGCGAGGCGACGGGCGGTGGCCGCACCGATCCCGCCGTAGGCGCCGGTGACCACCGCTGTCCTGCCGTCCAACCGGCGTACGACCGGATCCATCGACCACCCCAGGCACCGTTTAACCATTAATTACGAATACATCTTGACAGTGAGAGTACCCCGGATGCAACCTTCTGGTCACACCGTTAACAAGACCGACACCGAGCGCGCGTCGCAGCGTGTCGATGAGGAAGGGACCACCTGTGACGGACTTCGATCCCGGTCGCCGCCGATTCCTCGGCCACCTCGGGCTCGCGGGCCTGGGCGCGCTCGGCGCCGGCTCGTTGCTGAGCGCCTGCGCCAGCTCCGCCAGCGGGCCCGTGAAGAGCGGCGGCTCCGGCGCGGTGACCATCCAGTCCAACCTCTCCTCGCCGCAGGCCAAGACGGCGATCGAGAAGCTCGTCGAGAACTTCAACAAGCTGGGCAAGGGCACCGCGTCGGTCAACACGATCGCCTCGGAGACGTTCCGCACCCAGCTGCCGACCTACCTGACGTCGGCCAACCCGCCGGACCTCTACACGTGGTACGCGGGCTCGGTGGCCAACGACTACGCCAGCAAGGGCCTGCTGCTCGACGTCTCCGACGTGTGGCAGGGGCTCGGCGAATACCCGCAGTCGGTGAAGACGCTCTCCACCGACGCCAGCGGCAAGCAGGTCTTCGTGCCGATGACCAACTACTGGTGGGGCTTCTTCTACCGCAAGAGCAACTTCGCCAAGTGGGGCGTGCAGGAGCCGAAGACCTGGGCCGACTTCCTCGCCCTCTGCGAGACCCTCAAGGGCAAGGGCGTTCCGCCGATCGGCATCGGTCTCGGCGACACCCCCTGGGTCGCCTCGGCCTGGTTCGACTACCTCAACATCCGGATCAACGGCGCCCCGTTCCACCGTGAGCTGCTCGCCGGCAAGCAGCGCTTCGACGACCCGAAGGTCAAGGCCGTCCTCACCCGCTGGCGCGAGGTCCTGCCGTACTTCGACCCGAAGGGCAAGGCGTACCCGTTCCAGGAGGCGACCACCGCGCTGCTCGCCGGCAAGACCGGCATGTTCCTGATCGGCACCTTCTTCGCCGACGCCGCGCCGAAGGACGCCCTGGGCGACCTGGACTTCTTCCGCTTCCCGATCATCGACCCGGCGGTGCCGGTCGCCGAAGAGGCGCCGACCGACGGCTTCTTCGCCAGCGCCAAGAGCGCCAACCCGGCCGGCACCAAGGAGCTGCTGAAGTACTTCGCCTCCGTCGAGGCACAGGAGGAGTACGTCAAGTCCAGCTCCGGCATCGTGCTGCCGGTCCACCCGAAGGCCAAGGCGGCCGACTCGCCGCTGGTGGCCAAGGGCAAGGCGATGCTGGAGAGCGCCGCCGAGCTGACCCAGTTCTTCAACCGCGACTCCAGCGACGCGCTCCAGCCGACCGCGGACACGGCGCTGACCAAGTTCATGGACAAGCCCGACCAGATCGACGCGATCCTCCGCGAGTGGCAGGCATCCGCCGAGAAGGTCTTCAAGGGCTGACGTGGCAAACGTGTCCACAATCGCCGATAGGCCGGGGGCGGCGACGTCCACGGTGACCGGCAACCCCCGGCGGCGGCGACGGTCGGCTCGACTGTCGCCGCTACTGGTGGCGTTCGTGCTGGTCCCCTTCGCGGTCGAGAGCATCTGGGTTTTCTGGCCGGCGTTGCAGGGCTTCTGGTTCTCGCTGACCCGCTGGGACGGTCAGACCCCGCCGGAGTTCATCGGCGTCGACAACTACGTCGAGCTCGTCGGGGACGCCACGTTCCGCGGCGCCCTGCTCAACACGGTCATCTGGTTGGTCCTCTTCGGCGGGCTCTCCGTCGTGGGCGGCTTCGGGATGGCGCTGCTGCTGCAGCGGGAACGGCGGGGGGTCGGCTTCTACCGGGCGGCGCTCTTCACCCCGGTGGTCTTCTCCCTCGTGGTAACCGCGCTGGTCTGGCGGGTGTTCTACCAGCCGGACGGGCTGGCCGACCAGATCCTGCGCACCGTCGGGCTGGAAGATCTCATCCGGCCGTGGCTCGCCGATCCGGAGACGGCGCTCTACGCGGTGATCCTGCCGGCCCTGTGGCGGCAGATCGGCTACGTGATGGTGCTCTTCCTCGCCGGTCTCAAGGCGATCGACCCGGCGCTGCACGAAGCCGCGCGGGTGGACGGGGCGAACGGCTGGCAGCGGCTGTGGTACGTCACGGTGCCGCAGCTCAAGGGCGTCAACGCGGTCGTGCTGTCGGTCATCGTGATCGACTCGCTGCGCTCGTTCGACATCGTCTGGTCGCTGACCAAGGGCGGGCCGTACCACTCGTCCGAGCTGCTCAGCACGTACATGTACTCGGCCGCCTTCCAGAGCCTGCGGCTCGGGTACGCCTCGGCCATCGCCGTGGTGATCTTCGTGCTCGCACTCGCCGTCATCCTCGGCTATCTCGTCCGTGCGTTCCGGGAGGAAGCGTGATCCGCAAGCTCCGCACCGGGACCTTCCACACCGGGATGGTCCTGCTCTCGCTGCTCTGGCTCGGGCCGGTCATCTGGGTGGTGGTGATGTCCACCCGCACCTTCGACGACATCGCCGCCAACGGGGTGGGCAGCCTGCCGCACTCGTTCAGCCTCGACACCTACCGGCAGGCGTGGGTCGACGGCGGGGAGTTGCAGGCGCTGGTCAACAGCCTGCTGGTGACCGTGCCCTCGGTGCTGCTGAGCCTCGCGCTGGCCGCCGTCGCGGCGTTCGCGCTGAGCCGCTACCGGATCCCCTGCCGGCGGACCATCCTGCTGCTGATGCTCGCCGGCAACCTGCTGCCGCCGCAGATCCTGCTCATCCCGGTACAGAAGTTCAGTGAGCTGACCGGCCTGTACGACACGCTCTGGGCGTTGATCGCGGTGCAGGTCGGCTTCGGGCTCGGCTTCTACACGTTCGTGCTGCACGGCTTCATGCGTGACCTGCCCGGCGAGATCCAGGAGGCGGCGACGATCGACGGCGCCGGTCCGGCGCAGATCTTCGCCCGGGTGATGCTGCCGCTGACCCGGCCGGCCCTGGCCGCGCTCGGCGCGCTCTCCTTCACCTGGATCTTCAACGACCTGCTCTGGGCGATCACCGTGCTGCGTACCGACGACCGGATGCCGGTCACCCCGGCGCTGCTCGCGCTCCAGGGCCAGTTCGTCTCCTCGTGGAGCGTCATCGCCGCCGGCACGGTGATCGCGGCGGTGCCGACGGTCGCGGTCTTCCTGCGCTTCCAGCGACACTTCATCGGCGGCCTCGCGATCGGCGCGGTCAAGTGAGCGCGAGGAGTGAGCCGCTCCTGCGAGCCCCGCAGTCGCGAACGAAGGAGAACCAGTGAGCGCGAGGAGTGAGCGGTGGACGCTGCGCGGCGCGCACACCGAGTACGTGGTGACGGTGCCGGCGCACGGGCGTTGGCTGGAACTCGTCGCGTGGGGGCCGCACGGGGTCGGCGACGGCCCCTCCCCCGTCGCGTACGACGGGCCGGTGCCGTTCCTCACCGCCGGGGACGCCGCCCCGATCGAGTACGCCACCGACGCGGACCGCCCGTTCACGGGCGCCGATCTGGTGGTGGAGACAATGACCGGGCACCGGCGGGTGGCGTTCGGTTTCACCGAGGCGGCGCACGATCCGGCCGCCGGCACGCTGGCGGTCACCTTCGCCGACCCGGTCACCGGGCTGCGGGCGGTGCTGCGCTACGCCGTACCGGCCGGCGCCGACGTGGTCCGCCGCCGCGTGGAGCTGACCAACGCCGGCGGCGAACCGCTGCGCCTGGCCCGCGTCGGCACGGGCGGGTTCTGCGTACCCACCCCGCACGGCGCGCTGCTCAGCCACCAGTGGGGGCAGTGGGCGCAGGAGTTCCAGCTCGAGCACGTCGAGCTGAAGCACGGCGCCTTCAGCATCGGCAGCAGCCAGGGCGTACCCGGGCATCTGCACGTGCCGTGGCTGGCCGTACGGGACCGGGCCGAGCCGGACGGACCGGCCTGGGGGGTGGCGGTGGCCTGGACCGGTTCGTGGGAGATCACCGCGGAGCGGGACACCGGCGGGCTCACCCGGATCCGGGCCGGCCGCCGGCTGCCGGACGGCCCGCTGGAACTGCCGGCGGGGGGCACGTTGACCCTGCCGGAGGTCGCCGGGGCGTACAGCACCGACGGGCTCGACGGGCTGGCCCAGGTCTGGCACCGCTACCAGCGCATACTCGCCGGGGATCGGCTCGTCCCCCGGCCGGTGCTCTACAACTCGTGGGAGGCGACCTACTTCGCGGTCGACGCGAAGAGCCAGCTCGAACTGGCCCGGATCGCCGCCGAGCTCGGGGTCGAGACGTTCGTGGTCGACGACGGTTGGTTCGTCGGCCGCAACGACGACACCGCCGGGTTGGGCGACTGGACGCCCGACCCGGCCGGCTTCCCGGACGGCTTCGAGGCGTTCATCGCCGAGGTCCGCGGGCTGGGACTGCGCTTCGGACTCTGGGTGGAGCCCGAGTGTGTGAATCCGCGTTCCCGGCTGTACGCCGAACACCCCGACTGGGTCTACCAGATCGACGGGCGGCCGCTCACCCCGATCCGCAACCAGTACCTGCTGGACCTGGGACGGCCGGAGGTCGCCGACTTCGTCCACTCCACGCTGGACGGCCTGCTGCGCCGGTACGACATCGCGTACCTGAAGTGGGACTTCAACCGGCCGCGGACCGAACCGGGCCGCGCCGGCGCGGACGGACCGCTGGACCTCGACGGCGCGCACGTGACCGCCCTGCACCGGATCTACGACCAGCTCCGCCGGGACCACCCGGACGTGCTGATCGAGTCCTGCGCCGGCGGTGGCGCCCGCACCGACCTCGCCATGGCCGGTCGGGCCGACATCTTCTGGCCCAGCGACAACACCGCCCCCATGGACCGGCTGGCGATCCAGCACGGTTTCCTGCACGCCAACGCGCCGCACCTGCTGAGCTCGTGGGTGACCGACGCGCCCGGGATCTTCGATCCGCGGCCCCGGTCGCTGGCGTTCCGGTTCGTCCTCGCCATGGCCGGGGTGCTCGGCATCGGCGCGGACATCCGGCACTGGACGCCACAGCAGCGCGCCGAGGCGGCCGGGTGGATCTCCCGGTACAAGGAGATCCGGGAGGTCGTCACGCACGGCGAGGTGCACCTGATCGGCGGGCCGGACCAGGCCCGCTGCGCGGTGCAGTACACCTCCCCCGACGGGCGGCGCGTGGTCGTGCTGGCCTGGCACACCGGCCGGTCGGACGGCCCGGGACTGCTGCCGTCCCGCCCGGTGCGGCTGCCGCTGCGCGGCCTCGCCCCGGACGCGCGGTACCGGCAGGGCGATCAGAGCTACTCGGGCAGCCACCTCAGCGCGGTCGGCCTTCCCGTCCAGTGGACGCCGACCCACGACGCCGACCTCGTCGTCCTCGACCGGGACTGACCCCGGTCCCGCCCCGCCCGGCCGCCTCGGATGGCCGGGCGGGCGGATCGGCGGCGTCCTCACCGGCCGGTCAGCCACGTCGCCCGGTAAGGAACCCGCAACATCTGGCCCCCGACTGCCCCCGGAGACCCTGGCTAGGGTTGGCGCGGGGAGGTGCACGTGAGGCATCGGGTGCTGGTGGTGGACGACGACCGGACGGTCAGCGACGTGGTCTGCCGCTACCTGGAACACGCCGGCTACGAGGTCGAGCACGTCGGGGACGGCCTGGCGGCCCTCGACACGGTGCGGGAACGCCGCCCGCACCTGGTGGTGCTCGATCTGATGCTGCCCGGGCTGGACGGGTTGCAGGTGTGCCGGCGGCTGCGGCAGGGGTCGGAAGGCGTACCGATCATCATGCTCACCGCGCGCGGCGACGAGGCCGACCGGGTGCTCGGCCTGCAACTGGGCGCCGACGACTACCTGGGCAAACCGTTCTCTCCCCGGGAGCTGGTGCTGCGAGTCGGCTCGGTGCTGCGCCGAGCCGGGGAACCCGCGCCGAGGGAGGCGGAGGTCCTCGTCGACGCCGGCCTCGAGGTGGCGACCGGTCCCCGGGTGGCCCGGCTGCACGACCGGGAGCTGACCCTCACCCTGCGTGAGTTCGACCTGCTGGCTCACCTGCTGCGACACCCGGCGCGGGCGTTCCGTCGCGCCGAACTGCTGGAGCGGGTCTGGGGCTGGACGTTCGGCGACGAGTCCACGGTGACCGTGCACGTACGCCGGCTGCGGGAGAAGATCGAGGACGACCCGGCCGCGCCACGACGCATCGTCACGGTGTGGGGTGTCGGTTACCGATACCAACCCGCCGATGCGTGACCTCACTCTGATCTTCGCCATGGCGCTGGTGGCGGCGCTCGGCGTCGGGCTGGCCGGCGCGCTCGCGCTGCGGTTGCTGCGACACCGGTCGATCACCGTGCACGTCTGCGTGCTGCTCGCGGTGACCGTGGCCGCCGTGGTGGCCGGTGTGACGGTGGTCGCCCGGGCGATGTTCCTGTCCCGCCACGACCTTCAGGTCGTGCTGCTCACCGTGGCCGCCGCCGCGGCGGTGAGCCTCGCCATCGGCTGGTACTTCGGCCGGCGGCTCGCCACCGCCGCGGTCTGGGCCGACCAGGCGCGCGAGCGGGAACGCCGGATCGAGAAGGGTCGTCGTGACCTGGTCGCCTGGGTGTCCCACGACCTTCGTACGCCGCTCGCCGGCCTGCGCGCGATGGCCGAGGCGCTCGAGGACCGCGTGGTGGACGACCCGGCGACGGTCGCCGAGTACCACCGGCGCATCCGTGTGCAGACCGACCGGATGACCCGGTTGGTGGACGACCTGTTCGAACTCTCCCGGATCAACGCGGGCGCGCTGCGGCTCTCTCTGGCCTCGGTGCCCCTCGGCGAGGTGGTCTCCGACGCCCTCGCCGGTGCCGCGCCGCTCGCCGCCGCCCGAGGAATCAAACTCGTCGCCGCCGAGTCGGGCTGGCCCACCGTGCTCGCCAGCGAGCCCGAGCTGGCCCGGGTGGTGGGCAACCTGCTGCTCAACGCGGTGCGCTACACCCCTGACGACGGCACCGTGCACGTCGACGGGGGCCGGGACGACGACGAGGCATGGCTCGCGGTGGCGGACACCTGCGGCGGCATCCCGGAGGAGGATCTGCCGCGCCTGTTCGATGTGGCGTTCCGGGGTGAGCCGGCGCGTACCCCCCGCCCGGGTGGCAACGGGGAGGGCTCCGGCGGGCTGGGCCTGGCCATCGTGCGGGGGCTGGTCGAGGCGCACGGCGGTCGGGTCACCGTTCGGAACACGGCCGACGGGTGCCGGTTCGTGGTCCGACTCCCCGCCGTGATCTGACCGGGTCGCTCGGCGGGACCGTCACCCGTCCGCGACGGTCAGCTCGCCGAACCACCGCCTGCCGTGCCGGAACACGTCGCGCACCCTGAGCCGGGCGCGGGTCGCCACCTGGTGCACCGCCCGGATGTCCAGCCGGGCCCAGCGGAACGCCGGTCCCAGCGCGGTCGGCCCCGCCCGGCGTGGCGAGGCCACCCGGACCTGGCCCTGCCACAGCCCGGGCCCGGGCGCTTCCAGCTCGACCAGCGCCGTGCCGGCCGCGTCGAGCAGGGAACGGCAGCGGGCCAGCAGCGCGACCGGGTCGCCGCCGATGCCGATGTTGCCGTCGAGCAGGACGGCGTGCGCCCAGCGGCCCTCGGCGGGCAGCGGCTCGAACAGGTCGCCGTGCAGCGCCACGGCGCCGCTCGCCCGGGCGGCGGCCACCGCGTACGCGGAGATGTCCACTCCTACGGCGGTGACCCCGGCCCGGGCCAGCGCCACCGTGAGCCGACCGGGACCGCACCCGAGGTCGAGCGTAGGGCCGGCGCAGCGGGCCACCACCTCGGCGGTGGCCGGCTCGGCCGGACCGTGCCAGCGGCGCACCGGCAGCCGGTTCCGTACGCCGTCGCCGTGCACAAGCCAGTGGCCGTCGTGCGCACGGTCGCGCAGCGCCATGGCGAAGCCGTCGACGCTCATCGGTGGCCTCCGGACACCAGGGCCCGGCGGACCATGCCGATCTGCCGGGCGAACCTGCCGGACGGGGCCTCGGCGGCGACCGCCAGCGCGTCGGGCCACTCGTCGACGTCGCGCAGCAGTGGCAGCGGCGCGACGCGCAGGCCCCGCTCCGCCAGCGCCGACCAGGTGAGCCAGCCGGTGCTCCGGGTCGACATCGGCACCGTACGCAGCAGCGCCGCCTCACGCGGCTCGCGCAGCCCCAACGCCCACCAGCCGCCGTCGACCGCCGCGCCGAGCACCGCGTCGGCGCTCGCCAGCCGCAGTACCGCCGCGGTGACCCCGGCCGGGGTCAGCTGCGGGGTGTCCATGCCGACCTGGAGCACCGGGCGGTTCGGAAAGGCCTCGGCCACCTCGGTGTACGCGTTGGCGAGCCGGTCACCGAGCCCGCTGCCCCGCTGCGGCAGCACGGTCCAGCCGCGCAGGGAGGTGACGAGTCCGGCGGCGTCCTCCGCGTCGGTCAGCCGACCGGCGCAGGCAAGAACCGGGGTGACCCCGGGGGTGGCCCGTACGGCGTCCAGGGTGTCTCGTAAGGCGGCGGCGGCGATCCGGGCCGCCTGCAAGGGGCTGACCGGTGGGCAGAGCCGGGTCTTGACGGCACCGGGCACCGGTGCCTTCGCCACCACCAGGAGCACGGTCACCGGGAACCGTTCACGGTACGCAGCACCCCGGCGAAGTCGCGGGTCGCCCGGAGCGTGCCGCGCACCGAGCCGGAGACCTTCGAGCGGGTGCCGGCGGCGCGGGGCGCGTACCGCACGTCGAGTTCGTGGATCCGCCAGCCGGCGGCGGCCGCCCGGATCAGCAGTTCGAGGGGGTAGCCGAAGGCCCGGTCGGTGACGCCGAGCGCGAGCAGCGACTCACGGCGGGCGACCCGGATCGGGCTGAGGTCGCGCAGCGGGATACCCCGGCGGCGCAGCAGCGCCGCGACCAGGGCATTGCCGACCCGGGCGTGCCACGGCCAGGCGCCCACACCCACCGGTCTGCGGCGACCGACGGCCAGGTCCGCCGCGCCCGCCGCCACCGGGGCGACCAGCGACGGCAGTTCACCGGGGTCGAACGAGCCGTCGGCGTCGAGCACGCAGACCAGTTCGGTGCGGGCGGCTTCCAGTCCGGTGTGCACGGCGGCGCCGTAGCCTCTTCGCGGCTCGCGCACCACCCGGGCGCCGTACCGGGCCGCGACCTGCGGCGAGCCGTCCCGGGAGCCGTTGTCGACCACGATGGCCCGGTAGCCGGGCGGCAGGGCGGTGAGCACCTGCGGCAGCGCGGCCGCCTCATCCAGACAGGGCAGCACGACGTCGATCGGAACGGGGTCAATCTGGGTGGACATGAGGCCGACGCTAGGTCGCGACCAGCGCGTCCGGGGGCGGAACGTCCTTACCGAACGCTTACCGCGCGGCCGATTCTTACCGGACGGTGACGGCGCGCCCGTTCGGCCCCCGCAAGGCGTCGCACCGCCGTACGGTTCCAGGGTCATGGCCTCCGCAACCACGCTCACCACCACGTCCCGACGGACCCCGAAACCTCGGCACCGCGCCGACCTGGCGGTGCTCGCGGTGGAGATCGCGCTGCTCACGGCCGCGGTCGGCCTGGGGTTCATGCTCAACGCACGCGGGGTGGGCCTGCACGCCGACGCCGCCCCGCTCTACGCCACGTGGCACCCGCACGTGGGCTGGGGCACGCCGGCCGCGCTGCTGGTCGCGGTCACGGTGCTCTGGTGGGGTGTGCGCTGGGCGCGGACCGCCCGTTGGGGCGCCCTGCTCACCGCCGGCTGGCTGGCGTCGGTGGCCTGGACGCTGTCGTTGGCGTTGGTGGACGGCTGGTCGGCGGGGCTGACGAAGCGGCTGACGGTGCAGGCGGAGTACCTGACCGAGGTGCCGGGGGTCACCGACGTCCCGGCGATGCTTGCCGGTTTCACCGACCGCATCCTCGACTTCCGGCCCGACTCGTGGTCCACCCACACCTCCGGACATCCGCCGGGCGCGCTGCTGTTCTTCGTCGGGTTGGACCGGGTGGGGCTGGGTGGCGGCACCGTCGCAGGCCTGGCCTGCGTGCTGGTCGGGGCGACGGTCGCCGTGTCGGTGCCGGTCACCCTGCGGGCGCTCGGCGCCCCCGACGCGGCCCGCGCGGTGCTGCCGTTCCTGGTGCTGCTACCGGGCGCGGTCTGGATGGGCGCGTCGGCCGACGCGGTGTTCGCCGGGGTGGTCGCCGCCGGTCTCGCTCTGTTGGCGGTACGCGGCCCGGCCGCCGCCGCGCTCGGCGGGGTGCTGCTCGGCTACGCGCTCTACATGTCGTACGGCTTCGTGCTGGTCGGGATGCTCGCGCTGGCCGTGCTGGTGCTGCGCCCGACGGCACGGCTGCGGGCACTGCTCGCCGGCGGAGCCGGGGTCGTCGCCGTCGCGGTGGTGTTCAGCCTCGCCGGTTTCCACTGGTGGGAGGGGTACCGGCTGGTCGTCGAGCGCTACTACCAGGGCTGGGCCGCCGAACGCCCGTACGCCTACTGGGTGTGGGCGAACCTGGCGGCGCTGCTGCTCTGCGCCGGCCCGGCGGTCGGGCCGGCGCTGTACCGGGCGCTGGTGGCGGCCACGGGACGGGCGCGTGCGGGCTGGCGGCGGGCGGCACTGGCCACGGCGGTGCGGGACGCCGGTCCGGCCGTCGTGCTGCCACTGGCCGCCGCCGTGGCGGTGCTCGGCGCCGACATGTCGGGGCTGAGCAAGGCCGAGGTGGAGCGGATCTGGCTGCCGTTCGGGGTCTGGCTGCTGGCGGCCGCCGCGCTGCTGCCCGCCGGCACGCGCCGCTGGTGGCTGGCGGTGCATGCGGTCACCGCGCTCGCCGTCAACCACCTGCTCTGGACCGTCTCCTGAGCGGCGAGGGCGCGCGAACTCCGGGGCCGGTCAGGCGGGGACCGCCGCCGGTTCACGCAGCGGGTCGGTGGCGAAACTTGCGACGCCCTCGGCGAAGCTGACCCGGGCTGTGTAGCCGAGCAGCTCGGCGGCGCGGCCCGGGTCGGCGACGACGTGCCGTACGTCGGCCGCCCGGGCACCGCCGACGACCAGCGGGTCCGGCCCGCCCATCGCGCCGGCCAGGGTCTGCGCGAGCTCGCCGACGGTGTGCGGCTCGCCGGAGCAGACGTTCACCGGCACCAGCTCCGCGATGGGCGGTGGCGCGGCCAGCGCCAACAGGTTCGCCCGGGCGACGTCGGTGACGTGCACGAAGTCGCGTCGCTGCCGGCCGTCCTCGAGTACCCGGGGCGGCCGGCCCGCCGCGAGCGCGGAACGGAAGATCGAGGCGACGCCGGCGTACGGGGTGTCGCGGGGCATCCGTGGGCCGTAGACGTTGTGGTACCGCAGGGCCCACACTCCCCCGCCGGTCTGCCGGGCCCACGCCGCGGCGAAGTGCTCCTGGGCGAGCTTGCTGGCCGCGTACGTGCTGCGCGGCTCCAGCGGCGCGTCCTCGGGCACCAGTGCCGGTGTCAGCGGGTCACCGCAGCGGGCGCAGGTGTGGTCGTACCGACCGGCGGCCAGGTCCGCGGCCCGGCGCGGGGCCGGTCGCACCACCCCGTGGGCGGCACACCGGTAGCGCCCTTCCCCGTAGACCACCATCGAGCTGGCCAGCACCAGCCGGGACACACCGGCCCGATACATCGCGGCCAGCAGCACCGCGGTGCCCAGGTCGTTGTGGCCGGCGTACTCCGGCGCGTCGTCCGGGTCGAGGCCGTGCCCCACCATCGCCGCCTGGTGGCAGACCGCGTCCACGCCGGTCAGCAGCCGATCCAGCAGCCGACCGTCGCGCACGTCCCCGCGCACCAGCTCGTGCCGCTGCGCCCACGGCGGCGGCTGCGTGCCGTGCGCCTGGGGCAGCAGCGCGTCCAGCGCCACCACCTCGTGCCCCTCGTCGGCGAGCAGGTCGGCGACCTGCGATCCGATGAACCCGGCCGCGCCGGTGACCAGTACCCGCATGTCCGGTGACGGTAGGTCAACCGACCGGCGTGATGAGCAGGTACGGCGGGTCTGTAAGGAGTTCGCAACAGGTCGCACCCGGCCGGCTGGTCGGTAAGCCTCTGGTAATGCGGCAAAACCGGTCACCTGGCCCGGCGGTCGGACACGATTGCCAGGAGATCGACCACTCGACCGAGGAGGGGCAGTGCCCGCGAGCGACCCGGCAACCGGGGAACACGCCGATCCGACCGGGGGCTACGGCGCACCGCGGCGGTTCTGGCGGACCCTCGACCGACATCGGCCGCCCGGCGCCGACGCGATCACGACGAGCTGGCGCAGCCCGTTGCGAGGCCCATGGCTCACCTCGGTGTACGGCTTGGCGCTGCTCGTCACGTTGCCGCTGGTCATCGTCACCGGGCTGCTGGACTACGCCGCGTACAGCCCGCAGTTCGGGCAGGCGTTCCCGTTCGACGTGGGCTGGCTGCGGCTGCCGCACTTCGACTGGCCGACCCGGCCGGCGTGGCTGTTCCGCCTCACCCAGGGGCTGCACGTGGGGCTCGGGATCGTGATCGTGCCGGTGGTGCTGGCAAAGCTCTGGTCGGTTATCCCGAAGCTCTTCGCCTGGCCGCCGGCCCGCTCGGTGGCGCAGGTGCTCGAACGACTCTCTCTGCTGCTGCTCGTCGGCGGGATCCTCTTCCAGATCGCGACCGGCCTGCTGAACTCGCAGTACGCGTACGTCTTCGGTTTCGACTTCTACACGGCGCACTACTTCGGGGCCTGGGTCTTCACCGCCGCGCTCGTGGCGCACGTGGTGCTGAAGCTGCCCCGGATGGTGACGGCCCTGCGGTCCCGCCCGGCCGGCACCGAGCTGCGTACGCCCCGCGCCGACACCCGGCCGGAGCCGCCCGACCCGGACAGGCTGGTGCCTGCCCGGCCGGGTCCGCCGACGGTGAGCCGGCGCGGCGCGATCGGCCTGGTCGGCGGCGGATCGCTGCTGCTGGCCGCGCTGACCGTCGGGCAGAGCCTCGACGGACCGCTGCGTCGCGCGGCCTGGCTCCTGCCGCGCGGTCAGGACCCCGGCGGCGGACCGAACGGATTCCAGATCAACCGCAGCGCCGCGGCGGCGGGCATCCGGCCCGCAGACACTGGCTCCGGTTGGCGGCTGACGCTGCGCGGCGGCGGACGCACCATGACCCTCGACCGTGCCGGGCTGCTCGCCATGGCGCAGCACACCGCGCGCCTGCCGATCGCCTGCGTCGAAGGCTGGTCGACCACGCAGACCTGGACCGGCGTACGGCTGCGTGACCTCGCCGCCCTCGCCGGGGTGCCCGACCCGGCAGCGGCGCACGTCGAGTCGCTGGAGCGCAACGGGCTGTTCCGGCAGGCCACGCTCCAGGCGAACCAGGTGCTCGACCCGGACTCGCTGCTGGCGCTAAGGGTCAACGGGGCCGACCTCGCCCCCGATCATGGTTTCCCGGCCAGGATCATCGTTCCGGCGCTGCCCGGCGTGCACTGCACGAAGTGGGTGGCCAACATCGACTTCCGCGCCAATGGGTGAGCTGCTCGCCCGGCTCCGGGCCGCCTACGGCGCCGGGCCGCGGCACCTGCTCGTCCTGTTGCTCTGCTTCGTGGTCACCGGCTGGGTGGCCCTGCGGGTGGCCGAGGAGGCCACGGCGGGGCGGATGCTGCTCTGGTTCATCGGTGCCGTGATCCTCCACGATCTGGTTCTCTTCCCCGTGTACGCGCTGGTCGACCGGGTGCTGCGGGCGGCGGTCGGCGTACCCGCCCGGCCGGCCGCGCCGGACCCCCGGCCGGGCCGCGCGCGGCGGTTTCCGGTGCGGCTCGCGCTGCTCAACCACGTGCGGGTGCCGGCGCTCGGCAGCGCGCTGCTCTTCCTGGTCTACCTGCCGAGCGTGCTCGGCTGGGGCGCGGACACCTACCGGGCCGCGACCGCTCAGGAGCGGGTCCCGTTCCTGGGCCGATGGCTGGCGGTCACCGGGATCCTGTTCCTGATCAGCGCCGTGGTCGGGGCGATCAGGTGGGTCCGGTGGCGAACGGTTCGCCGCAGCCGTGCCACGCCCGAGCGGCCGTGACCATACCTGCGGCCGGCTCGTGACCGTCTGCGCCGCACAAGTTCAAGATCCGACGCCCACGAGACCGGAGCGTCGCTAGCTCCGGTTTCGTGCGCGCGTCTGTGGGAAGCACGAGGGGAGGTCCTGCGCGGGACCGGCCCGCGTCGCCACCATCTAGGGGGTACGTCCATGGGGAGCCTGGCCAGGCTCGCTGTCCGGCACGGTGACTTCTGCGGTGACCCGGCGTGAACGGGCCGGTGGGCGACGAGCCGGTCGGTGAGCTGGAGCTGGTGCACACCTTCACCGGGCCGATGCCGACGGGGGTGACCGTCTCGCACACCGGGCGGATCTTCGTCAACTACCCGCAGTGGGGTGACGACCCGCCGGCCACCGTGGCCGAGCTGCGCGACGGCCGGGAGGTGCCGTTCCCGGACGAGCGGTGGAACTCCCCCAACGGGGACGACGACGCGCAGGCGTTCGTGTCGGTGCAGTCCGTGGTGGTCGATCCGGCCGATCGGCTCTGGGTGGTGGACACCGGCAGCCCGATGTTCCGGCCGACGAAACCGGGCGGCCCGAAGCTGGTCCGCGTCGACCTGGACAGCGGGCAGGTCGCCCAGGTGATCACATTCCCGCCCGACGTGGTGCTGCCCAGCACCTACCTCAACGACGTCCGCTTCGACCTGCGACGTGGGCCGGCCGGGCTGGCCTTCCTCACCGACTCCGCGAGCAACGGCCCGAACGGCATCGTGGTCGTCGACCTCGCCACCGGCCGCTCGTGGCGGCGGCTGCACGACCACCCGTCGACGAACGCCGAGTCGCTGCACGGCTACCGTCCGATGGTCGAGGGGCGGCCGCTGCTGCAACGGCCGCCGGACGGACCCCCGACACCGCTGTCGATGGGCTCCGACGGGATCGCCGTGAACGCCGACGGGTCGCGACTCTACTACTGCCCGCTGGCCTCACGGCACTGGTACAGCGTCTCCACCGACGCCCTCGCCGACGCGTCGCTGCCCGACGATGAGGTGGCCGACACGGTCGTCGACGAGGGCGACAAGGGCACCGGTTCGGACGGGCTGGAGAGCGACGACGCGGGGCGGATCTACTTCACCTCGTACGAGCACAACGCGGTGTTCCGGCGGCTGCCCGACGGGCAGTTCGAGACGCTGCTGCACGATCCGCGCCTGCTCTGGCCGGACACCATGTCGGTCGCCACCGACGGGCACCTCTACGTAACCGCCAACCAGTTGCACCGGCAGGCCGCCTATCAGGGCGGACAGGACCGGCGACGCAAGCCGTACGCGCTGTTCCGGACCCCGATCGACGCCGGCCCGGTGCTGCTGCGCTGACCCACCGACGACCGTGGGCGGGCCGTGTGACACGGCCCGCCCACGGCGGTTGAACTACCTCCGGCTCAGCCGGTGACCCGGAACGGCAGCGTGATCCGCTTGTCCGAGTCGGCGCCGGTCAGCGTGAGGCTGGTCGAGCCGGCCTTCGCCGTGCCGGGAACGCTGATGGTGGCGCCGGAGATGACGCCGTCGGCGTTCGCCTGCACGGTGCTGGTGGCGAGACCGTCACCGAAGCGGATCGTGATCGCCTCGTTCGGTGCGAACCCGAAGCCGTCGATCATGACCGGGGTGCCGCGCGTTCCCGACCTGGTCAACAGCGCCGCCCGCGGCTGGTACGTCCGGACCTGTGCCGGCTCGGTCACCTGGACGGTGGCCGTCGCCGGCGTGTGGGAGGACGCGCCGGTCGCGGTGACCGAGTAGCGGCCGGGCTGCGCGTCGCCGGACGTGGCGATCGAGGCCTTCACCGCTCCCTCCGCGGAGGCGGTGACCTTCATGGTCCGCACCGGACTGGTGCCGAGCGTCACGGTGACCTGCTCGCCGGCGGCGAACCCGCTGCCGGTGACGGTGATCGCGTCGCCGGTGGTGACGGTGGCCGACGCCGACATGGCGATCTTCGGCGGGAGCTGGCCACGTCCCACGGTCACGGTGAAGGTCCCGGTGCTGCTGGACTGCGTGTCCCACGCGGTGACGTGCACCGTGTAGGTGCCCTCCCGCGCGTAGGTGTGCTGCCCGCTCATCGCACCGGACGAGTCGATCGTGACGTCGGCCGGAACCGTGCCGTCACCCCACTGGACGCGCGCGTGGTAGCCCGACGGGTCGGGAACGCCGCCGCTCACCGAGCCGAGGTTCGCCGAGAGGGCCTGGCCGGCGTCGGCCGTCTGGTCCTTCGGAGCGGCGATCGCGAGCTCGTCCGACGTGCCGTCGTCGGCGATGGCGAACACGTGGATGCGGCCGCTCGAACCGGGGTCGCCGGTCTGCGTCGGCAGGGTCACCGAGACCAGCGTCTTGCCCGCCGGGATCTGGTACGGCGCGGTGGCGAACAGGAACGGCTGGGCGCCGTCCCGGCTCGTGCCGTACAGCCGGTACGCGGTCCTGGCGACGATCACGTTGCCGTAGGACGGCGTGCCGTTGGCGTTGCCACCCAGCGTCCAGTCGCTCATCTGGATCGGGATGCCGGCGGTGCTGCCGTCGCTGAACGTCGCCGTGCCGGTCGTGCTCTGGTTGCCCTGAGTGCCGGCACCGATGAACGAGATGCTCCTGGCGTCGTCCGGAAGGTCGAGCGCGATCGTCCGTCCGTTGCCGGTGGCGTTGTCGGCCTGCGCGGCCGGGATCGCCGGCAGGGTGAAGTGCAGCGACGTGCCCGGAACCTCGTGCCGCTTGCCCTGCGTCACGCCGGCGGCCGTCAGGGCGGACCGCGAGTACGCCCACTGCTTGGCGTCGCAGTTCGCCGCGCGAACGCCCTCGTCACCGATGCAGACGGTGTCGAAGGCCGCGACGAGGCCGTCGTTCGGCGCGTAGGACACCTCGACGCCGACGGTCGCGGAACCCTGGCCGGCGCCGTCGGTGACGGTGACGTTCGCCTGGTGGTAACCGGGCGTGGCGTAGGTGTGCGAGCCGCTGACGCTGTAGACGGCACGCGAGCTGAGCGCGAGGGTGCCCTCGGTGGCCGGGGTGCCGTCTCCCCAGTCGATGGTGGCCTGGTAGCCCTCGGTGTTGCCACCGGTGACGGTGGCCAGCGGTACGGACACCGGTACGCCGGCGCGCGCTTCGACGCTGCCCGCGGCGGTCACCGAGACGTCGCCGCCGCCGAGGTCCAGGTCACCGCCGGCGAGCAGTTCGACCTCGGCGAGGTTCGTCTGCGTGGCGCCGACGCTCTTCGTCACGACGAGACGGAACTGGGCGAACCGTCCCGGCTTGTCGATCTTGAAGGGGCGGGTCTGGTTGCGCCACCGGAACACCTCACCCTTGCGGGCGTCCACGGTGGTCCAGGTGATGCCGTCGTTGGAGCCCTGCAGGCGCCAGTCCGCCGGGTCACCCTCGGCCGCCCCCGAGGTGAGGGTGTAGTAAGCCGGCTTCTGCTTCTCGCCGCGGAAGGCCCAGTCGATCTGCGGCGTACCGGAGGTGAAGGTCAGCTGGGTGATCGACGAGTCGTCGAACAGCTTCGACGCGTCCTGGCCGCCGGTCGCGGTCGCGGTGCCGAGGCCCGGGCCGGTGGTGTCCTGCAACGGTTCGGGCGTCGCGTTCCCCTTGGTCAGCGACGGCGGAGCGTCGTTCTTGCCGCTGCCCCAGGACGACGGCTTGGGACCCATCTGGAAGTCGATGGTGCCGCCCTTGGCGAACGCGGACGCGTCGACGGAGACCGCGCGCTGCTTCTTGCCATTGACCTTCACGCCCTGCACGTAGACGTTCTTCGTGCTGTTGTTCGGCGCGTTGACGACGATGTCGCCGCTGGCACGGTGCACGACCATCCGGGTGAACTGCGGCGAGCCGATGGCCCACTGGGACGATCCGGCCTGCAGCGGGTAGATGCCCAGCGAGCTGAGGACGTACCACGACGACATCTCGCCGTTGTCCTCGTCGCCCACGTAGCCCTGGCCGATCTCGCTGCCCACGTAGTGACGCTGGAGGATCTCCCGCACGATCGCCTGGGTCTTGGCCGGCACACCGGCGAAGTCGTACATGTACGGGATGTGGTGCGAGGGCTGGTTGCTCATGCCGAGCTGACCCATCCGCACGGCCCGCGCCTCGAGCATCTCGTGGATGAGGCCGCCGTACCCGCCGTAGCGGTCGGCGTTCTCGGTGGTGGAGAAGAACTCGTCGAGCTTCTGCTCGAGCGCCTTCGGCCCGCCGAGCAGGTTGGCCAGTCCCCGGCCGTCCTGCTGCGCGGTGAACGCGAAGTTCCACCCGTTGGTCTCGGTGTAGACACCACCCCAGTCCAGCGGGTCGCTGACGAGGAAGTTGCCGGAGGCGTCGCGGCCCTGGAAGAGCTTCGTCTTCGGGTCGAACAGGTGGACGTAGTTGCGGGCCCGCTCCAGGAAGTACTCCGACTCGTCCTTGAGCCGCTTGCGCTC
Source organism: Micromonospora sp. NPDC005367 (assembly GCF_040606825.1). Lineage (NCBI taxonomy): Bacteria > Bacillati > Actinomycetota > Actinomycetes > Micromonosporales > Micromonosporaceae > Micromonospora > Micromonospora sp. NPDC005367. Next base: position 22,734 of record NZ_JBEXFP010000011.1, on the reverse strand, counting down.
CGACTTCGGCGTGGCCGGGTCCTTCGCCAGGGCCGCGGCCATGTTGCCGATGCCGTAGTCGTTGATGAAGCCCTCCAGGGCCCACGACACCGACTCGCCGGTGGAGGTCGGCGTGTAGCCGAGGAACAGCGACTTCTCGATGCCCTTGCGGCCGACCGCGTTGCGTCCGGACGCGACGGTGGCGTCCTTGACCGCGGCGTCGTAGGCGGCGAGCGGGTCGGGCAGCTCGACCCCGTTGAGGTAGGCCTGGGCCAGTGACACGTTCGCGCTGGTGCCGGTCATCAGGTCGGCGTAGCCGGGGGACGACCAACGGGCGATCCAGCCGCCGTCACGGTACTGCTGGACGAACCCGTCGGCGATGCGGGCCGCGACGTCCGGGTAGAGCAGCGCGTACGCGGGCCACACGGTGCGGTAGGTGTCCCAGAATCCGTTGTTGACGTAGATCTGCCCGTCGACGACCTTGGCGCCGGTGTGCGTGGCGGTCGACGCGCCGGTCGGCTCCGACACCGGGCTCGCGTACTGCCAGCGCGGCTTGGCGGCGGTGCCGGTGTTCTCCGACTGCGAGTTCGGGTACAGGTTCAGCCGGTACAGGTTCGAGTACAGCGTCACCAGTTGCGTCTCGGTCGCGTCCCGCACCTCGATCCGGCCGAGTCGCTCCTGCCAGGCGGCGGTCGCGGCGTGGTGGATCTCGTCGAGGCTCTTCCCGGTGACCTCCAGGTCGAGGTTCTTGTGCGCCTGGTCGACCGAGAGGAACGACGTCGCGATACGCATCGTCATCTGCCGATTCGCGGAGACGTCGAAGGTGGCGGACGTCGCGGCGGACGCCGTCGGCGCGCGGTCGAAGGCGCCGGCCACGAACATCCGGCTGCGACCGGCCGAGAAGCCGCTTCCGTTGTCGACCCAGCCGGTGAACGTGCCGTCCGTGCCGATGTCGAACGTGCCGTTGTAGAAGACGAGGCTTCCGGTGGCCTGCCCGGACGGGAAGGTGAACCGCATGACCCCGGCGTGGTCGGTGGGCGACATCTCCGCGATCAGGCCGTTCTGCAGGGCGACCCGGTAGTAGTCCGGCTGCGCCGTCTCGTCCTCGTGGCGGAACGCGACCGCCCGGCCGGCGGGCTCCCCGGTGAGCGGACCGTCGCCCGCGACCGGCATGACCGACATCTGGTTGCGGTCACCCATCCACGGGCTGGGCTCGTGCGAGATGCCCAGGCCCTGCAGCTCGGGCAGGTTCTCCTCGTTGTTGTACCGGTGGTAGTTGTACTGCCACGAGTCGGAGACCGCGTCGGTGACCGGGGTGAAGAAGTTGAAGCCGTTCGGCAGCGCGCTGATCGGCAGGTTGTTGCCGCGCGAGAAGCCACCGGTCGAGTTGGTCCCGCGCCGGGTGTCGACGTAGTTGGTCAGCTGCCTGCCGTCGATCGCCGCCGGCGCGGCGGTCAGCTCGAGGTCGTCGAGCCAGCCCCGGAACCGGGTCGTGTCAGTGGTGTCCGGGTTGTCGTAGGCGAGCAGGATCCGGTCGATGGTCTTGCCCTCGGCGACCGCGCCGATGTCGGACTGGACCGCGTTCCACTGGTCGGCGTAGAGCACCTTCGACGCGGCCTGCCCGGCCGTGGTCAGCGGGTAGCCGTGCTGGTCGACAGGCGAGAGGCGGCTCAGGTAGCTGCCGTCGGTGAAGTGCAGGTCCATCGCCGTGTACGTGGACGGGTACTGCCCGTTCCCGTCGGTGAACTCGGGGAAGATCTTGTAGGAGAGCCGGGTCTTCGGTCCGACCGGGATGTGCACGTCGAACAGCTTGTTCGTGGCGTACGAACGCCCGGCGGCCTCGGAGCCACCCGCGTAGCGCAGCGCGGAGATTCCGGTGAATCCGGCCAAGGGCTTGGTGGTGTAGCCGTCCGTCGGGCCGGCACCCACGCTGGTGACCATCGGGGTGGTCGGCGGCCGGGTGTCCGAACCGTCGCTGATGCTCCAGCCCGCGAGTTGCAGGAGTGGGTTACCGGAGTTCGCGGTGACGTTCAGCCGGTAGTAACCGTAGGCGGTCTTGTTGGTGAGGCTGTAGTACTTGGTGGCGTACCGCCCGCTGAACCGCTCACCGGTCCGCTTGTCCAGGTCGGTCCAGGTGCTGCCGTCGTTCGACCCCTGGATGACGAAGTCCCGCGGGTCACGGCCCGGTTCGTCGTTGGCCGCCGTCAGCGCGTAGCGCACCACCGCGGCCGGCTCGGCCAGCCGGTAGGTGACCCAGCCGGTCTGGCTGAACACCAACCACTTCGTCGCCGAGTCCTCGTCCGTCAGCTTCGCGGCGATCTCGTTCGGGGCGTTCTCGTCGCTCGCGGTCACCGAACTGACCTTGTCGAGCAGGCTGCCGGGCAGGGTGGCGGTCGTCCCGCTCAGGTTGGCCTGGACGGGCTTTCCGTCCTTGCCGACCTCGGTGGTGCTCGTCACGGGTTGCGGGTCGGTCGCCTCGAACGAGGAGCTGAAGTTGCCGGGCGGCGCCGGGGGCGCGGCGTTCGCGAGGGGCGCGCCCAGGACCACGCCCGCCGGCAGCAGCACCGCGGTTGCCGCGGCGAGCAGTCGGCGCGACGAGGGGCGCGCGAATGAGGGATACGACATGCAGGTAGGGCCTTTCGACTCGATCCGCGTCGAGTACGTCGAACGGGTGGTGGAGCGGACCGCGACCGCGGTCCGTCAGGGGTGCAGGTGTGTCGCTTCCTGCTCAGGCCGGTTGAACCGTCCGTCGGAGTGGGCGTCGAGCCGTCACGGCACCGCCGGACAGGATGCTCGCCGCCCTGGTGCGCGGCCCGCCGATCTCGGCAATGTGCTCTCCTCCGGAGTCGCGGCCTGACATCGTTGTCATGTGGACCCATCGCCCACAAGAGGCAGGCCACCGAACCGTCGCTGATAGTCCCGGGCGGAGCGCCGCGTTGTCAACGAGTTGATCAAACCGCAACATCCGCGGGTACGAGCTGCGCACCTCGGTAGAGCCCGAGGCTGGCCGAGACCTCGCGTACGCCGCCCGCGACTCACCCAACGCGACACTCTGGACGCAGCGCCGGGCTCTGCCGAGCCGTCGTCGCTCGACCTACGATCCGACGCTCACGGCAGTGGCCGACCATGTGGTTCTACGACGCTTTAGAACTGAGCCGTCGACGTCATCACGACGCCCGACGCGCATCCACCCGCCTGCTCACGCGCGCCGCCACCGCAGGCACACCCGACAGCCCGCCCCCGCCGCACGCACACCCGACAGCCCGCCGCCGCCGCCACCTCGCCGCGCCCGATCACTGCGCGCACCCGATCGCTGGGCTGCGGCACCACCCGCGCGCGGACCTGTCCCCCTGCGCCCGAATCGCCTACGACATCAGTTCCAAAGGCTGCGCGCCACAAGTACCGGGTCGCTCACGCCGTGGCCGCCCGCCGCTGACGCTACGACTCCCAGGCTCAGCTGGGCAGTTCGGTGCCGGCCTGCTCACTCACCATGTACTGGGCGTACCAGCCGGGCCAGTCCGGGTCCGCCTCGCCGGTGCGCTTCTCGTGCTCGCCGTGGGCGGCCGCCGCGCGGCGTAGCGCGCTCGCCAGGTCGCTCGCGGAGGCGAACGTCGTCTCGTCGGCCTCGACCCGCCCCGGAAGCCGGGTCGTGACCTCCTGCACCAGCCAGATGTTGCCGTCGGGGTCGGTGAACTCGGCGCGCGAGAAGTAGCTGCGCCGATCGGGATCCAGCCCGCCGGCGAGGCCCTGCGGGGTGACGTGCATGATCTCGCCGACGTCCACCCCGGCGCCGACCAACGCGGCATGCGCCGCCTCGAGGTCGGACACCACCAGGTAGTTCTTGGCCGAACCAGGTGCGCCCGGGGTGAGGTCCGGACCGAACTGGACCGAGCACCCGGAGCCGTGGGGCGTCAACTGGACGATGCCGGGCGGGGTCTGGTCGAGCCGCCACCCGAGGCGGCCGTAGAACTCCTTCGCCCGGTCCACATCGGCGACCGGCAGGATCACGGCCTCGATCTTCATGTCCACATTCTCGATGCTCGCGCTACTCCGGGCACCCGGCATCGTGGCCTCCCTGGCAACAGCCGCCGACGAGGCGGGGACTCGGTTACACCCTACTGCGTCCGCTCGTGCGGGAGGTCCGCGCCCCGCATCGCAACCCGCCGGCCGGAACGCGCCCGATCAGCACGGGCAGCGGTCGGAGAGGGCGTAGCGAACCAGCACCACGTCCCCGATCTGGCGAACCTCCGCCACCGCGGCACGACGACCCGGGTGCCACGGGTACCGGCCGTCGGACACGAACCGCGGCGCCCGGCAGTCGCCGACGAAGAACGGCGCGACGACCAGGTGCAGCTCGTCCACGAGCCCGGCCGCGAGGAACTGCGCGTGCACGCTTCCGCCGCCCTCGACCATCAACCGGCGCACGTCCCGGGCGGTCAGGTCGGTGAGCATCGCCGCGAGGTCCAGCGGCTCGCCACCGTCGAGCACGGTGGCCAGCCGGCCGATCCGTTCCCGGGTCTTCTCCAGCGCGCCGGAGGCGCAGAAGACGAGCCGCTCGGTCTCCCCCGCCGTGAAGAAGCGGGCGGTCGGGTCCAGGTCCCCACTGGCCGTGATGGTCACCTTGACCGGCGTGGCGGGCCGCCCGGTCGCCACCCGTTCGTCCCGCCGGGTCGCCGAGCGGACCAGCAGCCGCGGGTCGTCGCGCCGGATCGTGCCCGCGCCGACGAGGATGGCGTCGCAGCCGGCCCGTACCTCGTCGATCCGGTCGAAGTCGTCCTCGTTGGAGAGCAGCAGTCGCTGGTCGGTGGCGTCGTCGATGTAGCCGTCGATGGAGGCCGCGCAGCTCAGCAACACGTACGGCCGGACCGGCCCGGCAGTCACCGGACGGCCGGGAGGTCGGGAGTGCGTGCCGCGCGGCTGGCCTTCGCCGCGAGGTAGTCGGCGTTGGCCGGGGAGAGGTACAGCCCGGTCGGCACCCGCTCGGTCACCGTCACGCCCAGCCGGTCGAGTTGGAGGGCCTTCTCCGGGTTGCTGCTCAGCAACACGATGGCCGGGACCCCGAGGGTGGCGAGCATCTGCGCGGCGACGCTGTAGTCACGCTCGTCCTCGCCGTGGCCCAGCGCCACGTTCGCCTCGTACGTGTCCAGCCCGGCGTCCTGCAACGCGTACGCGTCGAGCTTCGCGTACAGTCCGATTCCCCGGCCCTCCTGACGCAGGTAGAGCAGGAAACCGCCGGCCTCGGCGATCCGCTCGACCGACTCGCGCAACTGCGGGCCGCAGTCACAGCGCTGGCTGCCGAACACGTCCCCGGTCAGGCACTCGCTGTGCGGGCGCACCAGCGGCGCCGGCCCACCGGCGGCGTACCGGTCGAGCGCTCCCGCCCAGTCGCCCAGCCCGAACGCCAGGTGTTCCCGCCCGTCGACCAGCCCCTTGAAGGTGAAGACGCGGGCGCTGGTGGCGTACCCGTCCGGAAACCGCAGCGGCACGGTGACCTGGGTGCGGATCGTCGCGACAGGGAGTGCTTCCGACATGTGGCTCCTTACGTCCGGCGCGGCCCGCCCGGCCGCGCATACCCGCACCCTTCCAACACTCAACCATGCTGCGCAGCTTCCCGTCGTCCCAAGAGTTGCAGGATCCGCCGGCCGAGCGCGAGCGGCTCACGCATCCGCCGGTGCAGCAGCACCGCGGCGCCCGGCAGGCTCGCGGCCAACACCAGGGCCCCGTACACCGTCGCGGTCGCCACTCCCTGGGCGGCGGTCAGGCCGGCCGCGCCGAAGGCCCACGCGGCGACTCCCTCCCGGGGGCCGAAACCGGCGACGTTCAACGGCAACCCCATCGCCAGCAGCGCGAGCAGCGTCAGCGGCAGCAGCCGGGACAGCGGGGCGGTGGCCCCGGTGGTACGCGCCGCGAGCAGGAACGTCGCCAGGTGTCCCGCGACCATGACCGCGGAGGTGAGCAGCACGCCGAGCCGGGTGCGCCGGGCGAGCAGTACCGCCCGTACGTCGCCGGCCACCGCGCCCACCGCCCGCGCCCAGCGGGGCCGTCCGGCGCGGGGCACCACCCGGGCCGCCAGCGCCACGGCGGGCACGCCGACCACCAGCAGCGCGACCGCCACCGGCAGGTACGGCCGCACCGGCGACGGGAAGGCGGCGAGCAGCACCAGCGCGATGACCAGCTGGACGGCCTGACCGGCGGTGCGCTCCCACACCACGGCGCGTACGCCGCGGCCGACGTCCCCCGCGTCCCGTCCGTGCCGCACTGCCCGGTGCACGTCGCCGAGCACCCCGCCGGGCAGCGTCGCGTTGAGGAACACCGCCCGGTAGCAGTGGGCCACGGCGGTGCGCAGCGGCAGCCGTACGCCCAGCCCGCCGGCGACCAGGCTCCATCGCCATGCGCCGCAGACCGTGGTGACCGCGCCGATCGCGAGAGCCAGTGCCAGCGCCGGGCCGTCGATCAGGGCCAGGCCGTCGAGGAACGGGCCGCCGCCCACCTGCCACACCAGTACGCCGAGCAGCCCGATCCCGCCGAGCGCCCGCGCCCGTGACCAGAACATCCGCGCCGACCTCCCATCGAAAGATCGTCCTCTCTGACAGGCACGGGCGCCGGGCCCGAACGGTTCAGCCGGCGAGCACGTCCTCGTGCTCGACCACCACGCCGAGCCGGCCGGCGGCAGCCTCGGCGTGCCGGCGTCGCGCGTACCCGGCCGACTGGCCCGCCAGGTCGGGGCGCTGCTCGCAGGCCGCCGCGAGCCAGCCACGGAACCACTCGGCGGTCAGCTGCGCCTGCTCCGCGCCGAGCCGCCACGGGCTGGGCCGGGTCCGGACGGGTACGCCGTGCCGCGCGAACGCCTCGATGGTGGCGGTGACCGCGTCCGGCCCGGCCAGCCGCCGGTCGCCGACACTGCGGCGCTGGTGGTCGTTGAACGCCTCGGCGATCTCCGCGTCGAGCGGGTCCGCCGGGGTCAGCCGCACCCGGCCGACGACCGAGATCATGAAGAGGACCGGGTGACCGACGCAGGCGGCCACCACCCGCTCGATCTCGTCGGCGGTGAGCATGTCGAGCAACGCGGAGGCGGTGACCAGGTCGGCTCCCGCGAGGTCGGCGGCGGTGAGCCGGGTCAGGTCGGCACACCGGGTCGTCACGGTGACCGGGCTGCCGTCGGCGGCCGTGACCTGGGTCGGGACGGATTCGGCGGCCTCACCGGCGACGGCCAGGGCCAGCAGCTCCGGGTCGCGGTCGTACAGGGTCCAGTACTGCGGGCCGCGCAGGCGCGGGGCGAGCCAGCGCAGCATCGAGCCGGTGCCGCTGCCCAGGTCGTGGATCATCAGGGGCCGGGCCGGCATCCGCTCGCTGACCGCGTCGACCAGCTCGGTGGCGCGGGCCACCGAGTCGGCGGCCTCCCGCAGCCCGAGCCACGCCGGGAAGGGCAGCAGCCCATCGGTGGTCACCCGGTCACCTCCGTCAGCACCGTCGCGAGCTTCGACGCCGTCACCGGCCAGCCGGCGAGCGTGTCCCGCCGGTCCCGTGCCGCGCGTCCGAGCCGGCCACGCAGATCGGCGTCACTCAGCCAGCGACGCAGCGCGGCCGCCAGCGCCGCCGGGTCGTCCGGCGGGACCAGCAGGCCCGGCAGCTCACCGCCGGGCGCCCGGCCCAGCGTCGCGGGCAGGCCGCCGACCGCGGTGCCCAGCACCGGGACACCGCGGGCGAGCGCCTCGGTGACCACCATGCCGTACGTCTCCGCGCGCGACGGCAGCAACAGCAGATCCGCGGCGGCGTACGCGGCGTCGAGGCGGGTCCCCGTCCACGGGCCGGCCAACTCGACCCGCTCGGTGAGCCCGGTAGCGGTCAGCCGCGCCCGCAGGTCGGCGACGAACCCGGGATCCCGGGTGAGCGCACCCACGCAGACGCACGTCCACGGCAGGTCGGCGACCTGCGCCAGTGCCCGGGCCAGCACGTCGTGCCCCTTCGTGGCGGTGACCGCGGCGACGCAGAGCAGCGCGCCACCGCTGCCACTGCCGGTGGCCGGCGGCGCCGGATCCACGCCGGGCTCGGCCACGTGCACCCGGCCGGGCGGCAGGTCGTACCGGTCGAGCAGCCGGTCCCGCGTCCAGCCGCTGGTCGCCACCACCGCCCGCGCCGAGGCGAGGGCCCGCGCCTCGGTCTCGTCGTCCAGCGGCATGTGCAGCAGGACGACGAGACGCAGCCGGTCGGCGTGCGGCGCCAGCACGTCGGGCGTCGCCGAGGCGACCAGACCGTCGATCAGGACGACCGTGCCGTCCGGCAGCGCCGCGAGTACCCCGGCGAGCACCGACCGGGCGGACCGGTCCGGTTTGGGCCACTGCCCCGCCACCGCGTGTTCGCGTACCGTCCAGCCCTGCTCGGCCAGGCCCCGGCAGATCCGCCGGTCGTAGTGGTTGCCACCGCTCGGCGAGCCCGGATCGTCGATGTCGTTCGGCAGTACGACGTGCACCTCGCCGGCGCCGTGGCGGCCTCCCCCGGCGGTGACCTGCCAGGTCCTCACCGCGCCGACCTCACGTTCGCGACCGCGGGGCTCGCAAGCTCACTCCCCGCACTCACAGATCTCGCTCGTAGCTGGCCCATGCCACGTGCGACTCGTGCAGGGTGACGGTGATGCCGGCCAGGTGGCGCGCGCCCGCACCGAGCCGGCCGGCCTGCACCCGCTCGACGAGCCGGTCGGCGATCGTCCGGGCGAGCACCTCGGTGGTCGTGTTCACCCCGGCGAAGGCCGGCTCGTCGTCCAGGTTCCGGTAGGTGAGCTCGCCGAGGACCGCCTTGAGCTGCTCGGTGGCCAGGCCGATGTCCACCACGATGCCGTCCTCGTCCAGCTCGGCGCGGCGGAACGTCGCGTCCACCACGAACGTCGCGCCGTGCAGGCGTTGCGCGGGACCGAAGACCTCCCCGCGGAAGCTGTGGGCGATCATGATGTGATCACGGACGGTCACACTGAACACGGAATCACTCCTCGTCGTAGGTGATCAGATGGCAGAGAGCGGGCAGCTCGCCCGAGGTCAGGCGGCCCAGCACGTCCGGTAGCTCCGCGAAACGGGAGGTGCCGGTGATCAGGGCGTCGAACACGGGGTCGGCCAGCAGGTCCAGGGCGAGCGCGAGCCGGTCGGCGTACGAGCGACTCGTCCGCCGCGCCGGCGCGACCGTGCCCACCTGACTGCCCCGAACGGTCAACCGTCCGCTGTGAAAGACCCCGCCGAGCGACAACTGCACGGGACGGTCGCCGTACCAGCTGAGCTCCACGACCGTACCTTCGGGCCGGAGCAGCTCCAGCGAGCGTTGCAGACCGGCCGCGGTGGCGCTGGCGTGGACCACGAGGTCCCGCCCGCCGCTCGCCCGCTGCGGCGACACGAAGTCGACGCCGATCGCCTCGGCGACGCTCGCCCGGCCGGGATCGGTGTCGACGAGTTCGACCCGCACGCCGGGGAAGCGGGCGAGCAGGGCCGCCACGCAGCAGCCGACCATGCCGGCGCCCACCACGGTGACCCGGTCGCCGACCAGCGGCGGGGCGTCCCAGAGCGCGTTCACCGCGGTCTCCACCGTGCCGGCCAGCACCGCACGCCCGGGCGGCACCCCGTCGGGCACCGGGACCACCGCCGAGGCCGGCACCACGTACGCGGTCTGGTGCGGGTACAGGCAGAACACCGTGCGGCCCAGCAGGTCGGCCGGGCCCACCTCGACGACGCCGACGTTGAGGTAGCCGTACTTCACCGGCGCCGGGAACTCGCCCTCCTGGAACGGGGCACGCATCACGGCGTACTGGTCGGGCGGCACCCGACCGGCGAAGACCAGTGTCTCGGTGCCCCGGCTCACCCCGGAGCAACAGGTACGCACCAGCACCTCGTCCGCACCGGGATCGGGCAACCGCACCGGGCGGATCTCGCCGTGCCCGGGCGTACCGAGCCAGAAAGCGTGGGCCTCACGGGTCACCGCTGCTCCTCACTGCGTGGCCGGTCGAACCGAACGGCCACCAATTTCGTGTCCTCTGGCAGGGGCGTCGATCATAAACACGGAGGCACGGTGCGAACGGTTCGAACTGGTCCCATGGTCGGCCTGATCGCCCAGATCGTCCTGCTCACCATGCTGGCCGAGACGGTCGGACTGGGCAACCTCGGCTGGCTGGCCGGCGCCGGGTACGGGGTCCTGAGCTGCGTCGCGCTCGCCCGGGCGATGCGCCGCGCCGGAACCGGGCGGCTGGGACCGGCCGACCGGGTCACGCTCGCCCGATCGGTGCTGGTCGGCGCGGTGGCCGCGCTCGTCGCCGACACGATCGGCGGGCCCGCCCGGGTCGGGCTGCTGGCGACCCTCAGCGCGGTGGCGCTGCTGCTGGACGGCGTGGACGGCCGGGTGGCCCGCCGCACCGGTACCGCCAGCGTGCTCGGGGCACGCTTCGACATGGAGGTCGACTCGTTCCTGCTGCTCGTGCTCAGCGTGCACGTCGCCCCGTACGTCGGGCCGTGGGTGCTCGCCGTCGGCGGGATGCGGTACGCGTTCCTCGCCGCCGGCTGGGCGCTGCCGTGGCTGCGGGGCGCGCTGCCGCCGCGGCCCTGGCGCAAGGTGGTCGCGGCCACCCAGGGCGTCGTGCTGACCGTGGCCGGCGTGCTGCCGGGGAGGCCGACGACGCTGCTGATCGTGGTGGCGCTGGCTCTGCTCGTCGAGTCGTTCGGCCGGGACGTGATCTGGTTGTGGCGGCACCGCCCGCTGCGTCCCGGCCCGTGCCCGCCGCTGCCCGCGCAGCCGCACCCGGACGACACGTCGGCCCGAACGCCGGCGCTGGCGGGGTCCCGGGCCGACGGGTGGACGCTGTGACGTCGTCGCGGGCGGACGCGGAACGTACCCCCGCCGGGGCGGACCCGCACGACGGCGCCGGCACCCGGCCGCGAGGGCGGCGGGTCGCCTCCGGCGCGCTCACCGCGCTCGCCGGCCTGCTGGTCTTCGCGGTGCTCGTCGCGCCGGACCCCACCGACCGGGTCAGCGCCGGCACGGTGCTGCGCATCCCGCTGGAAGGGCTGCTCGGCGTCGCCCTGCTGCTCGCCCTGCCGCCGCGCGGGCGGCGGGTGGCCGCGCTGGTGGCCGGACCGGCGCTGGGCGTGCTGGCCGTGCTGAAGGTCGCCGATTTCGGCTTCTACGCGACGCTGGCCCGGCCGTTCGACCTGGTGCTGGACTGGGCGCTGCTGGACGACGCGTTCGGGTTCGTGCGGGACGCGGCGGGCCGGGCGGGCGCATTCGGCGCCGCGGTCGGCGTGGCGCTGCTCGCCGCCGCCCTGCTGGTGTCCATGATGTTCGCGGTGCGGCGGGTGGCCCGCGCGGTGGTGCGGCACGACCGCACCGCTACCCGGACGGTCGCGGCGCTGACCGTGGCGTGGGTGGCGTGCGCCGCGTTCGGCGTGCCGGTGGCCGACGCGGGCACGAGCACCCTGGTGGGGGCGCACGCGGCGCAGGTACGCGAGCGGCTGCGCGACCGGGGCGCCTTCGCCGGGGAGATCACCGCCGACCGGTTCCGGAACGTCCCCGACGACCAGCTGCTCACCGGGCTGCGGGGCAAGGACGTGGTCCTCACGTTCGTGGAGAGCTACGGGCGCAGCGCGATCGAGGATCCGGGGCTCGCGCCGGAGGTCGATCCGGTGCTCGACGCCGGGTACGGCCGGCTGCGGGCGCAGGGGTACGCGGCGCGCAGCGGCTTCCTCACCTCCCCCACCTCGGGTGGCGGCAGCTGGCTGGCGCACGACACGCTGCTGTCCGGTCTCTGGACCGACAACGAGCAGCGCCACCGGGCCCTGCTCGCCAGCGACCGGCTCACCCTCAACGGCGCGTTCCGGCGGGCCGGTTGGCGGACGGTCGGGGTGATGCCCGCGACCACCGAGCCCTGGCCGGAGGGCGCCTTCTTCGGCTACGACCGCTACTACGACTCGGCCGGGCTCGACTACCACGGCACGAAGTTCGCATTCGCCCCCATGCCCGACCAGTACACCCTGGCGAAGTTCCAGCATGCCGAGCGCGCCGGGGCGGACCGGCCACCGGTGATGGCGGAGATCCCACTGATCTCCAGCCACTCGCCCTGGACTGCGGTGCCCCGGCTCATCGGGTGGGACGACGTCGGCGACGGCTCGGTCTTCGCCCAGCCCGCGAACCGCGTGCAGAGCCCACCGGACGCGGCCCGGGCCGGCTACCGGCGGGCGATCGCGTACTCGCTGGACACGCTGGTCTCGTACGTCGAGACGTACGGCGACGACAACCTGGTGCTGGTGTTCCTCGGTGATCACCAGCCGGCGCCGGTGGTGACCGGGCCGGACGCGAGCCGGGACGTGCCGATCACGATCGTCGCCCGGGACCCGGCCGTGTTCGACCGGATCGCGGACTGGGGCTGGCAGGAGGGCCTGCGCCCCGGCCCGGGTGCCCCGGTCTGGCCGATGGACGCCTTCCGCGACCGTTTCCTCACCGCGTTCGGGCCGGCGCCGGGCGCAGCCTCCGCCCACCCCGCAGGGTGATGGCTCCGCTGTTCCACGCCTCACAATCTTCAGCCTGAACTGTTCAGTCGGAGCTGATGGTTCTACGGTTGACCGGTGACCACCAGGCCGGAGATCTCCACCGAGGCCGTGCGCGCCGCGCACGAGCTCCGAGTGTTGTTCGGCCGGCTCCGTCGCCGACTGCGGGAGGTCGCCGACCGCAACGGGCTGACCCCGTCCCAGGTCTCCGTGCTCAGTCGGCTCGCGACGAGCGGACCGGCCTCCGCGAGCGACCTGGCCGCCGCCGAGCACGTCCGGCCGCAGTCGATGGCGGCGATCCTCGCCCCGCTGACCGAGCAGGGGCTCGTGGACCGTACGCCCGACCCCACCGACGGCCGGCGGCAACTCGTGTCGCTGACCCCCACCGGTCAGGCCCGCGTGGCGGGCGACCGGGAGGCTCGCGAGGAGTGGCTGGCACGCGCCCTCCAGGAGCGGTACACCGACGCCGAGCGCCGCATCCTCGTCGAGGCGCTGGCCCTTCTCGACCGCCTGACCGAATCGTGACCACTCGCGCAATCAGACCGGAGCCGGCGAAGGCCACCGACCGCCGCCCCACCGGCTTCGACCGCCGCCTCATCGCGCCGATGATCCTCGGCGCGGTGCTGAACCCGATCAACTCGTCGATGATCGCCGTGGCGCTGATTCCGATCGGGGCCGCGTTCGGCGCGCCTCCGTCGCGCACCGCCTGGCTGGTCTCGGCGCTCTACCTCGCCACCGCGGTCGGGCAGCCCGTCGTCGGGCGGCTCGTCGACAGGTACGGACCGCGCCGGCTCTACCTCATCGGCACGGCGCTGACCGGCATCGCCGGAGTGCTCGGCACCGTCGCACCGTCGCTGGGGGTCCTGGTGGCCGCCCGGGTGCTGCTCGGGATCGGCACCTGTGCCGGCTACCCGGCCGCCATGTCCCTGCTGCGGCACGAGTCGCGGCGCACCGGGCAGGACAACCCGGGTGGCGTACTCACCGCGCTGGCGATCTCCGCGCAGACCGTCTCCGCGGTCGGCCCCACCCTCGGTGGGCTGCTTATCGGGCTCGGCGGCTGGCACAGCATCTTCGCGGTCAACATCCCGCTGTCGGCGGCCTGCCTGATCCTCGGCGCCCTGCGGATGCCGAGGACCACCGCCGCCGCCCCGGGCGGCGGGCTGGACCTGCCGGGCATGACGCTGTTCGCCGGACTGCTGACCGCGGTGCTGCTGCTCCTGATGAACCCCCGGGCGGAGTACCTCTGGCTGCTTCCGGTGGCCGTGGCCGCCGGCGCCGGGCTGGTCGTACGGGAACTGCGCACCGCCGACCCGTTCCTGGACCTGCGGGTGTTGGGCGGCAACCTGCCGCTGATCGCCACGTACGCCCGCAACCTGCTCACCTTCACCGTCTCGTACGCCTGGCTCTACGGCTACACCCAGTGGCTGGAGCAGGGGCGGGGGCTGTCCGCCTCGGCGGCGGGCCTCATCCTGCTGCCGCTGTTCCTGACCGCGATCGGGGTCTCGGCGTTGACCGGCCGCCGACGTGGGGTACGCGGCAAGCTGTTGTTCGGCGCCGGGACGCAGCTCGCCGCCTGCGGGCTGCTGCTCGCGGTGAGTCCCAGCAGCGACACCTGGCTGCTGGTCGCCGTCGCGGTGCTGGCCGGCGTACCGCAGGGGCTGCTCGGTCTGGCCAACCAGAACGCCCTCTACCACCAGGCCGACCCGGCCCGTATCGGATCCTCGGCCGGGCTGCTGCGCACCTTCACCTACCTCGGCGCGATGGTGGCCGCCGCCGCCAGCGCGGCGACCTTCGGGCCCGGCGCCGACACCTCCGGGCTGCACGAGTTGGCGTTCGTGATGCTCGCCAGCGCCGTGCTGCTGCTGCTCGTGGTCCTGGTGGACCGCTCGCTGCGGCGGATCGGCACGCCTACCGATTCGACGGCACCTGCCTGATCCGCGCCGGCCCGGATCCGGCAGAACCCGCCCACCGGGCCGGCTCAGTCACCGAACCGAAAGGAACACCTGATGGCACTCACCGCTCTCGACCCGCGTACGGCGCTCGTTCTCATCGACCTCCAGCGGGGCATCGTCGCCGCGCCCACCGCCCCCTACCCGGCGGCGGAGGTCGTCGCCCGCGGCGTCCAGCTGGCCGACGCCTTCCGGGCGCACGGCGCTCCCGTGGTGCTGGTCCGCGTCACGACCGCTCCGGACGGGGCGGACGCCGCCCCGGGCCGCACCGATGGTGGGCCGGCCGGCGGCAGCCGCCCGGAGGGCTGGGACGTGCTCGTCGACGAGCTCGGCGGCCACCCGGGCGACATCGTGGTGACCAAGCGGAACTGGGGCGCCTTCTACGGCACCGACCTCGACCTGCAGCTGCGCCGGCGGGGCGTGACCCAGATCGTGCTCGGCGGCATCGCCACCAGCATCGGCGTGGAGTCGACGGCCCGGGCCGCGCACGAGCACGGCTACCACGTCACCCTCGCCACCGACGCGATGACCGACCTCGACGCCGAGGGGCACCGCAACAGCGTCGAGCGGATCTTCCCCCGGCTCGGCGAGACCGGCACCACGACCGAGATCATCGAGCTGCTGGGGCGTACCCACGACTGACCGCGGAAAAATTTCCTCCGGGCGTTGTCCGGAACGGGCCGGCCCGTTCGTCACTCTGGTGCAGAGACCACACCGAGGAGTGAACGATGAAGTATCTGATGTTCGTCTGCACCGACACCGAGCCGGACGCCGACCCGACCGCGGCCCCGGACGTCGACAAGTGGGTGGCCGAGCGCGACGCGAACGGCCAACGGCTGATGGGCGACCGGCTCGCACCGCCGACCGCGGCCACCACGGTCCGAGTCCGGGGAGGTGAGCTGCTGCTCACCGACGGTCCGTTCGCTGAGACCAGGGAGGTGATCGTGGGGTTCGACCTGCTGGAGTGCGCCGACCTGGACGAGGCGATCGACGTGGCCCGTAGCCATCCGATGGCGTACGGGGGCCGGATCGAACTGCGGCCGTTCTTCGACCCGAACGCCTGATCCGTGCCGGACACGTCCCGGGCGGTCGCCACGGCGAGCCAGGAGTCGTTCGGGCGGATCGTGGCTGCGCTGATCCGGGTCACCGGCGACTGGACGCTCGCCGAGGACTGCGCACAGGATGCGCTGGCGCTGGCGGTCGAACGCTGGCCCCGGGACGGCGTGCCCGCGAATCCGGGCGGCTGGCTCATGACAGTCGCCCGGAACCGGGCCGTCGACGTGCTGCGCCGCGCCGACGTCGAACGCCGCAAGCTGAGCGAACTGGCGCGGCTAGCCGAGCGGGAAAGCACGCCGCCGGGCGACGGTGCGGAGGACGTGGTGGACGACCGGCTGCGGCTCATCTTCACCTGCTGCCACCCGGCACTGGCGATGGAGTCGCGGGTCGCACTCACCCTGCGGACCGTCTGCGGGGTGGCCACCGCCGACATCGCGCGGGCCTTCCTGGTCGCCGAGGCGGCGATGACCCGCAGGCTGACCCGGGCCAAGGCGAAGATCTCCCAGGCCGGCATCCCGTACCGGGTACCGGCCGGGCGGGCGTTGGTCGAGCGGCTGCTGCCCGGTGTGCTGGCCGTGCTCTACCTGCTCTTCACCCGGGGCTACGACGCCGACGGCGAGCCCGCGTTCGCCGACGAGGCGATCCGACTGGCTCGGCTGGTCGAGCGGCTGCTGCCCGGCCAGCCGGAGGTCTCCGGCCTGCTCGCGCTGTTCCTGTTCCAGCACTCCCGCCGCGCGGCCCGCCGCGACGCCGAGGGCAACCTGCTCACCCTCGACCGGCAGGATCGCTCCCGCTGGGATCACGCGGCCGTCGCCGAGGGTCTCGACGCGCTGTCCCGGGCCGGACACGACGGCCCGTACGCCCTCCAGGCGCACATCGCGGCCTGCCACGCCACGGTCCGCAGCAGCGCGGAGACGGACTGGACGGCCATCGCCGGATGGTACGACCGACTCGCCGAGAGGCAACCCACACCGGTCGTGCGGCTCAACCGCGCCGTGGCGCACGGCTACGCGTACGGGCCGACGGCCGGCCTGGCCCTGCTGTCTGAGGCACAGGCCGGCGGCGCGCTGGACGGCTACCCGCCGGCGCTCGCCGTCGAGGCGGAGCTGACGGCCCGCCAGGGCGATCGAGCACGGGCGGTGGCCCTCTTCCGGGCGGCCGCCGCGATGAGCGTGGGGCCGGCGGAGCAGCGGGCGCTCACCGACCGGGCCGACGAGCTGGCACTCGGCCGGCCGTGACACCGGCTACGCGAAGCGCAGGTGCCGGCGCCGGCGCAGCCGGACGGCGGCGGCGACCGTGACCAGCAGCGTGAGGACGACCGCGAACGCGATCCCCTGGGTCAGCCCGCGCGTCAGGTAACCACCGTCGGTGTGGTCGATGGCGTACGTGCCGATCTCCCGGCTGAACCAGAACGGCAACGCCCGGGTGGCGCTGTCCGCCGGGTCCATCACCATCTGCAGGCCGACCACCGTGAGCAGCACCAGCGTGCCTTCCAGCTCGCGCGGCAGCACAGCGCTCAGCAGCAGCCCGAACGGTGCCGCCACCACCACGGTCAGCGCCATGATCAAGGCGATCGCGTCGTACCGGACGTCGTGCTGGTCGACGAGGATGAGCACGAAGTACGGCATGGAGAGCAGCACCCCGACCGTCCAGAGCGCGAGCAGCCGCCCGAACACCAGGTGGGCGCTGCGGTAGCCGGAGAGCCGCAACCGGGGTTCGATGCCGCGCGCCGCGCTGCCGGCGAACAGGGCCGCCGTGCTCAGCGCCCAGCCGAGGCCGAGGCAGACGAAGCGGATGGACTGGCCGAGGTGGTCGCCCCGGCGGCTGAGGTAGAAGGCCAGCGGCAACAGCAGCAGGATGACCAGCACCGATCGGCGGCGCAGCAGCTCGCGCAACGCGGACTCGGCCACCATCAGAATCCTGGTCATGCGACGCGCTCCCGGGAGGCGGTCAGGTCGAGCACGATGTCGACCCGGTCGAGCTGGTTGAGCAGGTGGGTGACGACCACTATCGCCTTGCCGGCGTCGCGCCAGCGCCACACCTCGTGCCAGAAGTCGAGGTAGGCGCCCCGGTCGAAGCCCTGGTACGGCTCGTCGAGCAGCAGCACGTCCGGCTCGCCCAGTCCGGCCAGCACCAGGTTCAGTTTCTGCCGGGTGCCGCCGGACAGGTGCCGCGCCTGCGTACCCGCCGGTGGCGTCCAGTCCAGGGCGGCGGCTTTCGTCCGGCCGTCCCGGCGGGCCGCCCGGCGGCTCTGCCCTCGCCCCGCGCCGACCAGCACGAAGTGCTCGTCGGGGTCGAGGAATTCAGCGGTGCCGCCGTCCTGGGGGCAGAAGCCGAGCGTCCCGTCGATCCGCACGGTGCCCGAGTCCGGGCTCAGCAGACCGGCACAGATCCGCAGGAAGGTGCTCTTACCGGCGCCGTTGGCACCGACCACCGCGGCGATCTCCCCCGCCCGTACGGTGAGGTCCACCCGGTCGAGGACGGTCCGCCCACGGTAGCGCTTGGTGATGCCGCGCGCGGCGAGCCGCACCGGGCCGGGCCGCCGCCGGGGCGGACGTTGGTCGGGCCCGCCGAGGCTGTCGGCGACCGCCCGCGCGTACGCCTCCGGCGAGCCGAACACCCGCAGCGGCGGCTCCCCGCTCTCGGTCAGGTGGGTGGCCGCCTCGGCGACCACGTGTCCGGTCAGGTCGGGCCCCACCCCGTGCCGGCGCAGTTCGCCGGTGAGGGCGGCGAGCCAGGCGTCGTGGTTCACCGCTTCGGCTCCTCGCTCAGTATCGCGCCGACGCTCAGGGCGAAGGCGCTCCAGTCGGTGGTGGCCGCGCGCAGGGCAGCGCTGCCGGCCGGGCTGATCCGGTAGTACTTGCGGGCAGGGCCGGTCCGGCCCTCCCGCCAGTGCGCGGTGAGCAGGCCGGACCGCTGCAACCGCAGCAGCACCGGGTAGAGGGTGCCGCCCTGCACGGTGCCGAGCCCGTGGGCCCGCAACGCCTGGGACAGCTCGTAGCCGTAGGACTCCCCCCGGTTGAGCAGCGCGAGCACACAGAGGTCGAGCACCCCGCGCAACCACTGCGCCCGTCTCTCCTGGTCCATCCCGGCCGTTACCGCCGCGCCGTGCGGACGACGGCGGACGCCGCTCCTGAGATCATGTGCCGGACGATAGCGGCGCGACCTAGCTTGCGCAACCAGCTAGCTTCCGGTGCCGGGTAGGTGTTCGGCGCGGCGGAACGGCCGGCTCCGGCTCGCTGAGGCCGACGCGACGCGGGTGTGCGAGGCGGGACCGTCGCCGACGAGAACCCGGTGCGGCCGCCGAGGTCAGCCCGGCGGCGCGGCCGGCTGGTCGACCGGGCAGGCGTAGGCGGTGCGAGCGCCCAGCTCCCAGCGACGCACCGGGGAGCCGCACCGCCGGCAGGCCGCGCGCTTGTAGACCCACCGCTCGTCCGGCGCGGTCGGGTCACTGACCACCTGACCGGCGTCCCGCCCGAGCGCCAGATAGTCCGCCGCGAGTTCCCAGAGCCGCCGGACGGCCGGCGCGCCGATCCGACGGGTGTCGGGGTCGAGACCGGCGAGGAAGAGCAGCTCGGCGCGCCAGGCGTTGCCGATGCCCGCCCAGACCGACTGGTCGAGCACGGCCGCACCGACCGGGCCCCCGGCCGCGGCCAGCCGACGTACGGCCTCGTCCGGGTCGGCGTCGGCCCGCAGCGGATCCGGGCCCAGCGACGCCCGCAGCGCCCGCTCGCCGTCGCCCGGGAGCGGCTCGCACCGGATCGGCGCGATCAGGTCGTACGCGACCACGCCGGTGGCGAGCCGCAGCCGCACTCCCTTGCGTGGCGGCACGCCGGGGTCGTCGTAGCGCAGCCAGAGTCCACGCATGCCGAGGTGCACGTGCAGGGCCGGGCGGTCGTCGAAGTGGTACAGCAGGTGCTTGCCGTACGCCTCGACCGCCTGGAGCGTGCGCCCCACGTACCGGCCCGGGTCGAACCGGCCCTGTGGGCTGCTGAGGGACGGCACGGTGCCGGCGAGGGCCGCATGCTGCTCCCGCGCGTACCGGTGGATCAGATGACCCTCGGGCATGGCCGGCGCGTACCCGACGCCGGTTCCGTTTCACCCCCGGTGCCCGGGTTTCCGGTCCAGGATCGGGGAACTAAGAGGAAGAAGGCCCGGCTGGAGGGGGTACCAGATGACCGTCAACGCGGAGGACCCGCTGAGCGCAGCACCGGAGGCGGACGCCTTGGAGCAGCGGCAGACGGTGGTGGACGACTCGGAGCAGGACGTCACCCCCACCACGACGCCGCTGGAGGTCAGCGAAGCGGACGTCGCCGAGCAGGGCGCGCCGCCGGCCGGCGAGCAGGATTCGCTCACCTATCTACCCGAGGACGCCAACCCGGCGGACGTACTGGAGCAACGCGAGTCGATCATCCCGGCCGACGAGGACCACCGGGACTAGGGCGTGTGTCAAAGTCTTCGGTCGAGCCGAGGCGGAGTCCAGGCGACGGTCCGGCAAGGCGGCGCTTGTCGTCGTCTGGGCCCGCCGCAGGCCGGCCAGGGACTTTGACACGCGCCCTAGTACAGCAACGGCAGTTAGGTGAGTGGGTGGCCGCGTCGTCGGTAGTGGCTGAGGCGGGCTTGGTGCTGGCGTCTGCGGCGCCAGTGTGACCATGCCCAGATCCGCTCTGATCGATGGGTGTGTCGGAGGAGGAACGCGATCAGCAGCCGGCGGATCTCCGGTACGGTGTAGCCGATCATCATGTCGTCGCCGGGCTCGGGTCCCCTTTTGCGGCAAGGCTTTGGGCGACGGGAGCCAGGCGTGGGCGGCCATGGACAGGGCGATGTGGGCGTACCAGGCCCGCCAGCCCCGGACCTGGTAGTGGAACCCGGTGTCGTCGACGATCAGCACCCCGTCCCGGCGGCCGAGATGCTCGATGACGTAGTCGCGCAGGTCGTCGCGGACCGCCTCGACGTCCCAATCGGCCCAGCGCAGCAGCCGCTGCACCCCGTCCGGCGACACGTCACGTCAATCCAAGTGCCGTTGCAGTACTAGGTGTTGGTGGTCAGGACGTTGGTGACGGCGCATAGTGGTGGGCGAGGTTGGTGGCGAGGGCGCGGAGGTGAGCCCGGGCTTCGGTGGGGCCGTGCACAGTAATGGCATCCCCGAACGGCAGCAATGCTCGCACGTCCTCCAGATGCAGGAAGCGAATTGTTACCTTGTGGCCGGTGGCGGATTCTTCCCGGTCGTCCCGGACGAGCCGTGGGCCGAAAATCCGTTCCGCCCGCTCGATCTGGGACTGGTCGATGGTGGCGCTGACCTCTGTCGCGTGGTTGTGTGCCCACTGATCAATGAGCGCGGCAGCGACGGTGGGCAGGGTCTGCTTCTCGCGGATCCGTCGTGGCTGATCGACTTCCTTCCACGTCGTGATCCGTTCGAGTCGGTACATCCGTGGCACCCGGGCACAGTCGGCGATGAGATACCAGACGCCGGCCTTGGCGAACAGCCCGTAGGGATCCACGACCAGGTCGCGTGGACATGACTCGCGTGAGCTGTCGTACTCGATCCGTAGCCGGCGACCTCGCCGCACCGAGCCGATCAGCGAAGCCGGAGTCGTGCCGGACGCTGATGTCTGGAGCCAGGGACGGCTGTCCACGTGCACTACGTCGGTGAGCGGCAGGAGTTCCTGATCTCGACGTGACTGTTTCGCTGCGATCTTGGCGAGCGCGCGCCGGCTTTCGACCGATGCGTCGAGCTCCGCGCGTTGCTTTTCATCCAGCCCAATGAGCGAGAGGTGATCACGCTCGTCAGCCGTGAGCCGCGTGAGGTCGAGCCCGGCCCCGGGCAGCATGGTCACGCCGCCGAGGCGGCCCCGGTGTGCGGTCACCGGCAGACCGGCGTCGCGGAGCCAGTTCAGGTCCCGGGTGATGGTTCGCAGGGAAACCCCGAGCGCCGAGGCAAGTTCCTGTGTGGTCGCGCCATCCCTCGATTCCAGGAGCAGCATCAGGGCGAAGAAGCGGTCCGGGGTCACCCACCAAGTTTTTCAGGAATTGCGACACGATGCGGCGCATATTCCGGCCAGGCTGGTGGATGCGTACCTACGACCTGCGAGAAGGAACAACCATGACCACATCCGTCGTGTCCATCGTCTATGTGAACGACGCTCCCGCCGCAGCCCGTTTCTACGGCGACCTCCTCGGCGTGAGCCCCTCGCTCGAGACTCCGGGATACATCACCTTCGACCTCGGACCAGGTGCTGACCTCGCTCTGTGGTCCGGCCAGTTCGAGGACCTGTCGCCGGACGTCCCGCGTACCAGTGAGGTGTGCCTGGCCGTCAGCGGTGGTGGACCCGACGAGATCAACGCGATCTTCAAGCAGTGGCAGTCCAAGGGCGTCACGATCCTGCACCAGCCTCGCGATGCGGGGTTCGGGCTGACCTTCCTCGCAGCCGATCCTGACGGGAACCGTATCCGGGTCGCACCGAAGGACTGAACAGCCACCATGCGACAGGCGCGCACGAGAGGTGCCGCGCCTGCCGTTGTCCAACTTCGAGAGGACGACGAGTGGGCCAGGCGGGCAACGCCAGCCCGGCGCAGGATCGCATGGCACGTGGAGGCGGGCAGATCCAGGCGACCGCCGATCCGCGCGGGTCCCCAACGCCGGCTGGTACGCAGATGCAGCACCTGGCGTTCTGCTTGGGAGCGGGTGCGGTTCGGGCTGCGTCGCGGCCGGCTGGAGCGGTCTTTCATGCCCGCAGCGCCTTCGACGCGGTAGCGATCGGCCCAGCATTTCGCTGTCGTCGGGCTGACCTGGAACCGCACCGCAGCCCAACGCAGCGGCCAGCCGCCGTCGACGACACAGCGGGCCAGACGCAGTCTTCCGCGTTCGGTCAAGGATGCATCAGCGTGGGTCACGAGGACCTTCTGGGTGGTGCAGAACCTTCGACAAGCTCCACCTCACCCGGAGGTCCTCACCCATTTCAAGATCTAGGTCCTGTCACCAACGTCCGTGGACAGAACACATAGGGCGCACCACCCACGGACGTATGGCGAGAGCGGCGCGGGTTGTGAGCGGAGGCGCTGACGTTGCTGCCTCAACTCGGGCCCCGCCCCGTGTGTACGCCGCCGCACGTGGCGCGGCTTGTATGCGAAGACGCCGCCGGCCGGCACCCGCGTTCGGGTGCCGGCCGGCGGTTCGAGCTCGTGTGTGGTTGTCAGCTGTTCCAGTGCTGGGCGACGAGGTCGGCGGCCTGCTGTTC
>NZ_JBEXFP010000010.1:0-158445 GCF_040606825.1 Micromonospora sp. NPDC005367 | reverse complement strand
CTGTCTGGGTTGCCCTAGGCTTACTCAGTTTTTTTTGGGGGTGTGCTTTTGTCTCATTTCTCGCCGGCGGGCGGGCCGGGCGCGGCCGCCCCCGCCCCCCCCCCCCCCCGTCCGCCGTCTGGTGGCACGGCGCCGCACGGCGCTCGGCCCGCCGGGCACGCCGTCCGTGCCCGCGGGCGCCTCGTATCCGGGGCAGCTCGACAGCGTCGGGAACAGGTGCGGTAACTCTCCGCCCGACCACCCTGCCTGCGATCCGGGCACCCGACCGGGACGCGCCCGGCGAAGTGGTGTCAGCGGTCGGGGGCGGGGACCGGGCAGGATGGGGGAGTGAGCTTGGTCACCTGAGAGCTTCGTGTGGGTGCGACCCGGCGAACGCGACCCCGATCAGCAGGCCGGAGGAGGGCGACGCGGTGAGCGACGAGTTCGACGTGGTGGTGGTCGGGGCGGGTCCGGCCGGCGCGGCAGCCGCGCTGGCTGCCCGGCGGGCGGATGCCCGGGTGCTGCTGCTCGACCGGGCGGACTTCCCCCGGGACAAGGCGTGCGGTGACGGGATCGCCGCGCACGCGGTGGACGCCCTCGCCGAGTTGGGGGTGCTGGATGCGGTCGCCGGCTACCCGCCACTGCCGGCGCTGCGGCTGGTCGGCCCGGGTGGCGGCACGGTCGCCCGCCCGCTGCCCCGCCCGGCGTACACCGTGCCCCGGGAGGTTTTCGACGCCCGGCTCGTCGCGGCGGCGGTGGCCGCCGGTGCGGAACTGCGCCGGCACACCGTACGCCGGTTGGAGCAGACCGCCGACCGGGTCGTGCTCGACGGTGACATCGTGGCGCGGGCAGTGGTCGGCGCCGACGGCGCCGGCTCGGTGGTCCGGCGGCTGCTCGGGCACCCGGTCAACCCGGACCGCCACCTCGCGCTGGCCATGCGCGGTTACGCCCCGGCCCCTCCCGGGTCACCGGAGCAGCTCATCGTCACCTCGGGCGAGCGCTGGCCGGCGTACGCCTGGTCGTTCCCGATCGGCGACGGGCGGGCGAACATCGGGTACGGGGAGGTGCTGCGGGGGGAGGCGCTGACCCGGGCGTACCTGCTCGACCGGCTCGCCGCGCTGCTGCCGGGAATCGATCCGGCCGCGGTCGAGGGGCTGCGCGCCCATCACCTGCCGCTGTCCACGCACCGCCCGGTGCCCGGCCACCGGCGCGTGGTGCTGGCCGGCGACGCCCTCTCCTTGATCAATCCGTTTACCGGGGAGGGGATCTTCTACGCGCTGGTCTCCGGGTCATTGGCCGGCGCCGCGGCGGCGGGCGCACCGGACCGGGCCACCCAGCGGTACGCCCACTCACTCCGCCGCCGGCTCGGTACCCACCTGCGGCACAGCTCGTTGGCGGCGTCGCTGGCCCGGCACCGGCGGGTGGTGGACGCGGCGGTCCGTGCTGCCCGGCGCGACGACCGGGTCTACCGCAGCGTCGTGGAGCTCGGGCTGGGCGACGGACGGCTGAACGCCCGTACCCTCGCGATGATCGGGATCGGTCTTCCGGCGCGTGATGAGGCTCCGCGACGCTGATGCCCCGGGCAGGTCGCTACGCTGCTAGGTGATGTCTCTGCGGAACCTTGTCTACTCGGCGTACGAGCGGCGCCTCAAGGCGAAACTCGTGGGTAAGCCGGTGCCCCGGCACGTCGGCGTCATGTGTGACGGCAACCGCCGATGGGCCCGGGAAATGGGTTACGTCGACCCGAACGACGGCCACCGGATGGGCGCCGAGCGGATCAAGGAGTTGCTGCGCTGGTGCGACGCCGCCGGTGTGGGGCACGTCACGCTCTGGCTGCTCTCCACCGACAATCTCTCCCGGCCGGCCGCCGAGCTGGACCCGCTGCTCCAGATCATCGAAGACCTCACCACCGAGCTGGCCGAGGAGGGCAACCCCTGGCGGCTGCGGATGGTGGGCGCGCTCGACGTACTACCGGCGCACCACGCGGCCGCGCTCAAGGCGGCCGAGGAACGCACGCGGGGTCGCAGCGGCGGGGCGCAGGTCAACATCGCCGTCGGGTACGGCGGGCGGCGCGAGATCGTCGACGCGGTGCGCTCGTTGCTGCTGGAGCACGCGGCGGCCGGAGGCAGCATCGAGGAGCTGGCCGAGGGGCTGGACGTCGAGCACATCGCCGAGCACCTCTACACCCGTGGCCAGCCGGATCCGGACCTGGTGATCCGGACCAGCGGGGAGCAGCGCCTCTCCGGGTTCATGCTGTGGCAGTCGGCGCACTCCGAGTTCTACTTCTGCGAGTTGAACTGGCCGGATTTCCGGCAGACCGACTTCCTCCGCGCGCTGCGCTCGTACGCGAACCGTCAACGGCGCTTCGGCGCCTGACCGACCGCCACCTCGGGGTAAGGCGGGGCTAGCCGAGGTGCCGGGCGGCCCGGGTGAGGAAGTCGCCGAGCGCGGCTGGTGAGTCGATGGTGAGGTCGGCGGCGTCGGCCACCTCCTGACCGGTCTCCGGGTTGGCGACCGCCACGCACATGCCGAAGAAGCTCGGGTCGGCGGTGGCGCGGGCGCGCAGCGCGGCGAACGCCTTGATGTCGGAGACGTCGTCGCCGAAGTACCACGCGGCGGCCGCGTCCTGGATCGCCTCGCCGATCACCATGCCCTTGTCCCGGTCGACCGGGGGCTTGAGTTCGAGCACCATCCGGCCGCCCTGCACGCGCAGCCCGAGGCGGTCGGCCTGGGCCTGGCCCCATTCCTGCACGGCCTCGCCGAGCTGGGGTGCGGTACGCCAGTGCAGCGCCACCGAGAGCCGCTTGAACTCGACGAGCGTGCCGGCGGGCAGCTCGGCCCGGGCCAGCTCCGCCAGCTCGGCCATGGTGGGCACCCAGGGCAGGGCGGCGGGTTCGGTCACCGTGTCACCCCCGGAGTGGCTCTGCTCCAGGCCGTAGAGACCGTAGAGGTCGACCCCGGCGAGGCCGCCGAGGCGATCACGCAGGAAGTCCACCGGGCGGGCCGACACGATCGCGATCCGGCGTACCAGGGGAGCGAGCGCCTCGATCGCGGTCAGCACCCTCGGGGCGGGCTGTACCGCGGTCGGATCGTCGCCGACCGGCGCGAGCGTGCCGTCGAAGTCGAAGAAGAGCACGGTTCCGGCTGCCCGGCCGGCGTTCGCGCGCCAGACGTCGTCGGCGCTCGACAGGTCCCTTGGCTGCTGGTTGCCCAGATTCAACGGCGGCACGCGCGTCAGCGTACCCCGGCGTCGCGGGCTCATTCGTGGTCGAGCGGACTCCGCGGTGAGAGCTCGGATCAGCGTTCGGCGGCTCCTCTTCCCCGTCTCCCGAACGGTACGACCGCCGCCTCCTGGCCGTGGCTGAGCAGGTAGCCCTCCACGAAGCCGGTGTTGCGGTCACCGGCGCGCGACTCGATCTCGTCCAGCCGCGCCACCAGGAACTCGGTGAGCGCGCTGACCCGGTCGTTCAGCCGTTCGTGCAGCTCGGCGAGGACGGCCAGGACGACCGCGATGCCGGCGGTGGTGAGCGCGAAGAGATTGACGAGCAGGGGAAGCTGCCCGCCGTCGACCACGAGTGTCACCGCGTTCCCGGTGATGCACAGTGTCATCGACACCGTGGCCACCACGACTGCCAACCATTTCAGGGTCATGGACAGACCCCTCCTTCTGTCCCGCAGGGCTGGGTTCGGCCTTGTCCCGTCCCCCCGCCGACGACGAGCCCAAGCAGTACGAATAGGGACGCTAGCGTGCCCGTTACGGCCCCGGAGCGAAACGAATGAGTCTGACCTGCTGTTCTTTCGCTATCTGAGGAACTACCCGGCCTGTTTCCCGCGCTTTCGGACATCGACCGGGAGGGTTGGGCGATAAGCGAGGTAGCGAATGGTTTCTCGAATGTGGAACTTCTCCGCGTCCGAGACGTTCGGATCGACGAGGCGCCGCAGTAGTGCCTCCACGTCCGGGTCCATCGGCGGGACGGTCCGGGTGTCGCGGGGGGCGGCGGCGGTGCGGTCCCAGCCGAGGGCCGCGAAGGCGGTGGCGGGGTTGAGACCGAGGCCCTCGCAGAAGGCGACCACCCGTTCGGCCTCCGGATCGCTGGCCCAGTCGCCGCGTACCCAGCGGTTGATGGTCTGCCGGGAGACGCCGGTGCGCCGGGAGACCTCTGTGCCGCTCCAGGCCCGGGTGGCTCGTGCCTCGTCGAGCGCCCGTCGGACGAAGGTGGCGAAGGCGATCTTCCGTGCGTTGGCGGTCTCGGTCACCTCGTGACGGTACGGCCAGTCGGCGGCGGGCGGGGTCCCTGGCACGCCGTTGTCACGTGAACGTGACGGCCGACTCGGATTTGCGGTGAACGATCCAGTACGGCTTCTGAGGGGTGTCAGCTGGGCAGAATAGATGACCATTGGTGGTGCCGTAAACGGACGAAAAGCTGATACTGTCACGCCCATGGGACAACCTACGGTGTGTCACGTGCCTGAGACGATTGGTGCTCACATGCGTCACGCCCCCGGTGCGAGGGGGGTGTGGTGACCGAACTCGCGACGCGTGCCCAGGCCTTCGGTCTGATCGCCGAGGGCGTCGCCGCCGGCCTGAGCGCCCCCTGGCGCCTCTACCTCGCCCGGGGCTGCCGTTACCTGTCGCTGAGCGTCGGCGACCGGACCGAGTGGAACGCCTGGCGTACCCACCTCGGCTGCCCGGAGCTGAGCGTACGGGTCTACGACGCCGGCGGGGAGATCCGCCGGTCGTCGGTGGCGGAGGTGGTCCTGGACGGCTGCCGGGTCAGCGTCGAGCTGGTCGAGGAGGTCAGCACCGGCGACCTGGACCAGCTGCTGGTCGCCGATCCCGCCTCGGTCGATCCGGAGGAGCGATGACGCGGCCCCGGCGGCGTCCGGGAGCCGCCCGATGAGTCCATTCCTCGCGATCTTCCTCGTGCTCGTGCTCGGCGCCGCCAGCTACGCCGCCGGGCGGCTGCACGGGCAGCTGAGCTATCGCATCGGCTACCGGTTCGGCTACCGGCAGGGCTACTTCGACGGCGACCGTGGCGCCTGGAACCGGCGCCGCCGGGACGCGCAGGCCGCCATCGCGTCGGCACTGTCCACACCTCCCCCGCCCAGCACCATCCGGGTGAGCGGGACGGTGGCCCGTCCCGGCACCACCTACACCGGCTCGTCGTTCTCGGCGCCGGCCGCCCCGGTCACCGGGCGGCACCCGACCGGCACCCTGGTCAGACGAACCGGTTGAACCGGTCGACGGGGTTCGCCGCCCGGCACCCGGTCGTCCGGTCGAAGGCGCGGTGCGTCGTCCGCGGCGGACACGCACCGTCGGGGCCACGTCAGACCGGTGACGGTGGTCCCACCGGCCGGGATGCGCGCAGGGGGCATGCATCCCGGCCGGCTCCGCCGCCCTCGGCTCGGCAGCCGGCGTGCCCGATCGCGCCGGCTGCCGCGGGGTCCTGCGCGCCGACGGCGTACGAGCCGGGTACCCCGGTCGGGGACGTGTGCGCCGCCGTGCCGGTGACCGGCCGTTCAGGTACCGGTCGGCGGAGAGCAATCACCAACCCCTAGCCGGGATGCCCGTACCGGGCTAGCGTCTAGGCATGGCGCGGGGTTCCCCCGGCCAACCGGCAAGCCCGGACCTGCGACCCTCGCGCATGGGGCCCGCATCCGACCCCGTGTCCCCGGGCACCGGCGGAGGCGGAATGCGGATGGCCGGGTGCACATCCGCCGGAGCAGGCCTGTGACGACTCGCCGTACCACTGCCGGTGCCGATCAGACCCCGGCCGCGACTGCCGTGACCCGCCGAGCCACCCGGAGCCGCCGCACGGCGGCCACCGCGCCGGCCGACGCCAAGGAGCCCCGACCAGCCGGCCAGTCCTTCGTCCTGGACACCTCGGTGTTGCTCTCCGACCCGGCAGCGTTCCACCGATTCTCCGAGCACGAGGTGGTCCTGCCGCTCGTGGTGATCTCCGAATTGGAGGGCAAACGTCATCATCCGGAGCTGGGCTGGTTCGCCCGGCAGTCGCTGCGCATGCTCGACGAGCTGCGCGTACAGCACGGGCGGCTGGACCGGCCGGTGCCCGCGAACGACGCCGGCGGCACGCTGCGGGTGGAGCTCAACCACACCGACGACGGGGTGCTGCCGCCCGGGTTCCGGAACGAGAGCAACGACGCCCGCATCCTCTCCGTGGCGTTGAACCTCGCCGCCGAGGGGCGGGCGGTCACGCTGGTCAGCAAGGACATGCCGCTGCGGGTCAAGGCCGCTTCGGTGGGTCTGCGTGCCGACGAGTACCGGCACGGCCAGGCCAGCGACCCGACCTGGACGGGCATGGCCGAGTTGGAGCTGAGCGAGGAGCAGATCGGCCAGCTGTACGCCGGCGAGACGCTCGACCTGGACGAGGCGGCGGGGATGCCCTGCCACACCGGCCTGGTGCTGCACTCCGGGCGGGGGTCCGCGCTCGGCCGGGTGCTGCCGGACAAGACGGTACGGCTGGTCCGCGGCGACCGGGAGGCGTTCGGCGTCCACGGTCGTTCGGCGGAGCAGCGGATCGCCCTGGACCTCCTGCTGGACGAGTCGGTTGGCATCGTGTCGCTGGGCGGCCGGGCGGGCACCGGTAAGTCCGCCCTCGCCCTGTGCGCGGGGTTGGAGGCGGTGATGGAGCGGCGCCGGCACAAGAAGGTCGTCGTCTTCCGTCCGCTCTACGCCGTCGGCGGCCAGGAGTTGGGCTACCTGCCCGGCACCGAGTCGGAGAAGATGTCGCCCTGGGCGCAGGCGGTCTTCGACACCCTCGGCGCCGTGGTGCACGAGAACGTGTTGGAGGAGGTCACCTCCCGGGGGCTGCTCGAGGTGCTCCCGCTGACCCACATCCGTGGCCGCAGCCTGCACGACGCGTTCGTGATCGTGGACGAGGCGCAGTCGCTGGAACGTGGTGTCCTGCTCACGGTGCTGTCCAGGATCGGGCAGGGTTCCCGGGTCGTACTGACCCACGACGTGGCGCAGCGGGACAATCTGCGGGTCGGCCGGCACGACGGGGTGACCGCGGTGATCGAGGCGTTGAAGGGCCATCCGCTCTTCGCCCATGTCACGCTCAGCCGTTCGGAACGCTCGCCCATCGCGGCGATGGTGACCGATCTGCTGGAGGACATCCCGACGTAGTGACGTTTTAATGGTGTCTCGTCCGGATTTTTGCTGTGGTCCAAGTCACAAATCCGTCGCTTGGTTTCCCATCGGCCTCACCGTGCGCAATCGTGTCCCACGAGCGCCCACGCACCGAACAGATCGTCAGGCATCATTCGTCACACCCGCCACGACACCGGTGCGTCGGCTGCGACCGGCGACGGTCGGGGCGCTCACGGCGCGGGCCCGGCCCTCGACGGCCCGGGACCCCGCCGTGTCCTTGCCCCCGACGAAGGGACCACTTCGTGAGTCGGCTGTGGAGCCGGTTGGGCGCCCGCACGGCCGCCGTCGCGCTGCTCTCCGTGGGCGTTGCCGGCGGCGTCTATCTGGGCGACGACCGGGAAGCCCAGCAGGATGGCCTGGCGGCGCAGGTCAGCGCGCAGGTCGACCAGGCGGAGCACGAGTACCTGCGCGAGCGCCAGGCCGCCCACCAGATGCAGTTCGCGCAGCAGCGCGCCGCCGAGTACCAGGCGCAGCTGCGGGCCGCCGAAGCCGCCAAGGAGGCCGCCGAGCGGGCCAAGCGGGCCGAGCGGGCAGCCGCGTCCCGCAAACGCGAGCGGGCGAAGGCCGAAGAGGCCGCGAACGCGGTCACGAAGCCGTACGACGGGCCGATCCCCGCCTCGTGCGGTGAGTACAGCGGCAACCGGAAGATCGGCTGCGCGGAGATGATCAACGCGGGTTTCCCGATCAAGGAGTTCCCGTGCCTCGACAGGCTTTGGACCAAGGAGAGCGGGTGGAACCACAAGGCCCACAACGTCTCGTCCGGTGCGTACGGCATCCCGCAGGCCAGGCCCGGCGACAAGATGAGTTCCGTCGCTGACGACTGGAAGACCAACCCGGCCACCCAGATCAAGTGGGGACTGGGCTACATCGAGGGGCGCTACGACACGCCCTGCGGCGCCTGGGCGCACTCCCAGAGCTCCGGCTGGTACTGAGAAGGAAACGCGCGAGAACGGGGCGGGTGGCGTACACCCGCCCCGTTTTCCGTGCGTCCGCGCGGGACGCGAGTGGCGGTCGGCCGCGTTTACTGATAGCAGTGGTGAGGTGACCCTGCTCCCCGGAAGCAACGACCCCCACCGCTTCGGCACCGAGGCGTTCTACGCCGCGCTCGGCCGGGCCTTCGTCGCGATGTGCGCCGTGGTGCCGTTCCTCTTCCTCATCGAGGTCGTCGATCAGGGTCTCGCGTTCGGCCTGGACGCCTCCGCCGGCATCATCCCGAAGCGGATCGACGGACTGGACGGCGTCTTCTTCTCACCGTTCCTGCACCACGGCTTCGACCACCTCTACAGCAACAGCATTCCGCTGATCCTGCTCGGCACGTTCGTGCTCGCCGCCGGCGCCCGCCGTTTCCTCTGGTCCACCCTGTTGATCATCGTGGTGAGCGGGCTCGGCGTGTGGTTCACCGGCTCGCCCAACTCGGTGGTGGTCGGCGCGAGCGGGGTGATCTTCGGCTATCTGGGCATCCTGCTCACCCGCGGCATCTTCGAACGCAGCTGGTGGAACTTCGCGGTTTTCCTGCTGGTCGGGCTTCTCTACGGCTGGCAACTGGTGGGCGTCCTGCCCACCGACGAGCTGATCTCCTGGCAGGGGCACCTGTTCGGGCTGCTCGGCGGGGTGGTCGCCGCCATCCTGTTCCGGCGCCGCCGGCACGACCCGAGCCGCTCGGAGTCCACGTTCTCGACGCCGTGAGCGGGCCGACCGGGCCTGCGGACCTCCGTGTGCCGGAGCACGCCGCCGGGCCCGCGTACCCGCCGTGACCTGCCCGCGCGCCGCCGACGACACGCTTGCCCCGGGCCGCGCCAGCGCCATACCGTCGACATCAGCACGCGTTGATCCGCAAGCGGGAAGCGACGGTACGCCATGCGCGAGGTCGATGTCGCCGTGATCGGAGCCGGTCCGACCGGTTTGTTCGCCGCGTACTACGCCGGTTTCCGAGGGCTCTCGGTGGCGGTGATCGACGCACTGCCGGAGCCCGGTGGCCAGGTCACCGCGATGTACCCGGAGAAACTCATCCTCGACGTGGCCGGATTCCCGTCGATCAAGGGGCGGGACCTGGTGGCGAACCTGGTCGCCCAGACCGCGCCCTTCAATCCGCGCTACCTGCTGGGCACCCGCGCCGAGAAGCTGACGTACGCCGACGAACGCCCAGTGCTCGGCCTCGGCGGGGGCGAGCGGCTCCACTGCGGGGCGGTGGTCGTCACCGGCGGGCTGGGCAGCTTCACCCCCCGCCCGTTGCCGGTCGCCGAACACTTCGTCGGCACCGGGATCGTCTACTTCGTGCCGCAGCCGGCCGAGCTGGCCGGTCGGGACGTGTTGATCGTCGGCGGTGGCGACTCCGCCTTCGACTGGGCGCTCACGCTGCACCCGCTGGCCCGCTCCGTGACGCTGGTGCACCGGCGGGAGAAGTTCCGCGCGCACGCCGCCACCGTCTCCCGGGTGCTGGGGCTGCCGATCCGGGTACTGGTCAACGCCGAGGTGACCCGGCTGCACGGCGACGGCACGGTCACCGGTGCGGAGATTACCGTACGGGGTGGCGCTACGGAGATCCTGCCGGTCGACACCGTGGTGGCGGCGCTCGGTTTCACCGCCGACCTCGGCCCGCTCGCCGAGTGGGGCCTCCGGCTGGACCGCCGGCACATCCTCGTGGACAGCACGATGGCCACGAACCTGCCCCGCGTCTTCGCGGCCGGAGACATCACCGAGTACCCGGGCAAGGTCCGGCTGATCGCCACCGGGTTCGGCGAGGCCGCCACGGCGGTGAACAACGCGGCGGTCGCCATCGACCCGGGCGCTCACCTCTTCCCGGGCCACTCCTCGGACGGCACCTGACCGCACACCGCTACCCGATGCTGTTCAAGGCGTGGCCGGATCGAGATTCGCCACTGTCAGCCTGGGCGCATGACCGAGCCGCATCGGCAGCCACGCGACAGCGCTCCCGCCGTGCTGGCCTGGCTGGGACACCCGATCTCGGTGGCCGCCCTCGTCCTGCTCCTGGTCAACGACCGGCCGCTGAAGGTGGAGTTCCCGGGACCGGTGACCGGCAAGCTCAGCGATGTGGCGGGGCTGGTGGTCGCGCCACCGTTGACCGCCGTCCTGCTCACGCTGCTGGCACAACGCCTGCCGGCCCGTACGGCGGTCGCGCTCGGGTTCATGCTGGTCGGCGCCGTCTTCACCGTGGTCAAGTCCGACTCCGGCGCCGCTGCCGCGGCCTCGGCGATCTGGAGCGTCGTGAGCGGGCCGTCGCTGATCCGGGCGGACCTCACCGATCTGCTGGCCCTGCCCGCGCTGGCCCTGGCCGTCTTGAGCTGGATCGGGGCTCGACGTGAACGAGTACGGCAACGTACGGCACGTATGGTCCGGCTGCTGGTGCTGCTGCCGGCGGCGACGTTCGCGGCCGCGGCCACCAGCGCGATCCACTACCCGGACGCGGTACGGGTCGCGGTCGTCGACGATCGACTCGTGGCCGCCGTCGGCAGCGGGTACGGCGACTACGCGACCGAAGCCGACTCATGGCGGATCAGCGAGGACGACGGAATCACCTGGCGGGACGCCACCGAGCCGGAACAGGAGGCGCTGCGAAGCCGAATCGGCACGGCGGGCGAGCCGGCCCGGCACGCCTGTTCGCGGGCGAACCCGGCGCGGTGCTACCGGCTGGTGACCGGACGGCTCCGGGTCGACGAGAGCGACGACGCGGGCTGGACGTGGCGGACGGCCTGGGAGGTGACCGAGAAGCAGCGGGCGGTGCTGATCCGGCAGTACGCGGAGTCCGGCCCCAGGGGCCCGCGGGTGAGCGGGCAGGAACTGGTCGTCCAGGACACGACGGCCGACCGGCACCTGGTGCTGGTCGCCAACGGCCGTGACGGCTTCGCACTCCGCGGCGCCGACGGTGTCTGGGCGCGGATCGGCTTCACCGGCGCGACAGTGGGCAACCACCCGTACGACGGGCGGGCACCGACGCTGGGTGAGAGCAGCCCCGACTCCCGGGGTGCGGATCCGCTACGGGTGGTGCTGCTGCTGTTCGGGTTGGCGGTGCTCGTCCTGGCCGTGTCCGGTGCCCGAGGTGGGAAGCGAACCGATGCGGCTCACTGGCTGCCCGCCACTCTGGGGCTTCTCGGGGCGCTGGTGCTGGAGGCTGCTCCTGGGCTGGCGCGCGGCCCGTCTCGTCGCGCCACCCACCCGCTGGGTCGACCCGCCGTACCCGTGGGTGCCGGCCGGACCAGCGACCTGACGGGCGGGCCGGCCGCTCAGGCCGTCACTGCCGCGCCGGCCGCTGCGGAGCCACCGCGGCGATGAGCACGGCGACCAGCGTGAGAGCGGCACCGCCCAGGGTGGTGAGGGTGGGGTGCGAGGCGGCCGTCGGCACGACCAGGTCCACCAGGACGGCACCGACGACCTGGCCGGCGATGGTGGCCAGGCCGAGCAGCAGCACGCCGGTGAAGCGGACGATCGCCGCGGCGACCGCGATGAAGACGATGCCGATCGGGCCGCCCAGGTAGAGCCAGGGCTCGGCGGGCAGGCTCCCGGTGGGCCAGCCGCGTACCGCCACGTCGACGGCGAACGCCACGAGCAGAGCCACGGTGCCGACGGCGAAGTTCACCAGGGTGGCGGTCAGCGCGCTGCCCGAGGCGCCCCGCACCCGTCCGTTGACCGCCTGTTGCCAGGCGATGCCGACGCCGGCGAGCAGCGGCAGCACGGCGAGCACCAGCGTGTCCGGCTGATCGAACCGGTCGCTGACGGACAGGAGCACCGCGACCACCGCGAGCGCGGCGCCGGCCAGCCGCTGGCCGGTGATCGGGTGTGCGCCGGCGGGGCCGATGCCGGCCCGGTCGACCGCCAGGCTGCTGCCGGACTGACCGGCCACCACGGCCACGGTGAAGACCGCCACGCCGAGCGTGCCGATGGTGAGCCCCTGGGTGGCCACCAGGAACGCACCGAACACCCCGCCCAGGCACTGCCAGGGCCGCAACGCGCCGCTAGCCAGTGCCGTGCGCAGGGTGACCAGGCCACGCCGCCCGGCCGGGGAGGTGGGAACCAGCACCAGCAGCACCAGTAGCCCGATGCCGAAGGAGATCACCGCGGCGCCGAAACCGTCGCCGAGGCGTACGCCCAACTCGCCGTTGATCCTCGACTGCACGGCGACGGCGACGCCGGAGATGGTCGCCAGACCCACCCCGGCGATCCGCTGGGTCGCCGGCAGGACGGGCCGGTCGGTGGTGGCGGCGCTCACTCCTGCTCGGCCA
Organism: Micromonospora sp. NPDC005367; assembly: GCF_040606825.1. Classification (NCBI taxonomy): domain Bacteria; kingdom Bacillati; phylum Actinomycetota; class Actinomycetes; order Micromonosporales; family Micromonosporaceae; genus Micromonospora; species Micromonospora sp. NPDC005367. The sequence goes on along the minus strand of NZ_JBEXFP010000010.1, from coordinate 146,058 downwards.
GGGGGCGGCCGTCGAAGTCGACGGCCGAGTAGAGCGCGAGCTTCTCCAGCCGGTGGTACGAGTCGATCACGCGGATCGTGCCGCTCTTCGAGCGCATCACGATCGACTGGGTGTACGCCCCGCCCGCGCGGTAGCGCACTCCCCGCAGTAGATCCCCGGAGGTGACGCCGGTGGCCACGAAGAAGCAGTTGTCCCCGGTCACCAGGTCGTCGGTGAAGAGCACCCGGTCCAGGTCGTGGCCGGCGGCCAGGGCCTTCTCCCGCTCCTCGTCGTCCTTGGGCCAGAGCTTCGCCTGCATCATCCCGCCCATGCACTTGAGCGCGCAGGCGGACGTGATCCCCTCGGGGGTGCCGCCGATGCCCATCAGCACGTCGACGTCCGACTCGCCCCGGGCGGCCGCGATGGCGCCGGCGATGTCTCCGTCGGAGATGAACCGGATGCCCGCGCCGGCCCGCCGGATCTGCTCGATCAGATCCTTGTGCCGGGGGCGGTCCAGCACGCAGACCGTCACCTCGGAGACGTCGGTGCCCTTGACCCGCGCGATGCGGCGCAGGTTGTCGGTCACTCCCGCGTTGATGTCCACCACGTCGGCGTAGGCGGGGCCGACGGCGAGCTTCTCCATGTAGAAGACGGCGCTGGGGTCGAACATCGCGCCCCGCTCGGCGACCGCCAGCACCGCGAGGGCGTTCGGCATCCCCTTGCTCATCAGCGTGGTGCCGTCGATCGGATCGACCGCGACGTCCACCGCCGGGCCGGTCCCGTCGCCGACCTCCTCACCGTTGAAGAGCATCGGGGCGTTGTCCTTCTCGCCCTCGCCGATCACCACCACGCCGCGCATCGGGATCGAGTTGATCAGCTTGCGCATGGCGTCGACGGCGGCCCCGTCCCCGCCTTCCTTGTCACCACGGCCGACCCACCGGCCGGCGGCCATCGCCGCGGCCTCGGTGACCCGGACCAGGTCGAGGGCGAGGTTGCGGTCCAGCTTCTGCGGGACCCGGGTCGTGGTGTTCGTCATGACGGCTCCTCCTCGCGACGGTGCGGGGTGGTTCGGCATCACGGGTGTCCTCCGCTGCCGGCTATGTCGCTGATCCTCACACGATCGCGGATGCCGCGCTGGGGCGGGGCGGTGATGGCCTGGATACCGCCCGTCGGGGCGGTGCGAGAATGGCATGGTGGAACCCGCACAGCCTGCCAACCGCGTACCCGCCGACCGGACCCCGGCCGACGGCCAGACCCCGGCGACCGCCGGGGCGGCCGAGGCCCGCGTCGAGTCCCACGGGCAGCCGGCCGGCGAACCGGCCCCGGTCGCCCCGGCAGGTATCGCACGGCAGGACCAGCCCGAGCCGTCCGCTGCCGCGCCGCTGGCATCGTCCGCGCCGCCGGCTCCGGCCGAGGTCCGCCGCTCCGACCGGTCGCCGAAGGACATGGCGATCTCGCTGCTGGTGCTGTTGATTCCGATCGCGCTGCTGCTGGCGTTCTACCGAGGGTTCCTCGGCGGCGACCAGCCGACCCCGGTCGACCCGGCGCCCGCCATCGAGCAGGCCCAGGACGCGAAGGCCTTCCCGGTGAGTCGACCGGCCGGTCTGGGCGAGGACTGGCAGCCGGTGAACGCCCGCTACCAGACTGCGGAGAGCGGCTCGACGCTGCGGATCGGTTACGTGACGCCGGAGGGGAAGGGCGCCCAGTTGCTGCAGAGCAACGTGCCCGCCGACCAGTTCATCCCGACGGAGCTGACCGACCGGGCCCAGCCGCAGGGACAGGTCGAACTGAACGGACGGAACTGGCAGCGGTACAACGCCCGCGAGAACGAGCAGGCGCTGGTGCTGCTGGAGCCGGACCGTACGGTGATCGTGGTGGGCGACGCTCGGGAGAACGAGCTGCGCGAGCTCGCCGACGGGCTGCGCTGAATAGTTCCCCACCCGAGCATCGGATCGGCTAGTCTGCGTCGACTCCCGCCGGACAAGTACCAGCACCTGGACGCTTCCAAGATCAAGGACAGCTCCCTCTCGCTCGACCTGAGCAAGCCCGACCCGGGCAACAGCGCCACGATCATCAAGGCGATCACCGAGGTGCAGAAGACCGGTGAGGGCGCGTACAGCGGCAAGCTCGACGCCTCCGGGGTGACCGACTCCGACGCCCTGGACCAGGACCTGATCAAGGCGCTCGGCGATCAGGCCAAGTCCCTGCCCTTCACCGCGAAGCTGGACTCGCAGGGCCGGCTCACCGAGCTGGTGCTCTCGGTCCCGGCCGCGGGTGAGACCAAGGCGCACGAGATCAAGGTCAGCTACGCCGACTACGGCACCGCCACCGCCGCGCAGCAGCCGGCCGCGGACCAGGTCGTGGAGGCCTCCGAGCAGACCTACGAGATGCTCAAGTAATCGTCGTACGTGCGGAACGGGGGCGGCGGCTGCCGCCCCCGTTCTCGTGTCCTCCGGGCGTCGCCTCTCGGTCGCCGTGCCGGGAAACCGGACAGCCGGGCGATTGCCGGGCCCGGCGGCAGGGAACAGAGCAGGGGCGGGCCGGCCAGTCGGCCTTCCGGCCGGACCGGCTCGCGCGGCGCAGCAGTGGATCGCTGCGTCGCCCGGTTCCGGCGCACGAGCCCGCGTCGGGTGACCCTCTCGGGAGACACGGATGACTGTTCGACGACGACTCGGCGCCGGTCTGGTGGCCGCCGCACTGTTCACCCCGGGCCTCGCCGCGTGCAACGCCACCGGCGCTCCGGGCGGCACCGCCTCGCCGAGCGCCACCGGCACGGCGACCGGTTCCGGCACGCCGACCGCGACCGGGACGGCGTCGCCGGCGACCGGTGACGCGAAGCAGGCGTTGCTCGCCTCCACGGCGGCGATCCGCGACGGGAACTTCCGGTTCACCATGACCGGCGGCGGGAGCAGCGCTGAGGGGCAGGTGCACGAGCCGAGCCAGAGCGCGCGGATGAAGGTGTCGATCGGTGACTCGTCGTCCGACCTGTCGATGACGCTCGACGTGATCCACTACCGGCCCGACAGCTGGGTGAAGGTGGACCTCGGTGGCCCGGCGGCGGGCAGCGTACCGGGGTTGAAGGAGCTGAACCTCGGCAAGTACCAGCACCTCGACCAGACCCGGATCAAGGGGAATCGCAACCTCGGCTTCGACTTCGATCGGCTCGACCCGGCCGGCAGTGAGGTGCTCACCCAGGGCGTCACGGAGGTTCGGCGGACCGGCGAGGGCGCGTACGCCGGCACCCTCGACGTGTCGAAGGCAGCCGAGGCCGGCTCGCTCGACGCCAACATGATCAGCGCGCTCGGGGCGCAGGCGAAGACGGTGCCGTTCACCGCCCGGGTGGACGCCCAGGGCCGGCTCAGCGAGCTGGTGGTCCAGGTCCCGGCGGCCGGCCAGCAGCAGGCCCAGGACGTACGGATCACCTACTCGGACTACGGCAACGCCACGGCCGCCCAGAAGCCCCCGGCCGCCCAGGTCGTCGAGGCCCCGGCCGAGCTGTACAACCTGTTCAACTGACCCAACCCGTCCCGCGCCGCCGGTCTCGTGGTCGTCGGCGGCCTGTTCCGGAGCCTCGACCGCCTGATCGGCGCGTCGCGGGTGGGGTGCGAGTCAGGAGGGCTGGGACTCCCGGGCGGCTTCGATGCGTGCCCGGGCACCGTCCAGCCAGCGTTGGCAGATCACCGCCAGCGCCTCGCCACGCTCCCAGAGCGCCAGCGACTCCTCCAGCGACGTGCCGCCGGCCTCCAGGCGTTCCACCACCGACGCAAGTTCCGCGCGGGCCTGCTCGTAGCTGAGCCGTTCGTCCGGCCCAGCCTTGGTCTCCTCAGTCATCGGCTCCATCCCAGCACACGGCCGCCCCGCAGCGCGGGGGGCTCGACTCTCGTTCCACGCCGCAGCGTGGCGCAACCGGGCACCCGGCCGTTCACCCGTCCACCGTCGCCGCCAGCTCGCCGTCGGCGAGGCGTACCCGCAGCGGGTCGCCCTTGCCCACCTCGGTCGCGGCCCGGACCACGTGCCCGTCGGCGCGCTGGACGATCGCGTACCCGCGCTCCAGCGTGGCCGCCGGGGACAACGCGCGGAGCCGGGCCAGGGTGTGCCGCAGCTCGTCGTCGGCGGCGGCGAGCCGGTGGTGCAGGCAACGCCCGGCCCGCTGGCGGAGCAGGGTCAGCTCGGTGCTCCGCTGGTCGATCATGACCTGGGGGCGGGCCAGTACCGGCCGGGAGCGCAGTGCGTCCAGCCGGTGCTGCTCCCGGTCGACCAGGTTGCCGACCGCCCGCTCCAGTCGTGATCGGGCCTGACCGATGAGGCGTACCTCCTCGGTCAGGTCCGGTACGACCCGCTTGGCCGCGTCGGTGGGCGTCGAGGCGCGCAGGTCGGCGACGTAGTCGAGCAGCGGTGCGTCCGTCTCGTGGCCGATCGCGCTGACGACCGGCGTTCGGCAGGCGAAGACCGCCCGGCAGAGCCCCTCGTCGGAGAAGGGGAGCAGGTCCTCGAGGCTGCCGCCGCCCCGGGCGATGATGATCACGTCGATGGTCGGGTCGGTGTCGAGCACCTTGAGCGCGTCGAGGATCTGCGGCACGGCGCTCGGCCCCTGCACCGCCACGTTGACCGTGCGGAACTCCACCGCCGGCCAGCGCCGGCGGGCGTTGGTGAGCACGTCTCGCTCGGCCGCCGAGGCGCGGCCGGTGATCAGGCCGATCCGGTTGGGCAGGAACGGCGGGCGGCGTTTGCGGGCCCGGTCGAAGAGCCCTTCGGCGGCGAGTAGCTTCTTGAGCTTCTCCAGCCGGGCCAGCAGCTCGCCGAGGCCCACCTGGCGGATCTCGTCGGCGCGCAGGCTCAGCGTGCCCCGGGCCGCGTAGAACTCGGGCTTGGCGTGCAGCACCACCCGGGCGCCTTCGCGCAGCTCGGGCGTGCCGACGTCGAGGACGTCGCGGTTGGTGGTCACGGTCAGGCTCAGGTCGGCCGACGGGTCCCGCAGGGTGAGGAAGACAGTGCTGGCGCCCGGCCGGCGGCTGATCTGCGCCACCTGGCCGTCGACCCAGACCCAGCCGAGCCGCCCGATCCAGGCGCCGATCTTCTGGCTGACCACCCGGACCGGCCAGGGCTCCTCCGACGTGCTCCGGTCCACCTCACCCGTACTCACCCGCCCACCCTACGGCCCACCCCCGACCATCCCACCGTTGATCATGGCGTTGGCGGTGGAGTCGATCTCCGCAGCCGTCGTCAACGCCACGATGAGCGATGTGGGTCAGGCCATGGACGGCGGCCGGGGCGACGGTCGCAGCCGATGTCCGGTTCCGGTCGGGCACGTACGATGGGCGGGTGACTCAGGATGAAGCGACTCCCCGGACCGGTAAGCGCGTGCTCCTGGCCAAGCCCCGCGGCTACTGCGCGGGAGTCGACCGCGCGGTGCAGACCGTGCAGGAGGCGCTGAAGCTCTACGGCGCCCCGATCTACGTCCGCAAGCAGATCGTGCACAACAAGCACGTGGTGCGGACGCTCGAAGCGCAGGGCGCGATCTTCGTGGAGGAGAACGAGGAGGTGCCGGCGGGCGCCACCGTCATCTTCTCCGCGCACGGCGTCGCCCCCGAGGTGTACGAGCAAGCGGAGGCGCGTTCGTTGAAGGCGATCGACGCGACCTGCCCGCTGGTCACCAAGGTCCACCACGAGGCGAAGCGGTTCGCCGCCGAGGACTACGACATCCTGCTGATCGGCCACGAGGGGCACGAGGAGGTCATCGGGACCTCCGGCGAGGCGCCCGAGCACATCCAGCTCGTCGACGGCCCGGACGCCGCCGACCAGATCACCGTTCGGGATCCGAACAAGGTCGTGTGGCTCTCCCAGACCACCCTCTCGGTGGACGAGACGCTGGAGACGGTCGCCCGGCTGAAGAAGCGCTTGCCGATGCTCCAGTCGCCGCCCAGTGACGACATCTGCTACGCCACTTCGAACCGGCAGCACGTGGTCAAGCAGATCGCGCCGGACTGCGACGTGGTGATCGTCGTCGGCTCACGCAACTCGTCGAACTCGGTGCGGCTGGTCGAGGTCGCGCTGGACGCGGGTGCCCGCGCCGGTCACCTGATCGACTTCGCGCACGAGATCGACGACGCCTGGCTCGCCGAGGCCCGCACGGTCGGCGTGACCTCCGGGGCGAGCGTTCCGGAGGACCTCGTGCAGGAGGTTCTGGCGTACCTCGCCGCCCGGGGCTTCGGCGACGTCGAGGAGATCACCACCGCCAACGAGCGGCTCACCTTCTCGCTGCCGCAGGAGCTCAAGCGGGACATGCGAGCCGCCGCAGCTCGTGGCTGACCGGCATGGAACGCCCGGCCGTCCCGACACGTCCGATACCGGTATGAGGAACCTTCGGCTCGCCGCCGTCGCCCTGGCCGCAGTCGCCGCGTTGAGCGCCTGCGGTGGTCAGGACGGCACCGGCACTCCGACCACCATGCCTACTTCCACGGGAGCGTCTCCGGTGACCGACCAGCCTCCGACCCCGTCGACGTCGCCGACCGACCCGGCCACGCCGACCCCGCCGGGCGTCTCGACTCCGCCCCGCGGGACGACGAAGCCGGGTGGGCCGACGCTGCCGCCGCCGGTCGCCGGCACCGAGCTGACCGGCACGATCGTTGCCGGCGTCGAGGCGAACTGCCTGCTACTCGACGGGTATCTCCTGGTCGGTGGCCCGCGCGACGTCCTCGCCGTGGGTGCTCGGGTGACCGTCACCGGCCGTGTGCAGCGCGGCATGATGACCACCTGTCAGCAGGGCACGCCGTTCGTCGTGGAGGCGGCACGACGTTCCTGAGCCGCGCGCCGGGTCAGCGGGACGGGACGTCGTTGTCGGCCGCGTCGAGCAGCTCCGGCGCCTGCGGCTGCCGGGGCGCCAGCTCGACCTGCGCCGGGGTTTCCAGGTCCCGATCGGAGACGCCCAGCTCGGCGAGCTTGCGTGCGCTGACCAGCACCCGGGCCTCCAGAGAGCCGACTGCCCGGTTGTACGCGGTCACCGCGCTGCCCAGCGCCGTGCCGAGCTTGCCGACGTGGTCGCCGAGCGTGGCAAGCCGGCCGTGCAGCTCGCGGGCCAGCGAGTGCACCGCCGCCGCGTTGCGGGCCAGCGCCTCCTGCCGCCAGGAGTAGGCGACGGTACGCAGCAGCGCGACCAGGGTGGCCGGGGTGGCCAGCACCACGTTCCGGGCGAAGGCGTGCTCCAGCAGCGTCGGGTCGCGCTGGAGCGCCACGTCGAGGAAGGGATCCGCCGGGACGAAGAGCACCACGAACTCCGGGGTGCTGTCGAACGCGGCCCAGTACGTCTTCGCGGCCAACGCGTCGACGTGCGCCCGCAGGTGCCGGGCGTGTGCGTCGAGGTGGGTGTCCCGGCTGCGTTCGTCGCGTGCCTCCATCGCGGTGAGGTACGCGTCGAACGGCGCCTTGGCGTCGACCACCACCGAACGGCCGCCGTGCAGCCGTACGACCAGGTCGGGACGGACACCCTGCTGGTCGGTGGCGGCGGTGACCTGCTCGGCGAAGTCGCAGTGCTCCAGCATGCCGGCCGCCTCGACGATCCGGCGCAGCTGGTGCTCACCCCAGCGACCGCGGACCTGCGGGGCGCGCAGCGCCGCCACGAGCTGCTTCGTCTCGGTGCGCAGTTCACCCGAGACCACACTCATCGAGCGCACCTGTTCGCGTAGCTCCGCGTACGCGTCGACCCGGTCGTGTTCCAGGTCGGCCACGCGCTGCTCGTAGCGGCGCAGGGTCTCGTGCAGCGGTGCGACGGCCCGGGACACCGCCTCCTGGGACTGGGCGGTCGCCTCGTAGCTCAGCGCCCGAAGGGACTGCTCCAGCCGGCCCTCACCCTCCCGCGTCGCCCGCAGCGTGGCGTCCAACCGGGCGATCTCGGTAGCGGAGCGGGACCGGGCGGCGAGCCATCCCACCGCGCCACCGGCGCCGAGACAGACCACCACCACGGCCAGCGTCGGGAAGTCCATCACCGAAGCTTGCCAAACGCGTACGACTTTGCCGGCTTGGGTACCGTCGTGCCATGAAAATTCTGCTCGTGGTCGTCGTTGTGGCGCTGGTCGTGGGCGTCTTGGTCTGGCGGCGGCGGGAAGCCGCGGCCCGGGCGGCCCGCGAACTGGCCGACGTTCGGGCGGACGCCCAGCGCTGGTACGAGCGGCTCGGCGGGCAGGTGATGAACCTGCACGGCGACGATCCGGCGGTGCGGCAGGCGCTGGTGGACGCGGCCGAGCGGTACAACGCCGCGGGAAGTCAGCTCGACCAGGCCGGCACGGTGCACCAGTACCGGCTGGCCCGGGAGACGGCGCTGGAGGGGCTGGCGTACGCGCGGGCGGCCCGGATCGCGCTCGGCATCGATCCCGGCCCTGAACTGCCGCCGTTGGCCGCCGCCGCAGGCACCGGTGAGTTGACCCGGGCACGCGAGGTCGAGGTGCAGGGGCAGACGTTCAAGGCGGGCCCCCAGCCGGGGCAGGAGACGCCGTACTACTACCCGGGTGGCCGGTTCCAGGGGCGCCCGGTACCGGCCGGCTGGTACTCGACGCCCTGGTGGAAGACCGCGCTCGGGGCCGGAGCGGGTGTGCTCGGCGGCGTGCTCATCGCCGACGCCCTCTTCTCGCCCGCCTTCGCCGATCCCGGCTACGGCTTCGAGGCCGGCTACCAGGAGGGCTTCGCCGACGGCAACGACTTCGGCGACCAGGGCGGTGACTTCGGGGGCGGGGGCGACTTCGGCGGCGGGGACTTCGGGGGCGGCGACTGATCCCGACCCCTGCGGCACGGGGCCGGCCCGACAACCCGAACGAGCCTGATACCTCCGAGGCATTTTTATGACTCAGAGGTATCAGGCTCTCGTTGGTCGGTGCGGCGAATCCGCCGGTGCGGTGGATCCGTCGTGCGGTGGATCCGTCGTGCGGCGAATCCGGAGCCCGCGCACTGCGGCGCGCGCCGGTGAAGGCGCACCGGTCCGGCCCGAGCGACCCCGCCAGCATGCCCACGACACGGTGCCGCCCGGCGTTCAGCCCGTGTTGCGCATCCCGGCCGCGATGCCGTTGACCGTGGTGAGCAGGGCCCGCTCCAGCGCCGTACCGTCGCTGGGGGCGCGGCGACCGCCCGGCGCGGTGGCCACCGCCCGGCCGGGGGCGCCCGAGTCCCGGTACTGCCGCAGCAGCGCCACCTGAAGGTGGTGCAGCGGCTCCAGATAGGTGTCCCGCACCGCCAGGGTCCGCTGGAGCACCGGGGAGCTGTCGAGCAGCGCGGGAGACCCGGTCACGGCCAGCACCTCCCGTTTGGTCAGCTCGTACTCCTGCTCGATCTTGTCGAAGATCGGGTGCAGCTGCTCGGGCACGAGCGTCTCGACGTACCGCCGGGCGATGTCGAGGTCGGTCTTGCTCAGCATCATCTCCACGTTGGACAGGAACGTCCCGAAGAAGTGCCAGTTGCGATGCATCTCGGCCAGTACGTCGGCCAGTCCGGCCTCGCGGGCCGCCGCGAGGCCCGAGCCGACGCCGAACCAACCCGGGACGATCTGCCGGGTCTGCGTCCAGCCGAACACCCACGGGATGGCCCGCAGACCGGCCAGGCCGGCTCCCGTGTTCGGCCGCTTCGCCGGGCGGGAGCCGATGTTGAGCGCCCCGAGCAGCTCCGTCGGCGTGGACGCCCAGAAGTACGCCGGCAGCTCCGGGTCCTCCACCAGCGACCGGTACGACCGGTACGCAGACTCCGAGACCACGTCCATCGCGGCGTCCCAACGCTCCAGCATCTCGGCGGGCTGCCGGGGTGCGGTGTGCAGGAGGGTGGCCTGGAGCACCGCGGCCAGCGTCAGTTCCAGGTTCTCCCGGGCCAGCGACGGCAGGCTGTACTTGTCGGAGATGACCTCGCCCTGCTCGGTCACCTTGATCGCGCCGTCGAGGGTGCCGTACGGCTGGGCCAGGATCGCCTCGTGCGTCGGCCCACCGCCGCGCCCCACAGTGCCGCCGCGGCCGTGGAAGAGGCGCAGGTGCACGCCGTGCCGGGCCGCCACGTCACGCAGTGCTCGCTGTGCCCGGTGGATCGACCACTGGCTGGTGGTGATACCCGCTTCCTTGTTGGAGTCGGAGTAGCCGAGCATGACCTCCTGCACGTCGCCCCGCGCCGCCACCAGCGCCCGGTAGGCCGGCAGGGACAGCAGCTCGTCGAGGAGTTCGCCACCGGCGTTGAGTTCCGCCGGGGTCTCCAGCAGCGGCACGAAGCCGATCCGGGCCCGCCCGCTGTGCACGTCCACCAGGCCCGCCTCGCGCGCGAGCACCACCGCGGCGAGCACGTCGTCCACGCCGAGGGTCATCGAGATGATGTACGACTCGATGACCTCGTCGCCGAACCGGTCCTGCGCCTCGCGGACCGTGCTGAAGACGTCGAACGTCTTGCGGGCCGTCTCGGTGAGTGGGGTGTCCAGGGTGGACAGCGGTCGCCGTCCGCTCAGCTCGTCGGCGAGCAGCTTCGTCCGCTCCAGCCGGCTCAGGCCCGGGTAGTCCGACACCTCACCGACCGCGGCGTACAGCTGTGCCAGCACGGCGTGGTGCGCCTCGGCGTGCTCGCGGACGTCCAACGTGGCCAGGTGCAGCCCGAACGCGGAGACGGTACGGATGGTCGAGGCGAGCCGCCCGACGGCGGTGAGCTGGCCCGAGTTGCGGGCCAGCGAGGCGCGCAACAGCTCCAGGTCGGAGATCAGCTCGGCCGAGCCCCGGTAGTCCCGGCCCGGCACGTGCGGAGTGCCCTGCCGTAGCCGTCCGCGGGTGTTGGCCAGCTTCGCCTTCACGCAGCGCGCCTTGAGCCGGTACGGCTCCTCGGCGTTGACCCGGCGGAACCGGGGTGCCACCTCGGGCAGCGCGTCCAGATCCGCGGCGAGGCTGGCGGAGAGGTCCAGCGACACCCCGCGCAGCCGCCGGGAGACGGAGACCTCGTTGATCAGGTCCTCCATCGCCGTCTCGGTGGCCTGGATGCCGTGCTCGTGTTGGATCCGCAGGACCTCGCGGGTCACCGCCGGGGTGACGAACGGGTTGCCGTCCCGGTCGCCCCCGATCCAGGTGCCGAAGCTCAACGGCCGGCCGGTCGGCGACGTCTCCACGCCGAGGGCGCGCAGCGTCTCGGCGAGGTCGTCGAGCACCTGCGGGGCGGCCTCGGCGTACAGGTCGCGCAGGTAGTAGATGGCGTTGCGGGCCTCGTCGGTCGGATCCGGCCGGTCCAGCCGAAGCTCGTCGGTCTGCCACATGAGGTCCAGCAGTTCGGCCAGCCGCCGGTTCGCCGGCCCCTCGTCGCTCGCCCCGTAGAGGATCGCGTTGGCGGTCTCAGCGTCCAGCTCGTCGGCGATCGCGCGCAGCTTCGACAGGATCGACCGGCGGGCCGCCTCGGTCGGGTGGGCGGTGAAGACCGGCCGGACGGCGAGCCGGCGGGCCACCGCGGCGACCTCCTCGGCCGGTACTCCACGCTCGGCGATCATCTTGGCCGCCTGGTCCAGCCACCCGCCGTGCGTCGCCCGGCGGCGGCGCAGGTCACGAGCCCGGTGCACCTGCTCGGTGATGTTGGCGAGGTGGAAGTAGGTGGAGAAGGCCCGGGCCAGCTTGGTGCCGGTTGTCACGTCGAGCGTGGCGAGCCGCTGAGCGGCTGTCGGGGCGTCGGAGCGAACCAGCGCGCGGATCTCCTCGACGAGGTCGAGCAGCGGGCGACCCTCCTGGCGGGCGAGGGTCTGGCCGAGCAGGGTGCCGAGGCGGCGGATGTCGGCTCGCAGGGCGGCGTCGGGGCCGTCGTGGACGTGCTGGTCGGTCACGGGGCGCTCCTTACGTGTCGTACGAAGGACAGCGCTGTCCGACTTACTGGATCGTATCCGCGTGGACGTGGATGTAAGGAGGGGACCCTTGTTATCGCTTTTTTCATAGCCGGGGGCTCTTGCGATCATCGGGCGAGGGCCGTAAGCCCCGGGGCCGGGTCGCATTCCAGCGGTGGAAAACGGATTGGCGGGCCTATTAGCGTTTGATCATGCCGCCTCTGCGATACCCGCCGAAACCGAAGCCGGGCGACCGCGTCGCCGTCGTCTCGCCGTCCGCCGGGCTTCCGGCGATCTTCCCGCACGTGTACGAGCTGGGGCTGCGGCGCCTGCGCGAGGAGTTCGGTCTGGAGCCCGTCGAGTACCCGACGACCCGGGTGGCGGGTGCCGACCCCCGGGACCGGGCCCGGGACCTCACCGCCGCCTTCGCCGACCCGTCGATCACCGCGGTGCTGGCGACCGTCGGCGGGGACGACCTGATCACCGTGACCCCGCACCTTGACGACGAGGTGCTGCGGGCCAACCCGAAGCCGTACTTCGGGTACTCGGACAACACCAACATCCTCAACCACCTCTACCGGCTCGGGGTGGTCGCGTACCACGGCGGGTCGGTGCTGGTGCACCTCGGCCGCTCCGGCGCGCCGAACCGGTTGACCTTCGACTCGCTGCGTGCCGCGCTCTTCACCTCCGGCTGGTACGAGTTGACCCCGGCGACGGAGTGGGGTGACGAGCCGCGCGACTGGCGTGACCCGACGACGCTGACCGAGAAGCCGGTGATGTTCCCCGGCGAGGGGTGGCGCTGGCAGGGCCCGGAACGTGTGGTGCAGGGGCCGACCTGGGGTGGGAACCTGGAGATCCTGCACTGGCTGCTGGCGACCGATCGTGTCCAGTCGGCGGCGGAGCTGGCCGGGTCGGTGCTGATCCTGGAGACGTCCGAGGAGTTGCCGTCCGACACCGAGGTCTTCCGGATCGTGCGCAACATTGGCGAGCGCGGGCTGCTCGGCGCGTTCCCCGCGATCGTGGTCGGCCGGCCGAAGGCGTGGGAGTTCGACAAGCCGCACACGCTGGAGCAGCGGATCGCCTGGGGCGAGGCGCAGCGGGCGGCGGTCATGAAGGCGCTGGCCACGTACAACCCGGACGCCGTGGTGGTCTTCGACGTCGACCTCGGGCACACCGACCCCCAGTTGATCATCCCGTACGGCGGCGAGATGCGGATCGACGCCGGGCAGCGCCGGATCAGCGTGCGCTACTGACGCCGGTCCGCGCGGCCCGGCCAGGTGAAGGTCGCGCAACACCCTGGATGTGGTGGCCTGACCGTGTGGCGGAGGCCACTACATCCAGGATCGAGCACGATCTTGGCGCGGGGATATCCATCGTTCCGTCGTCGGGGCGCGCGGGATGGGGGTGGGTGTCGGCCGGCGGAGATAGGCTGGTGTTCGTGCACCCCCCGTCCAGCTGGACGCGGGGTCTCTGTCGTGTGCCCCGAGCGCACCACGCGCGTCGACTCCTCTGGAAGTGATCGCAAATGCTCACCGGACTGTTCACCGCCGCCCTGGCCGACCCCGGGCTGGCCCGGGCGCGTGACCTGGCGCGCTCCGGTGCCGCGCAGGTCGACGGGCTCGACATCACCGCCCCGCCGGCGCTGCGCCCCTTCGCGGTGGCCGCCGTCGCGGCCGACCCGCAGGGCGGTGCCGGCGACGAGCGGGCCGGCGGGGCCGGTCGGGCGGTGCTCGCGATCACCGCGACCACTCGGGAGGCCGACGATCTGGCCGCCGCGCTGGGCAGCCTGCTCCCGCCGGAGCAGGTGGCGGTCTATCCCTCCTGGGAGACGCTGCCCCACGAGCGGCTCTCGCCCCGCTCCGACACCGTCGGCCGGCGGCTCGCCGTGCTGCGTCGGCTGGCCCACCCGGAGGCGACCGACGCGCACGGCCGCACCGGCCCGCTGCGGGTCGTGGTCGCCCCCGTGCGCTCGCTGCTGCAACCCCAGCTCAAGGGGCTCGGCGACCTGGAACCGGTGCAGCTGGCCCCGGGCGCCGAGGCGGACCTGGAGGAGGTCGCGCGCCGGCTCACCGACATGGCGTACGCCCGGGTCGACCTGGTCACCAAGCGCGGTGAGTACGCGGTGCGCGGTGGCATCCTCGACGTCTTCCCGCCGACCGACGAGCACCCGTCCCGCGTCGAGTTCTGGGGCGACGAGGTGGAGGAGATCCGCACGTTCGCGGTCGCCGACCAGCGGACCATCGAGCAGGTCACCCATCTCTGGGCGCCGCCGTGCCGGGAACTGCTGCTCACCCCCCAGGTGCGCGAGCGGGCCGCAGCGCTGGCCGAGCAGCACCCGGAGCTCGCCGAGATCCTCGACAAGCTCGCCGAGGGCATCCCGGTCGAGGGGATGGAGTCCCTGGTCCCCGCGCTGCTCGGCAACGAGAGCCTGGAGCTGCTGCTGGACGTGATGCCGGCCGGCACCCACGTACTGCTCTGCGACCCGGAGCGGATCCGCACCCGGGCGCACGACCTGGTGCGTACCTCCGAGGAGTTCCTCCAGGCCAGCTGGGCCGCGGCCGCCGTCGGAGGCCAGGCGCCGGTCGACCTCGGCGCGGCCGCCTTCCGCAGCCTGGCCGAGGTCCGCGCGGCCGCCGGGAAGCTGGGCCAGCCGTGGTGGACACTCTCCCCGTTCGGCCTGCTCGAGGGGGAGGCAGCCCCGTCGCGACAGCCCTGGGAGGACGCGCCGGAGGAGGTCAGCGTCACTCCCGACGACGCCATCGCGGTGACCCTGGCCGCCCAGCCGGCGCCGCTCTACCACGGCGAGACCGCCCGGGTGGTCGACGACCTGAAGCGCTGGGCCGGCGAAGGCTGGTCGATCGCGCTGGTCTTCGAAGGACACGGTCCCGCCACGCGGGCCGTCGAGGTGCTTCGCGACGCCGGGCTGGGCGCGCGGCTGACCGAGCAGGTGCCGGACGCTCCGGTCGCCGGTGAACTGCTGGTCACCTGCGGAACGCTCAGCGCCGGCTTCGTCGACGAGGCGTCCCGCTTCGTGCTGCTCACCGGCAACGACCTCACCGGCGGTCGGGGTACGTCGACCCGCGACATGCGCAAGATGCCGAGCCGGCGGCGTAACACGATCGATCCGCTGGAGTTGAAGGCCGGCGACTACGTGGTGCACGAGCAGCACGGCATCGGCCGCTACGTCGAACTGGTGCAGCGCACCGTCAACGGGGCGAGCCGGGAGTACCTGGTCATCGAGTACGCCCCGAGCAAGCGCGGCCAGCCCGGTGACCGGCTCTTCGTCCCAACCGACCAGCTCGACCAGCTCAGCCGGTACGTGGGCGGGGAGCAGCCGACGCTGCACAAGATGGGCGGCTCGGACTGGCAGAAGTCCAAGGCCCGAGCCCGTAAGGCGGTCCGGGAGATCGCCGCGCAGCTGATCCAGCTCTACGCCGCCCGGAAGGCGTCCAAGGGGCACTCCTTCGGCCCGGACACGCCGTGGCAGCGGGAGCTGGAGGACGCGTTCCCGTGGCAGGAGACGCCGGACCAGCTCGCCGCGATCGAGGAGGTCAAGCGGGACATGGAGCAGACGGTCCCGATGGACCGGCTGATCTGCGGCGATGTCGGCTACGGCAAGACCGAGATCGCCGTACGGGCGGCGTTCAAGGCGGTGCAGGACGGCAAGCAGGTGGCCGTGCTGGTGCCGACCACGCTGTTGGTGCAGCAGCACTACAACACGTTCGCCGAGCGGATGAGCCAGTTCCCGGTGACCATCAAGCAGCTGTCCCGGTTCCAGACGCCGAAGGAGGCCGAGCAGACGCTCGCCATGGCCGCCGACGGCACCGCCGACATCGTCATCGGCACCCACCGGCTGCTCCAGGCGGCCACCCGGTTCAAGTCCCTCGGCCTGGTGATCGTCGACGAGGAGCAGCGCTTCGGCGTCGAGCACAAGGAGCACCTGAAGACCATGCGGGCCTCGGTCGACGTGCTGAGCATGTCGGCCACCCCGATCCCGCGCACGCTCGAGATGGCCATCACCGGCATCCGGGAGATGTCCACCATCGCCACTCCGCCGGAGGAGCGGCACCCGGTGCTCACGGCGGTCGGGGCGTACGACGACCGGCAGGTGGCCGCCGCCATCCACCGCGAGCTGCTCCGCGACGGGCAGGTCTTCTACCTGCACAACCGGGTCGAGTCGATCGAGCGTGCGGCGCGGCGTCTCCGGGAACTCGTACCCGAGGCGCGGGTCGCGGTGGCACACGGGCAGATGAGCGAGGAGGCGCTCGAGAAGGTCATGGTCGGCTTCTGGGAGAAGGAGTTCGACGTACTGGTCTGCACCACGATCGTGGAGTCCGGCATCGACATCCCGAACGCCAACACCCTGATCGTCGAGCGTGCCGACCTGCTCGGCCTGGCCCAGCTGCACCAGATCCGGGGGCGCGTCGGCCGCGGCCGGGAGCGGGCGTACGCATACTTCCTCTACCCGCCGGACAAGCCGCTCACCGAGCACGCGCACGAGCGGTTGGCCACCATCGCCCAGCACACCGAGCTGGGCGCCGGCATGTACGTGGCCATGAAGGACCTCGAGATCCGTGGTGCGGGCAACCTGCTCGGTGGCGAGCAGTCCGGGCACATCGAGGGTGTGGGCTTCGATCTGTACGTGCGGATGGTCGGCGAGGCGGTGCAGGCGTTCAAGGGTGAGGGCCCCGAGGAGGAGACCGACGTCAAGATCGATCTGCCGATCGACGCGCACCTGCCGCACGACTACGTCGGGGTGGAGCGGCTGCGGCTGGAGATGTACCGCAAGCTCGCCGAGGCGCGCGACGAGGAGCGGCTGCGCGAGGTGGTCGCCGAGATGACCGACCGGTACGGTGAGCCGCCGGCCCAGGTGCAGAACCTGGTCGCGGTGGCCCGGTTCCGGCTGCTGGCCCGCCGGTACGGCCTCACCGACGTCTCCATGCAGGGCAAGCACATCCGGTTCGGCCCGCTGCCGTTGCCGGACTCCAGGCAGATGCGGCTCAAGCGCTACCACCCGGACGCGGTCTACAAGGCGGCCGCCGATCAGGTCAGCGTGCCCCGACCGAGCACCCGCCGGGTCGGCGGCGAGCCGTTGCGCGACCAGGCCCTGCTGGAGTGGTGCGCCCAGCTCCTGAAGGACGTCCTCGGCGAACCCGCCCTGGCAGCGGCGGCCGGCTGACCGCCTCCCGCCACGTCGATCATGAGGTTGTCGCCCGGGCGCGACGCGCGACAACTTCATGATCACGGGTGGAGGTGCCGGGTCGGGTGGGGGGCGTCACAGGTGGAGGGTCGGCGTGAGAGAGTGATCGTCATGCGTGCTCGCCGACTCATCGCCGCCGCCAGCGTCGCGGCCCTCGCTGTGCTCTCCCTCGCCGCCTGCGGTCAGTCCGCGCCGGACGTCGCCGCGTACGTCGGTGACACCAGTTGGTCGACCTCCCGGGTCGACGAGATCTACGACGGCATCCAGGCGGATTTCGGGGAGGCCGTGCGCCAGGAGCTCGGCCGGACCGGCGTCAGCCCGTCGCCCGAGCAGCTGCGGTCGACGGTGACCCGGGAGGACGTGCTCAGCTTGCTGGTCAGTCTCGAGCTGGGTAAGCGGGTGGTCGCGGAGAAGAACCTCCAGATCGCGGACCAGGTCAGCCCAGAGCAGCTCGAAGCGGTCCTGAGGGTGCCCGCCACGACCGAGTACACCAAGCTCTGGGGTGAGTGGTTCGACGTCCTCCAGGCGCTCAACCAGCAGCTTCCGCCGGCCGACCTCAGCGACGACGCGGTGATGGCCGTCTACCAGGCCATCGCCAGGACCGGACAGATCGACAGCGGGCTCTCGGTGGCGGAGGTGCGCCAGGCCTTCGGCGACGGCGGCTTCGTCCGCAGCGCGACGGCGGTCAGCGTCGCGCTCCAGCAGGAGGCCGAGCGGGCGGACCTGTCGGTCAACCCCCGGTTCCGGCCTCTCGGTGTGCCGTCGTTCGTCAACGGCCCGCAGGGACCCATCATCTACGTGCTGCCGTACGTCGACCAGAATGGTCCGGTGACCGACATCTCCACCCCGGAGCCGCTCCCGTCGAGCGAGCCGGCCCAGCCGACCGACCCGTCCGCAGTGATCGATCCGGTCAACAATTGAGCATGCCGGCGCGGATCGTCCTGCTGGTCACCTCGCCCCGGCTGCCGGCCGGGCTGCTGACCGCGGCCGCTTGGGACGTCGTACGCTCCGCGCCGGTGCTGACCGGCGCGGAGAGCGAGCTGACCACGGCGATCCGCGTCGCCGGTGGTCAGGTCACAGTGGTCGACGGTCCGGCGATGCAGGCGTTGCTCGACGCGGTCCGCGAGCACGGCATCGCCGTCTGGCTGGCGGGGCCGAGCGGTGACGAGCCGCTCGCGCGTGAGCTGGGGTTGCGGCTGGCGCGGGAGCCCGGCCTGGCGGAGCTGGAGCTGATGTACGGCTCGTGGGACCCGCCGGGGGCCCGGCTGCTCGACGCGGTGGCTGTGATGGACCGGTTGGCCTCCCCGGGTGGTGATCCGTGGAAGCGGGCGCAGACGCACGAGAGTCTGGCCCGGTTCCTGCTGGAGGAGTCCTACGAGGCGTATGACGCGATCAGCGCCGGGGACACCGACGCGCTGCGCGAGGAGTTGGGGGACGTGCTGCTCCAGGTGGTGCTGCACGCCCGGCTCGCCGAGGAGCTGCCCGAGGGTGAGCGGTGGAACGTCGATGACGTGGCGGGCGGCCTCGTCGACAAGATGATCCGGCGCAACCCGCACGTCTTCGCCGGGGTCGAGGCGGAGACCCTGGAGGAGATCACCGCCAACTGGGACCGGATCAAGCGGGCCGAGAAGCCGAGTGGGTCGGTGCTGGACGGGGTAGCGCTCAGCCAGCCGGCGCTCGCCCTGGCCGCGAAGGTCCTGGAGCGCGCCGACCGGTTCGGGCTGGCCGTGCCGCCGCCGCTGGCCGAGGGGCAGGTGGACGCGGAGGCCCGGCTGGGGGCCAGCCTGCTGGCCACGGTCGCCGCCGCCCGTGAGGCGGGCCTCGACGCGGAGGCCGCCCTGCGCTGCGCCGCCCTGTCCTACGCCGACGCCGTCCGCGCCGCCGAACCCAAGGCCGACCCCGGCCAGCCAGGTTGATCAAGAGGTTCGCGTCACGAACGCCCGCCCTGGTGACGCAGACCTCTTGATCGCGGTGGCCTTGGGCGGGGTCTCGGGGGAGTGGGGGGAGAGTCGGTAGGGTCGGCGGGTGGAATCGTTTGCCCCGCTCGCCGAGCGCATCGTCGAGGCGCTGCTGGAGAGTCGACCCGAACTGGCCTCGTCCGCCGGCGACCACCGTTTCGACGACCGGCTGCCCGACTTCTCGCCCGATGGGCGCACGGCCGACCAGGCCATGCTCACCGACGCCGCCAACGCACTCTCCGAGATCGACCCGGACTCGCTGGAGACCGAGGAACGGGTCGACCACGCTCTGCTCAGCGCCCGGGTCGACCGGGAACTGTTCGAGCTGACCGAGATCCGGTCGTACGAATGGGACCCGCTCCGGCACAACCCGGGTCCGCTGCTGCACGCGATCGTCGCTCGCCCGTACGCTCCGGCCGACGTACGGCTGACGCAGCTCGCCGGGCGGCTCGGCGCCGTACCGGACATGCTGGCCATCGCCCGCGGGACGCTGCGCGACATGCCGCGGATCCACGCGGAGACGGCGGTCGGGCAGTTCACCGGCACGGCGGCCTTGATCCGCGACGAGGTGCCCGCGCTGCTGGCCCAGGCCCCCGAGCTGCACGGCCGGGTCGAACCGGCCGCGACCGCGGCGATCGCGGCCCTGGAGGAGTTCGTCGCCTGGCTGCGGACCGGACTGGCCGCCGACGCCGGGCCCGGGCGTGACCCGCGGCTGGGTCGGCGCCGCTGGGAGGCCCGGCTCTGGCACACCCTCGACACCGAGCTGGGCGCCCCGGAGATCCTCAAGCGGGCGTGGGCAAACCTGGAGCGGGTCACCGAGCAAATCCGGGAGGCGGCGGTCGAGCTGGTCGGCGGTGCGGCCGACGACCAGACCGTACGCCGCGCGCTGGACCTGCTCGCCGCCGAGCATCCGGACGACGCGACCATCGTGGATCTCGCCTCGATCACCCTCGACGAGGCGACGGACTTCGTCCGCGCCCACGATCTGGTCACGCTCGTCGACGACCCGTGCGTGATCCAGGAGATGCCGGAGTTCGCGCGGGGCGTGGCGGTCGCCTACTGCGACGCGCCCGGGCCGCTGGAGACCGCCGACGTACCCACCTTCTACTGCATCGCGCCGACCCCGGCGAGCTGGCCTGCGCAGCGGGTGGAGTCGTTCTACCGCGAGTACAACGACCACATGATCCGCAACCTCACGGTGCACGAGGCGATGCCGGGCCACTTCCTCCAGCTCGCGCACGCCCGCCGGTACGCCGGTGGGACCCGGGTACGGGCGCTGGCCGAATCCGGGCCCTTCATCGAGGGCTGGGCGGTCTACGCCGAGGAGGTGATGACCGGGCTCGGCTTCGGTGGCCTGCCGGTGCGGTTGCAGCAGCTCAAGATGCAGCTGCGGATGACCATCAACGCGCTGCTGGATCAGCTGGTGCACTGCGAGGAACTACCCGAGGCCGAGGCGATGGCGCTGATGACCGGGCGAGGGTTCCAGGAGGAGGGCGAGGCGGCCGGCAAGTGGCGACGGGCACTGCTCACCTCCACCCAGCTGTCCACGTACTTCGTGGGCTACACCGAGGTCGCCGACATCGCCTCCGCCCGGCCCGACGGCGTGTCGGTGCGGGACTGGCACGACGCGATGCTCGCCCACGACTGTCCGCCACCGCGTCACCTGCGCGCCCTGCTCGGCCTGTAGGGCGGCCGCCGCGGCGGTGCGGTGCCTAGTGCCGCACCGCCGCCCGGGCCGAGTCGATCAGCCAGCGGGAGATCGGGTACGGGGGTGGCAGCTCCGCCGGGAGCGCGTCCAGCGGGAACCGGCGGGCCGCTACAGGTTCCCGGCCGTCCATCACCGGCTCGTCGGTCAAGACTTCGTCGTTCGCCGGTCGATGACGCCGGCGCCGGGCGGCAGTTCGAACGCCGAGTCGTCGATCGTCTCCGAGTACCGGCTCAACGTCACCTCCACCGGCTTGCCGTCGACCTGACCGGTGAAGCTGCCGAGTACGCCGTCCGTCGTCACGCAGGCGGTGAAGTCGTCACCGGCTCGGTCGACGTCCACGCAGGTGGCGTGGTACCCGGCCACTGTGGTGTCGTCCTGCTCGATGATCGCCTCGGGGTCGAGCGCGGCCTCGGTCAACATCCCCACCACGACCGGCGGGGTGAGCAGGCCGCGCCGTTTCGCCTCGGCGAAGACGGCCACCGAGGGCTTGCCCCCCGCGGCCGGAGGCGCGGCCAGCGTGCACATCGCACGGCCACCGGTCATCTCGCACTGGGTGGTCGCCTCGTCGGTGACGGTGAGCTTGCCGCCCGGATAGCTGTACGCGGAGCGGGCCGGGTCCTGCGCCTGGGCGATCGAGGCGCGCTGCCCACCGGGTAACTGGTAGTCGGCCGAGTACGTCAGTTCGAGCGCCTGGTCCAGCCGGGAGGCGAGGTCGTTGACCAGATCGGCTCGCCCGACCACCCGTCCGGCATCGTCCAGGGTCTGGCAGCCGGTTACCGTGAGCGACGCGATGACCGACACGGCGAGCATCCGGAGTTTGGTCGAGGCGGCGGGCATGTGACCCAGCCTTATAGATCGGGTCCACGCTATGCAAACCCGTTGCCGGTTGAGGCCGGAGAATCCGGGAATGTCCGGTCACGGTGCTGCGATGGTCAGGTTTCGAAGCCGCCTGCGTACGCCCGGACGGCCCATGTGCAACGGTCGCCCGCTACGCTGCGTTCAACACCTGCCTCAGCCGCACCGTCGCGGCCGCACCCGAACCACACATACGAGGAGCGACTCAGTGGCAACCATCGAGGGAATCGTCGCCCGGGAGATTCTCGACTCGCGGGGTAACCCGACCGTCGAGGTCGAGGTCGGTCTGGACGACGGCACGGTGGCCCGCGCCGCGGTGCCCTCCGGCGCCTCCACCGGCGCCTTCGAGGCGCTCGAGCTGCGCGACGGTGACGCCGACCGGTACCTGGGCAAGGGCGTCGAGAAGGCCGTCTCGAACATCGAGGACCGCATCGTCGACCAGATCATCGGCTACGAGGCCAGCGAGCAGCGCCTCATCGACCAGAAGATGCTCGACGTCGACGGCACTGACACCAAGTCGGAACTGGGCGCCAACGCGATCCTCGGGGTCTCCCTGGCCGTGGCGAAGGCGGCCGCCGGTAGCGCCGAGCTGAGCCTGTTCCGCTACCTGGGCGGCCCGAACGCGCACCTCCTGCCGGTGCCGATGATGAACATCCTCAACGGTGGCGCGCACGCCGACTCCAACGTCGACATCCAGGAGTTCATGATCGCGCCGATCGGCGCGCCCACCTTCCGCGAGGCGCTGCGCTCCGGTGCGGAGGTCTACCAGGCGCTGAAGTCGGTACTGAAGAAGAAGGGCCTCTCCACCGGCCTCGGCGACGAGGGCGGCTTCGCGCCGAACCTGCCCACCAACTCCGCGGCGCTGGACCTGATCGGCGAGGCGGTCGAGAAGGCCGGCTACCGGCTCGGCAGCGACATCGTGTTCGCCCTGGACGTGGCCGCGACCGAGTTCTGCGAGAACGGCACCTACACCTTCGAGGGTGCGTCGAAGTCCGCCGAGGAGATGAGCAACTACTACACCAAGCTCACCGGGGACTACCCGATCGTGTCGATCGAGGACCCGCTCTCCGAGGACGACTGGAGCGGCTGGCAGACCCTGACCGCCGCGGTCGGTGACCGGATCCAGATCGTCGGCGACGACCTGTTCGTCACCAACCCGCAGCGGATCGCGCGCGGCATCGCCGAGCAGGCGGCCAACGCGGTGCTGGTCAAGGTGAACCAGATCGGTTCGCTCACCGAGACCCTCGACGCCGTGGACCTGGCCCACCGGGCCGGCTTCAAGTGCATGATGAGCCACCGCTCCGGCGAGACCGAGGACACCACCATCGCCGACCTCGCCGTGGCCACCGGCTGCGGCCAGATCAAGACCGGCGCGCCGGCCCGTTCGGACCGCGTCGCCAAGTACAACCAGCTTCTCCGGATCGAGGAGGAGCTGGGCGACGCGGCGCGGTACGCCGGCGCGGGCGCGTTCCCGCGCTACCGTTCCGCCTGAGACGCGCGAGGCCTCGGGGGAGGGGTGTGACGATGCAGCAGCGCCGCACACCGGGTGGTCAGCGTCCCGCCCGCCGGCCCGGCCAGTCCGGCCGGCCGGGCGGGGCCCGCGCCCGGGGGTCGCTCCGGGAGGTCGGCGTCCGCGCCGAGCCTAGAGCCGCCGGTCGCGCTCCGGGCGTGGCCCGCGGCGCCGAGGGCGTACGCTCCGCGAGCCGGCCCGCCGCCGCCCGGCGCACCGGTGCCGGTGGTCCGGTCAAACGGCTCTCCGCACCCCGTCCCCGACGCCTCACCGGGCGGGCCACCGTGCTGTTCGCGGTGCTGATCGCGCTCGCCCTGGCGTACACCTACCCGGTCCGGGTCTACCTGGACCAGCAGGCCGACATCCAGCGGATGGAGGCCGCGCAGGCGGCGCAGGAGAAGCTGATCTCCGACCTCTCCGAGAAGGCCGCCAAGTGGCAGGACAAGGCCTTCATCGAGGCCGAGGCGCGGGACCGGTTCTTCATGGGCCGGCCGGGGGAGAAGCTGGTGATCGTGCTCAACGACCCGGAGGGCGCGGCCCGGGACGCGGGTAAGGCCGGGCCCGGTGCGCCGGCTACGCCCGACCCCTGGTACGACACGCTCTGGTCGAGCGTGCGGGCGGCGAACGGCGAGCAGCCCGCCAAGTGAGCACCAGCCGCACCGAACGAGAGATGGGGATCGTGACTGTCGTACCACCGCAGCAGCCGGCGGCGGATTCCGTACCCCCGCCGAAGCGGGAACCAGCCACCGAGGCCGACCTGGCGGCGGTGGCCGCCCAGCTCGGACGCCCGCCGCGCGGCACGCGGGCGGTGGCGCACCGCTGCCCGTGCGGCCTGCCCGACGTGGTGGAGACGACGCCCCGGCTGGCCGACGGCACCCCGTTTCCGACGCTGTTCTACCTCACCTGCCCCCGGGCGACCGCGGCGTGCAGCCGGCTGGAGTCGGCCGGGCTGATGAAGGAGATGGCCGATCGGCTGGCGGCCGACCCCGAGCTGGCCGCCCGGTACCGGGCCGCGCACGAGGATTATCTGGCCCGGCGTGAGGCGATCGGCCACGTGCCGGAGATCGACGGCATTTCCGCCGGTGGGATGCCGGGGCGGGTGAAGTGCCTGCACGTGCACCTGGGCCATGCGCTCGGCGCGGGGCCCGGGGTGAACCCGTTCGGCGACGAGACGCTGGCGTTGATCGAGCCCTGGTGGACGACCGGACCCTGCGTGGACGTGCCGGCGGCGGAGTGAGAGCGGTGACCGACGAGATCGTGGTGCGGCGGGCCCGCACCGGGGACGTACGGGGGATCCGCCGGCTGGTGGACACCTACACCGACGACCGTCGGCTGCTCAGCAAGGCCACCGTCACCCTCTACGAGGACGTGCAGGAGTTCCGCGTCGCGGTACGGGCCGACGACCAGACGGTGGTCGGCTGCGGCGCACTGCACGTGATGTGGGAGGACCTCGCCGAGATCCGTACCGTGGCGGTCGACCCGTCGTACCGGGGGTTGAAGCTCGGGCATCGGATCGTCGGCGAGCTGATCGACTCGGCCCGCGAGCTGGGCGTCGCCCGGATCTTCGTGCTCACCTTCGAGACTCGTTTCTTCGGCTCGTTCGGCTTCACCGAGATCGACGGCGCCCCGGTGCCGCAGCCGGTCTACGAGCAGCTGCTGCGCTCGTACGACGAGGGTGTCGCGGAGTTCCTCGACCTGGAACGGGTCAAGCCGAACACCCTCGGCAACACTCGTATGCTGCTGCGGCTCTGACCGCTGGTTGCGCCTCGCTCAGGAACGGCGCGGGTGCGCCGAGAAGAACTCCCAGATGAGTTCGGTGGCTCGCACTCCGGCGTCGGCGTCGGCGAGCTGCCCGCTGGTCGCGCCGGGCCACGAGTGCCCCATCTCGGGCAGCGTGTAGACGGTGACGTCGCTGCCGTCGGCGCAGCGGGCGTCCGTACGGATGATTTCCGGCGATCCGGTCGGCTCGACCGGCGTCGGCCGACAACCGAGCCGCCGCTGCCAGGTCTGCACCCCGCTGCGGAAGGCGTCGAAGTACCGGTCCTGGCCGCCGATGAAAGTGATCACCGAGACGGGCTGCTTCGGTACGTAGTCGTCCTGCTCCGCCGGAGGACCGATGTAGCCGCCGCTGACCACGCCGATCGCGGCGAAGACACCCGCCGCCTCCACCGCGGCGCGGAAGCTCATGTCGCCCCCGTTGGAGATGCCGGTCAGGTAGACCCGATCAGGATCGGCTCCCCAGGTGTTCACCAGCTGCTCGGTGAGGGTGGTGAGGAAGCCGACGTCGTCGGCGGTGCCGCAGCAGGTCAGGGCGTTGAAGCCGCCGGCGAGCCCGTCCGGGTACGCGACCAGGACGTTCTCCCGGTCGGCGACGGCGTCCAGGCCCACCATCTCCTGCATCGAGGTGCCCCTCCCCGGGTAGTGGTGCAGCGCGACGACCAGGGCGCTGGGCTTCGTCCGGTCGTACGTCGGCGGGGCGTGCAGCAGGTACGTGCGTTCCTTCCCACCGTGCGTGAGGGTCAGCCGGTGCTCCCCGGGCGCGGGCTCCGCAGCCCGGTCGGCCGGTGGCGGCTCCGGCGTGGCGGTACCCCCGTCACACGCGGCACCGGCCAACACGAGGCCCGCCGCCAACGCCACCGCCAGAACCCGTCGCATACCTGCCCCTCCGTCCGCGATCGGCAAACCCTCGGTCACCGTCCGCCACCGGGTCAACCCTTTCGGTCCTGCCCGAAGACGGGCAGGCTTCAGGCATGCTTCGCCTTTGGCTCCGCCCGGCGGACCTCGGCCGGATCCGTTTCGCCGACCGTCTGCACCCGGTGGGCACGGCGGTGCTGGCCAGCCAGGCACTTCGCGGGCCGACGGTCGCCGCGAACGCCCCCGCCCTGGCGGACCGGGCCGCCGAGGCCGCCGGTGGCGAGGTCCGGGCCGCCACCGCCGCGCTGCGGCACCTGCTGCCCGCCCGTGGCCGGCTGCCGGACTTCCTGACCCCGCTCGACGGCCTCGAGTCGCTGGAGGCCGGCCTCGACGCGATCCGGTCGGCGCCGGTACGGCGGATACGGGCGGACGTCACCGCCGCGTACGCCCACCTGCCGGCCACCCCGCTGCGGCGGCGCTTCGCGGCGGCCGATCCCGAGGTGTTCGACCTGCTCGCGCAGGCGATCCGCACCTGGTTCGACACGGTGCTCGCGCCGCACTGGGCGCACCTGACGCTCGCCCACCGGCACCAGGTGGACACGGCGGCGCAGCGGTTCGCGTCCACCGGGCTGGACGGTCTGCTCGGCGGGCTGCACCCACTGATCCGCTGGCGGTCACCGGTGCTCGACGTCGACACCTGGTGGACCGGTGACCTGACCGGTACCGGGAACGGCCTCATCCTGGTGCCGTCCCCACTGGCCGGCCTGCGGCCACGGGTGCTGGTGGAGCCGGACCGCCCGATCCTGCTGGTCTATCCGGTCGCCATCGGTGCACCGGTGACCGTCGCACCGCAGGTGGATCCCCTCGTCCGGCTGCTCGGTCGTACCCGGGCCGCGGTGCTGCGCGGACTTGCCGAGCCGGGGGAACACACCACCACGGCGCTCGCCCGGGCGACCGGCATCAGCCTGGCGTCGGCCTCGGAGCACGCCACCGCGCTGCGGGCCGCGGGCCTGCTCACCACGGTCCGGGTGGGTGGGGCGGTGCGGCACCGGCTGACGTCGTTGGGCACCCACCTGCTCGGCGTGGCCGCGCAAGGGCCGGTGACCCCGGCTCGGACCTGATCGCTGTCGTAGGGTTGCGGCGTGACGACGCGCGTGGCCGCCATCGACTGCGGAACCAACTCGGTCCGGCTCCTGGTTGCCGACCTGCCCGACCCGGCCGCCGGGCCGGAGAGCCCGCTCACCGACCTCAGCCGGCGAATGGAGATCGTGCGGCTCGGCCAGGACGTGGACCGCACCGGACGCCTGGCGCCCGAGGCGATCGAGCGGACCCGGGTCGCGTTGGTCGAGTACGCGGCCGAGATCGAGAAGCTCGGGGCTGAACGGGTGCGGATGTGTGCCACCTCGGCGACCCGGGACGCCGAGAACGCCGACGAGTTCCGCGCCATGGTGGAGCGGACCCTCGGTGTCCTTCCGGAGGTGGTCAGCGGCGACGAGGAGGCCCGGCTCTCGTTCACCGGCGCGGTACGCGGGCTGCCCGCCGACGCGAAGGCGCCGTTCCTGGTGGTGGACATCGGCGGCGGCTCCACGGAGTTCGTGGTCGGCACCCGCGAGGGCGGGGTGCAGGCGGCTGTGTCGATGGACATCGGCTGCGTCCGGATGACCGAGCGGCACCTGCACGGCGATCCGCCGAGCGTGGACGAGATCGCCGCCGCGCAGGCCGACATCGTGGTCGCCGTCGATCGGGCGCTGGAGGTCGTGCCCGGCCGCGAGGCGGCCACCCTGGTCGGGCTCGCCGGGTCGGTCACCACCGTGGTGGCGATCGCGCAGGGCCTCCAGGCGTACGACCCGGCCCGTATCCACCATGCCCGGGTGTCGTACGAGGCGGTCGCCGAGGTGACCGCCGATCTGCTCGGCAAGACGCGGGAGCAGCGGCTGGCGATTCCGGTGATGCATCCGGGCCGGGCCGACGTGATCGGTGCCGGTGCGCTGGTGCTCAAGGTGATCATGGAGCGGGCCGGGATGCCGTCGGTGGTCGCGTCCGAGCACGACATCCTCGACGGCATCGCCTGGAGCCTCGCACCGAGCGCCGGCTGACCCGCCGCCGGCCACGGCGTCGCACTCGGGCCCCCGCCGGCCACGGCGCCGCGCTCGGATCCCCGGCGGCCAGGGCGTCGCGCTCGGGCCCCGCCGGCCACGGCGTCGCGCTCGGGCCCCCGCCGGCCTCAGGTGGGGAAGCCGGTCGAGCGGCTGATCTCGGCCCACTCCTCGGCTTCCGCGTTGCGCTCCGCTCCACTGCGCAGTGCGGCCTCGACGGCGTCCGCGCCGAGCAGCAGCCGCCGTGGCGGTGCCTCGTGACCGACGATGTCGACGATCACCGCCGCCGCGCGAGCCGGATCGCCGGGTTGCGCCCCGTCGGTCTCCCGCCGCAGTCGGTGCATCCTGCCGACGGAGTCCTGATAGTCCGCGCCGACGTCGTGCAGCCGCATGGAGGTGCCCTGCCAGTCGGTGCGGAACGCCCCCGGCTCCACGATGATCACCTTGACCCCGAACGGCGCGGTCTCGTTCGCCAGCACTTCCGAGAAGCCTTCGACGGCGAACTTCGCGGCCTGGTATGCCCCCAGACCGGGGCTGCCGCCGACCCGGCCGCCGACCGACGAGATCTGCACGAAGGTGCCGCCGCGTTGTCGGCGTAGGACCGGCAGCGCCGCCCGCGTCACGTTGACCACGCCGAACAGGTTCGTCTCGATCTGCGCCCGGAAGTCCTCCTCCGGCATCTCCTCGATCGGTGCGCTGTTGGCGTAACCGGCGTTGTTCACCACCACGTCGAGCCGGCCGAACTGTTCGGTCGCGAAGCCGACCGCACGCCGGGCGGCCTCGGGGTCGGTGACGTCCAGCGCGTACGGCCGGACCTGGTCACCGTAGGTCTCGACCAGGCCGTCCAACTGGGCCGGGGTGCGCGCCGTGGCCACCAGGTGGTCGCCGCTCTCGAGCACGGCCCGAGCCAGGTGCAGTCCGAGGCCTCGGGCGGCTCCCGTCACGAGCCAGGTCTGGCGGGTGTCTCGTGCGTCCATCGTCGTCTCCTCGTCGACCGGGGTTCCCTCGCATTATGCGGAGGGCTGCCTCCGATTATATGGAGGCATCCCTCCGGTTGCACGGCTGGGTGGTGCGGATCGCAGATCGGGAGCGGTTTTCCCAGGATTTCCGGTTTCGTGCGTGCGTGCCGGCGCCGCGGCTCGCCCACTAGTCTGCCGTTGACACTATTCTGCATGGCGCAGTAGTGTCCGAGGCGTGGACACCACGCAGTTGTTGAAGGGTGTGCTGGATCTCGCCGTACTCGCCGTGCTCCGCCACGAGGACGGCTACGGCTACGACATCCTCCGCCGGCTCCGGGAGGCCGGCCTGGAGGAGGTGGGCGACGCGTCGGTCTACGGCACCCTGCGCCGGCTCTTCGCCGCCGGCCTGCTGACCACGTACGTCGTGCCGAGCGAATCCGGCCCGCACCGCAAGTACTACTCGCTGAACGCGGCCGGCCGGGACCAACTGGCCCGCTCCGGCAAGCTGTGGCGGTCGTTCGCCACCACGATGGACGCACTGCTCGACGAACGGGGGACGGCGGCATGACCGTCACGGAGCAGGAGATCGCGGAGTACGTCGGCCGGGTCCGCGCCGCGCTGGCCGACCTTCCGGCGGCGGTACGCGAGGAGCTGACCGAGGACCTGCCCGAGCACCTGGCCGAGGTGGCCGCGGAGGCCGGGGGCTCGTTGCTCGACCGGCTCGGCCCACCCGAGGCGTACGCCGCCGAGCTGCGTGCCGCCGCCGGTGCTCCGGTCCGGAAGGGGCGGAACCTGGACCAGCGGGCGGCCGCCGTCGTCCGCCGCGTCGGCGGTTGGCT
Organism: Micromonospora sp. NPDC005367; assembly: GCF_040606825.1. Taxonomy (NCBI): domain Bacteria; kingdom Bacillati; phylum Actinomycetota; class Actinomycetes; order Micromonosporales; family Micromonosporaceae; genus Micromonospora; species Micromonospora sp. NPDC005367. The sequence goes on along the minus strand of NZ_JBEXFP010000010.1, from coordinate 116,517 downwards.
CCACACCGTCGACACCCGGCTGGGCCCGCCCTTGGGATACGCGAGCGCGACCGATTTCCTGCGGCTGCTCCGGCCCGCGTGGTGGGTCCTGCGGGCCTACCTGGCCGCCATGCTGGTGACCGTCGTGACGACCGGCGGTTCGCTCGGACTCCTGCCGCGGTTCGGTGGCGAACTGCTCGCCGGCCTCGTGATGCTCGTCGGGTTCCTGCTCGCGTCGATCTGGCTGGGCCGCCGCTCCGGGCGGTTGCGCAGTTGGCGCCGCTGGGCCCTGCACGCCAGCAGCCTCGTCCTCGTCGTCTTCGGGCTGGCCGGGCTGGCCGACGCCGAGGAGCGGGCGGGCTACCACCCCTACGACCCGATCGCGGTCAACAACCCGTACGAACAGATCCGGGACGTCTTCGTCTACGACAGCGAGGGGCGCCTGGTGCAGAACGCCCGGCTCTTCGACCAGAACGGCAACCCGATCCGGCTCGGCTACCCGGACTGTCTCGACGAGCCGGACCCGTACTACGCCAACCCGCTGCTGCGTCCGTACCCGTACTGCCCGGCCCAGGCGCCCTTCGCGCCGCGGGCGCCGGTCGGCCCCTCGGTGGCACCGGTCCTTCCGCCGTTGTCCGGCCCGTCCGCGGCGGCGACCCCGGAGCCGACGAGCACTCCGGAGTCGACCGTCACCCCGGAGCCGACGGCCAGTACCGGACCGGGTGCGGCGGCGACCGCGACGCCCACTCCGGGCGCCACCGGTTGAGCGCCGCCGGGCTCCTGGCGCCGCCGACCCGGTGACCAGGAGTTCCGGCGTTTGCCACAAAGCTGTGAGCCCGCTGTGAAAGCTGAGAAATAGCTGAACGGATGAGGTTCGAGGGGCGACGGACGATGTCCATGATCGCTAGCGTGTCGTCTGCTCATTCACCCCCCGGAAGGAACCCCCGTGTCAGAGCAGGTCGCACCGCCCCCCTCGGCGAACCCTGAGCAGCCTTACCCGGCGCAGCAGGCCCAGGCGGCCGAGCAGGCGCCACCCCCGGCAGGGCAGGTGCCGTCCCCGGCCGAGCCGGAGGCGAAGAAGTCCGGCGGCAAGAAGGCGCTCGGCATCATCGGCGCGATCGTCGTGTTCGTGGTCATCGCGGGACTCAAGTTCGGCCTCGCCACCGTGATCAGGAACGTCTTCGACAAGGACGCCACGGCCGACGCGAAGGTCGGCGACTGTATCGCCAAGCTGCCCGAGGTCCTCGGCACGGAGGAGAAGGAGGTCGACGACGCCAAGGTCGTCGACTGCACCTCGACCGAAGCCGTGTACAACGTGGTCGGTCGGGTGGACGGGCAGACCGAGGCGCAGGCGCAGGAAGGCACCGCGTGTGAGCCGTTCTTCACGGAGGACCAGGACGGCTACCTCTTCTACAGCATCGAGCCCGGCAAGAAGGGCTACCTGCTCTGCCTGACCGAGAAGGCCTGATCGCATCGGCCTGCCGGGATCACCCCACGCAGGCCCCCGACGGCGGCGCGAGTCCTCGCGCCGCCGTCGGCGCATCTCGGATCCGGCGGCGGCGAACAGGAGGTGAATACCACTGTTCCGGCATCTTCCCGGGGCGGTCGCGGCGTGGCAGGCTACCGGCACTGGGCGACCAGCCAACGATGACTGACCGCTAGGAGGGCGTCCGATGGGCGAAATGGTGAGGTACCGCAGCCAGGGCGCGGGCGAGGGCTATCTCGCGATACCCTCCGGCGGTGCGGCCAGCCCCGCGGTCATCGTCATCCAGGACTGGTGGGGCCTCGTGCCCCACGTGCGGGCGGTCGTGGACCGCTTCGCCGAGGCCGGATTCGTCGCCCTTGCGCCGGATTTCCGGCACGGGGAGCCGGCCAGCAAGCCGAGTGAGCCGAGGCAGATGCTGAACAGCGTGCAGATGGACGAGGCGGCGGCGGACATCGCGACCGCGGCCGATTACCTCGCCGGTCGGACCGAGGTCGCCGGCAAGGTCGGCTGCGCCGGTTTCTGCGCCGGAGCCAGCCTGGCCCTGTGGGCGCCCACCCGATCCGAGCGGATCGTCGCCACGGCGGCCTTCTACCCGCGGCTCCCCTGGGAGGGGATGCGCAACGAGTGGACCGACTACGCCGGCAAGGCTGCGATCATCCACTGCTCCGAAGCGGACGGCACCTCCGCCGACGAGGGCGTGCAGACCGCACGCCGGGCCGTCGAGACCGCCGGCGGCACCTGCCAGACGTACGACTACCCGGGCACCGCGCACGCGTTCTTCAACGAGGACCGGCCGGAGAACTACGACCAGCGCGCCGCCGCGACCGCCTGGGCCCGCACCCTCGAACTCTTCCGGGCCAAGCTTGGTTGAGCCCCGTAGCCGCGAGGAGGTGGTCGACCGCGCCGAGCGGGCGACCGACCTCGCTGATCTCGACGCGGCCGTGAGTGACTGCTTCGCCTGTCCACGCCTGGTCGACTGGCGCGAGGAGGTGGCCCGCACCCGTCGCGCCGCGTTCCGCGACCAACGGTACCGGGGCCGCCCGGTGCCCGGGTACGGCGCACCCGACGCCCGGATCGCCGTACTCGGCCTCGCCCCCGCCGCGCACGGCGGTAACCGGACCGGTCGGATCTTCACCGGCGACCGCTCCGGAGACGTCCTCTTCGCGGCGCTGCACCGTGCGGGGCTGGCGAACCAGCCGACCAGCGTCGCCGTCGACGACGGGCTCACCCTGCGCGACACCCGGATCTTCTCGGCGGTGCGCTGCGCACCACCGGAGAACAAGCCCACCCCGCAGGAGCGGGACAACTGCGCGCCCTGGCTGCATCGCGAGGTGACCCTGATCCGCCCCACACTGCGGGTCGTGGTCGCGCTGGGCGCGTTCGCCTGGGCCGCGTGGTGGCCGACGCTGCGCCAGGTGTACGGCCTCCGTCCGCCCAGCCCGCGACCGGCGTTCACGCATGGGGCACACTGGTCCGGCACGGCCGTACCGGATCTGCTCGGCTGCTACCACGTCAGCCAGCAGAACACCTTCACGGGACGGCTGACACCAGGAATGCTGGACGATGTGTTCGCCCGGGCGAAGCAGCTGGCCGGAGTGGACTGAACCCGCGTGGGGCGGTGGCGATGACGGACGGCGGGCGTCAGCCCACGCCGTACGCGCCGGGCGACGATGCTCCGGCGCGTACCGGTCTCGACCTGGCTCGTCGGTTGTGGCCGGTGGTCGCGGTGGTCCTGCTGCTGGGTGTCGCCGCGGTGGCGGCCGGGCACTCGTCGATCGGCGCGAGCCGGATCCCGCCGGCCGTCAAGGAGATCCCGTTCCTCCCCGAGTACCCGTCGACGCAGCCGTCCATTCCGGTCGAGCCGCGCGACACCGCCCAGACCGACGGGCGGGAGATCCCGAAGTGGATCGTCACAGTGGCGCTCGTCCTGGGTGGTCTCGCCGTGGTGGCCGCGCTCGGCTACCTGCTCTGGGTGCTGCTCCGCGGGGCGCTGCGCCGGCGTACCCGGGCACTGCCCCAGCAGCGGCACCGACGCACCGCCCAGGGCACCACCCACGACGTGGTGGCCGCGGTCGACGCCGGCCTCGTCGAACTCGACGACCAGGCCGTCGACCCGAGAGTCGCGGTGATCGCCTGCTGGGTACGGCTGGAGGAGGCCGCCGCCGCGGCCGGCGTACCCCGGCTGGCCGGCGACACCTCGACAGACCTGGTGCTGCGCCTGCTGCGCGGCGACCCGTCGGCCGGTGTGCCGGCGATCGCCAGCGCCGACGTGCTGGCCGAGTTCGCCCACGTCTACCGGGAGGCGCGGTACGCGACCCGCCCGGTCGACGAACGCACCCGCGACCAGGCCCGCGCGGCGCTGCGACGGCTGCGCGGCGAACTCACCACGGCCACGCAGAGCGGTGCTGCATGAGCGGTAGCGCGAGCATCGACGACCTGCTCACCTTCGAGGAGGAACGGCCCCGGCAGGACGAGCGGACCGGGCGCAGCCGTCTGGGTGCGGTGCTGCGCCTGCTGGCCGGCGTCGCCTCGGTCGTCGTCGTGGTGATCGTCGGTCTACGCGCGGTCGGCATGCAGGTCTCGCTGCTGATCCTGATCGCCGGCGTGCTCGCCCTGTTCCTCGTACGCCGGATCGTGGCCGCGCTCGCTCCCGGCCCGCTTCCGCCCCCGCCCCGGCGCCCGGTGACCCGCGCGGACGACGGCACCTGGAACTGGACCGCCCAGGACGCGCTGCGTAGAGCGATCAACGGCTGGGAGTGGCCGCTGGAGTGGTCGAACACTCGGCCCGAGCGGTTCACCGGGATGATCCTGCCCCGCCTCGGCGAGTTGGCCGACGAGCGGCTACGCCTGCGGCACGGCGTCACCCGCGAGTCGGACCCGGCCCGGGCCCGTGACCTGCTGGGCGAGCGGCTCTGGGTGTTCCTAGAGACTTCCCCCCGCCGCACACCGTCGCCGCGCGACATCGCGGCGATCGTCGCCGAACTGGAGAAGATCTGATGAACGACGTGGACCGGAGCATGCCCGCCGCCGAGGTCGGCCGCCTGGCCCGGGCGGTGCTGGACGCGGTCGGCTCGGTCGTGGTCGGCAAACGGGACGCGCTGGAGCTGGTGCTCGCGGGGATCCTGGCCGGCGGGCACGTCCTGTTGGAGGACCTGCCCGGGCTCGGCAAGACGCTCACGGCGCGTTCGTTCGCACAGGCGCTCGGGCTGGATTTTCGCCGGCTCCAGTTCACCCCCGACCTGCTGCCCGCCGACGTCACCGGGTCGTTCCTCTACGACCAGCGCAGCGGTGACTTCTCCTTCCGGGCCGGACCGGTCTTCACCAACCTGCTGCTCGCCGACGAGATCAACCGGACGCCGCCGAAGACCCAGTCGGCGCTGCTCGAGGCGATGCAGGAGAAGCAGGTCTCGGTGGAGGGCGTCACCTACCGGCTGGACGAGCCGTTCCACGTCCTGGCCACCGCCAACCCGGTCGAGTACGAGGGCACCTACCCGCTGCCCGAGGCGCAGCTCGACCGTTTCCTGCTGCGTGTCTCGTTCGGCTATCCCGAGCACGAGGAGGAGTGGGAGGTGCTGCGCCGGCGGATGGTGCGCCGCCGGGAGGAGGCCGAGATCAAGCCGGTGGTGGACGCGGCGACGCTGCGGGCCATGCAGTCCGCGTTGGAGGACGTCGTGGTCGAGGATTCGATCGGGCGGTACATCGTGGCGCTCACCGCGGCCACCCGTGAGCACCCGTCGGTGTTGGTCGGCGCGTCACCACGCGGGTCGCTGGCGTTGTTGCTGCTCTCCCGGGTCCGCGCCGTGTTCGCCGGACGCGACTACGTGGTACCGGAGGACGTCAAGGAGGTGGCCGCTCCGGCGCTGGCGCACCGGATCACCCTCCGGCCGGAGATGTGGCTGCGCCGGGTCGATCCGTCCTTCGTGGTCGGTGAGGTGTTGGAGGGTACCCCGGCACCGGCCAGCGGCGCCCTGCCCAGCTACGCGGCCGGCGGGCCCACGCGCTGATGACCCGGGCGAGCGTGCCGGACCAGCAGCCGGCGGCGACCGGCTGGGCGCCCACCCGGGCGCTCGGCCGCGCGGTGCTGCTCACCGGTCTGCTGCTGGTGGCGGGGGTGGTGCTCGGCCGGATCGACTTGATCGTGCTGGCCGCACCCTTCGCGCTCGGCACCGCGTACGCGCTGCGCCGCCGGCCCGCCGCGCTGCCGCAGGTGTGGGTGGAGACCGACGACGGCCACCTGATCGAGGGCGCCGAACTTGCCGCCGCGGTCACCGTCGGCAACCCGGACCCGGTCGACTACGAGATCGCGGTGATCCGGGGCCGGGTCTCACCCTGGCTGCGGATCGACCGGGCCGGGTTCGCCAGCGGTGCCCGGGCCGAGGGGCGTGCGGTGCTGGACCGTCCGTTCGTCACGTCGGTGCCCACCTCGGCGGCGGTCGACCTGGAGCTGGCCGGCACCGCGCTGCGCTGGGGTCGGCACCCGATCGGTCCGGCGGGCGCGCGCGTCGCCGCGGCCGGCGGGCTGCTCGTGTCCCGGGCGGTGGTCACCGAACCGGTCCAGGTGAAGGTCTACCCGAAGACCGAGCCGTTCGAGGCGGTGGAGGCGATGCCCCGGGCCGCGGGCCTGGTCGGCGCGCACCGTTCCCGGCGCCCCGGTGAGGGCGGTGAGCTTGCCGGCGTACGGATCTTCGCGCCGGGGGACCGGCTGCGCCGGATCGACTGGCGGGTGTCGCTACGGGCGCGGCAGCTGCACGTGGCGGCCACCCTCTCGGACCGGGACGCCGAAGTGGTGGTGCTGCTCGACGTGCTCGCCGAGGCGGGCCGCTCGGGTGGCGTCGACGGCGCGGCGTCCGTACTGGACACCACGGTCCGGGCGTCGGCCGCCATCGCCGAGCACTACCTGCACCGCGGTGACCGGGTGTCCCTGCTGGAGTACGGGCCGGCCGCACGCCGGCTGCGCCCCGCCACCGGACGCCGCCAGTATCTGACCGTGCTGGAATGGTTGCTCGACGTACACGTCGACGTCGGCGGCGCAACCGAACCGTACGACCAGGTCTTCGGCCCGCAGTTGCTCTCCGCGGACGCCCTGGTGGTGGTGCTCACCCCGCTGCTGGACGAACGGTCGGCGCAGATGCTGGCCCGGCTGGCCCGTTCCGGCCGGTTCGTGGTGGCGGTGGACACCCTTCCCGCCGACCTGGCGCCGCCGAAGGACCGCGGCTGGGCCGAGGTGGCGTACCGGCTGTGGCGGCTGGACCGGGACACGATGATCGCCCAGCTGCGTGAGCACGGTGTGCCGGTGGTGCGGTGGGCCGGGGCGGGCAGCCTGGACCAGGTGCTGCGCGACGTGGCCCGGCTCGCCACCGCGCCTCGGGTGGGCGGCCGATGAGCGCGGGGCACCGGTCGGTGGACGGAGGCGGGCCGCGATGATCGACGCCCTGACCGAGCGGGTGCGTACGCTCCGGTCGGCAGCCACCCGGATCAGCCTGGCGCCGCTGATCGTCCGGGCGGGCATCTTCATCACCGTGCTGGCCGGCTTCGTGCTGGCCTATCCGGCCGAGGTGCTCTCCAGCCGGACACTCGGCCTGCTGGCGATCGCGGCGTTGCTGCCCGCGGTCGGTCCGCGCCGGGTCTGGCCGACCTTCGCCGCGCTCGTCGCGGTGGGCGGGTGGCTGGTCGCGGCCGACGGGTACGACCGGCCGATCGAGCTGTGGCGGCTACTCGCCCTCGCCGCCCTGCTCTACCTGGCGCACACGCTCTGCGCGCTGGCCGCGTTGCTGCCGTACGACGCCGTCGTGGATCCGGACGTGATCACGCGCTGGCTGCTGCGCGCGGGCGCCGTGGTGCTGGGGGCCTCGGTGCTCGGGGTGCTGATCATGGTGGCCGGCGGTCTGGGCGGAACCACCGGCCATCAACTGGTCACGGTGGGTGGTCTGCTGGTCGCGGTGGGTATGGCCGCGTTGCTCGGTTGGCTGCTGAGACGGCGGTGACACCAGTGGCCTGAAGGAGTTGCGCAGGTCACAGCGGTTGTGCTCCGTCACAGAACGGGGGCGCGATCGGGATTAGCCGAGCGGCCCGGGGAAAGATAGTCGGCGTGAATCCGAAGCGGATCCTTGTGGTGGGTGCTGGTCACGTCGGCCTCTACGCGGCCCTGCGCCTGTCGAAGAAGCTCAGCTCCCTCGAGGCTGAGGTCATCGTGGTCGACCCCCAGCCCCACATGACCTACCAGCCCTTCCTACCGGAGGCCTCGGCCGGCAACATCTCCCCCCGGCACTCCGTGGTGCCGCTGCGCCGGGAGTTGCGCCGGTGCACGGTCGTGGCTGGTGCGGTCACCCGGGTCGAACACGACCGCAAGGTCGCGACGGTTCAGCCGATCGCCGGGCCAACGCGAGAGATCGCGTACGACCACGTGATCGTGGCCCCCGGCTCGGTCTCCCGGACCCTGCCGATCCCGGGCCTGCACGAGAACGGCATCGGGTTCAAGACCATCGGCGAGGCCATCTACCTCCGAAACCACGTGCTGGCGCGGCTCGACCTGGCGGCTGCCACCTCCGACCCGGACGTCCGTCGGCGCGAGCTGACCTTCGTCTTCGTCGGCGGCGGCTACGCCGGCATCGAGGCGCTGGCCGAGATGGAGGACATGGCGCGCGACGCGCTGCGCTACTACCCGGAGCTCAAGCCGGAGGACATGCGCTGGGTGCTCGTCGAGGCCACCCAGCGGGTGCTGCCCGAGGTGGACCGGGACATGGGCGCCTACACGGTGCAGCAGCTGCTCAAGCGGAACATGGACATCCGGCTGGACACCCGGCTCGAATCGTGCGTGGACGGGATCGTCAAGCTCTCCGACGGCGACAGCTTCCCCGCCGGCACGATCGTCTGGACCGCCGGGGTGAAGCCGTCCCCGCTGCTCGACAAGACGGACCTCCCGCGGGGCGAGCGGGGGCACATCACGTGCGTGCCGACGCTCCAGGTCGTCGACGGTGACAAGGTGGTCGAGGGCGCCTGGAGCGCGGGCGACTGCGCCGCGGTGCCGGACCTGACCAAGCCGCCGGGTGCGTACTGCTCGCCGAGCGCGCAGCACGCGGTGCGCCAGGCCGCCCGGATGGCCGACAACATCGCGAACGTGATCCGCGGGCGCGAGCCGGTCGAGTACAAGCACAAGCACGCCGGCAGCGTGGCCAGCCTCGGCCTGCACAAGGGCGTCGGCCAGGTGTACGGCATCAAGGTCAAGGGCCTGCCCGCCTGGGTCATGCACCGGACGTACCACATGAGCCGGATCCCGTCGTTCAACCGGAAGGTCCGGGTTGTGGTCGACTGGACGCTGGCGTTCTTCCTCCGGCGCGAGGCCATCGCACTGGGGCAGCTGCACGAGCCGCGCGTCGAGTTCCTCGAAGCGTCGGCGCCGGTGCCCTCCCGCCAGGGCTGACGGACCTGTCGCGAAACCCCTCCGGCCGACCGCCGGAGGGGTTTCGTCGTACCGGGCAGGTGTGGGTCAGACCCGCCAGGTCCAGGCGTCGGCGATGCGGGTGCCCGGGCCGTACAGCTGCTCAAGAGTGATTCGCAGGCTCTCCGCGTGCGGAGTCCCGTCGGCCAGCGCCACGCAGGACGCGTTCCAGAACTCCATGTCCCGCGCGGCCTGCCGGCGCTCCTCGGGCCCGATCACCGGCCGTTCGCCCCGGCGTGCGACCTCGGCGAGCAGCAGCGACGTCGGCCGCGGGTAGTTGCCGAAGACGGCGGTGCCGCGGCGGCCGTACGGGCCGATGAAGAACCCTTCCGGCAGCCGGAACGCGGCGTCCGCGGCGGCGGCCCACCGCATGGGCCAGGGATCCTTCGGGCTGGGCAGCGGCACGGGCACCAGCACACCTCCCGGCTCGACACAAGCCCGCCAGTGGCCGCCGCTGACGAACTCCGGCACCGGGGGACGTTCGACGGTCGGCAGCGGAGTGGGCACCAGCGGCAGCAGCGCCACGCCGACCGCCGCCGGGACCAGCCGGCGGGTCAGACCGGTGCCACGCAGCGCCCGGTCCACGGCCAGCACCAGCAGCGCCCCGACCAGCGGCAGCACGGCGAGAGCGAACCGCATCGGCAGCGCGCCGTCCACCACCGGCAGCCCGGCCAGCAGGATGTACGGGCCGGGCAGTCCGGTACGCGTACCGCCCAGCACCACGGTCGGGCCGAGGGCCAGCGCCGCCATCACCAGCGCGGCGACCGTACAGGCGAGGGCCGCCAGCCGGCGGCGGCCGAGCCATACGGCGCAACCGACCGTGACGAGCAGCAGGGGCCAGCCGAGGAACGTGTTGTACTCGGCCGGTCCGGTGGTCAGCGTGGCCGAGCGTTCGCTCCCGGCCGCCGAGAGCGGGGAGATCGCCCACCAGCTGCGCAGGTCGGCCGAGAAGTGGCGCGGGTTGAAGACGCCGTCGGCGACCCCCTGCGGGCCGGCGAACTGGAACCAGAGCGGGTACGCGAGCACCAGCACGGCGAGCCCGGTGGCGAGCGCCAGGCCACCGGCGAAACCCGGCAGGGTGCGGCGGGCCAGGTCCCGGTCCGCCACGGCGCAGGTCATGGCCATGACCAGCAGGGTGAGCGCGGCGAGGAAGAGCACCTCCTCGCCGATGAAGACCTGCGCGCTGACCGTCACGGCGAGGCCGACCGCGGAACTCACGATCCGTCGCCGGTCCGCGCCGATCCGGAGGGCGCGTCCCGGCGGGGCGGCGGCCCGCAACCGCCGTGGGTCCGCGGCGTGTAGCAGCCGTACCACCAGCCAGACGATCACCGGAACCAGCCACTGTGCCGTCATGTGCAGGTGGCTGTTGGTCTGCGACACCATGCCCGGGCCGAAGCCGCACAGGCCGGCCCCGAGTCCGGCGGCGAGCCGGCGGGCCCGCAGCACCCGGGCGAAGAACAGGTACCAGGCGATCGCTGTGCCGGCCACGTTGGCCGCGGCCAGCAGTGCGAAGGTGACCGGCGCGCCGAACATCAGGGTGACCGGGGCGAGCACGATGCCGAGCGCGATGACCGTGGTGTTGGCCATCAGGTTCACCCCTTCCGGCGCGTTGAGCCGGTCGGTGAGCAGGCCGAAGTCACCGAGCAGAGCCCGAGCGTCGATGGTGAGGAACCATTCGTAGAGGGTCTGGTCCGCGGGGTTCAGCGCCAACGTCCGAGCACCGGGGTCCGGCCACAGCCCGTGGGTGAGCCAACCGGCCGACACGGCGAAGAACAGCGCCACCACGAGGTCGGTGCGGTGCCGGCCGAGGGCGGCCCGGATCCGGGCCGCGCGGAGGCGGCGGGCGGTCCGGTCGGCGGGGCCGGGAATCCGCTCGGGTTCGGCGTCGGTGGCCGTGGGGGCTGCGCTGCTCACAATCCGGCAACGGTGACGGGGTGCGCCGAGTCGCGGCCGACCGGTTAACGTGGCATTGCACCGCCGCGTGTCGACGCGCCGGTGCCGCCCTGCCCGGGTGGTGGAACGGCAGACACGGCCGCCTTAAAAGCGGCTGCCGCAAGGCGTGCGGGTTCGACCCCCGCCCCGGGCACCGACACTTTCGACTCCCGCATCCGATCGATGATCTCCACGGATGGGCCGGGCGGTTTACTCTTGTGTGTGCGCGTTCACGTGCATGACGACCCCCTGAGGGAGGCCAGACAGTGAAGACCTCGAACCCGGTGCTCGCCCGGCTCGGCCAGGCGGCCGAGCGTGAGCGCTCCGCCGGGTACGCCCCGACCGGGCCGTACGGTGCGCCCGGCGTTCCGCAGCAGTACCCGAGCCAGGCCGGATACCCGGCGGGTTACCCCGCGGCGCCGCCCACCGTGGCGCCCATGTCCATCGACGACGCGGTGGTCAAGACCGTCACCCTGCTCGGCATCCTCGGCGTCGCCGCCGCGGCCGCCTGGGTGCTCGTGCCCGACGCGCTGGTCGGGGTGGCCTGGATCGGCGCCGCGGTCGTCGGCCTGGTCCTCGGCCTGATCATCTCGTTCTCCCGGATGGCGAACCCGGCTCTGGTCGTCACCTACGCCGTCGTCGAGGGCGTCTTCGTCGGCATGGTCAGCAAGGCCTTCGAGCGGTCGTACGACGGCATCGTGCTCCAGGCCGTGGTCGCCAGCTTCGGCGTCTTCTTCGTGATGGCCATGCTCTACAAGGCGCGGGTCATCCGGGCCACCCCGGCGTTCGTCAAGGGCATGGTCGCCGTGATGGCCGGCCTCTTCGCCGTGATGCTGATCAACCTGGTGCTGGCGCTCTTCGGCGTCAACACCCACCTGCGTGACGGCAGCAAGCTGGCCATCGGCTTCAGCCTCATCTGCATCGTGGTGGCCGCGCTGAGCTTCGTGCTCAGCTTCAAGGAGGTCGAGGACGGCGTCCGGATGGGTCTGCCGCAGCGCTACTCCTGGGTCGCCGCCTTCGGCATCCTGGTCAGCCTGGTCTGGCTCTACCTGGAGATCCTGCGGCTGCTGAGCTACTTCCAGGGCGACGACTGACCGTCCGCCCGCGTACCACCGGCGCCCGTCCCGCACTGCGGGGCGGGCGCCGTCGCGTGCGGGCTCGGTGCCGCTGTGCCGTTTTGCCGCCGCCGCCCGGCCCGCCGGTGCAGAGTGACTGCGAGGGGTGCGGCGGTGAGGGGGTGGCGTGGTGCGCACCAGCAACCCGGTGCTGAACCGGCTCGACGAGAGCACGTGGCGGCCGGACCGGGTGCTCGACGTCGCGGACGAGATGACTGTCGAGGACGTCGTCGTCCGTACGGTCGGGCTGCTCCTGCTCACCGGCGTCACGGCGCTGCTCTCCTGGCTGTTCATACCGGCGGCGGTCTGGGTGCCGGGCGCGCTCGGCGGCAGCGCCCTCGCCGCGCTCGTGCTGGCACTGGTCATCTCGCTGCGCGGGATCACCAACCCGCTGCCGATGGCCGGGTACGCGGTGATCGAAGGGCTGCTGCTCGGTGTGGCGAGCCGCGCGTTCGAGCTGGTCTACCCGGGCATCGTCGCGCTGGCAGTGGCCGGGACGTTCGGCGTCTTCCTCGGCATGGCGTTGCTCTACCGGGCCCGCCTGATCCGTGCCACGCCCCGGCTGGCCCGCCTGGTTATCGGAACCCTGCTCGGCATCGTCGCGATCAGTCTGGTGAACCTGGTGGTCTACCTGGTCACCGGCCGGCAGGGGCTGGTGGTCTACAGCCTCACCGGCGAGGTCGGCGCATTGCCGTACGTGATCGCCGTCATCGCGATCATCGCGGGCGCGTTCAGCTTCGTCCTCGACTTCGACCTCGTCGAGCGCTCCGTGCGCGCCGGCCGACCCCGCCGGTACGCCTGGCTCTGCGCGTTCGGACTGCTCACCGGCCTGGTCTTCCTCTACTGGCAGCTGCTGCGGCTGTTCAGCTACCTGCGCAGGTGAACCCGGCGACGCCACCGCAGGGGTCTGCGCCGGTGCCCGGTGTCGTGGCTCGGCTCGCCGTCGTTCGGGGACCTGCCACGGGCAGCCGCCGCGCCGCGGGCCGATCCGTAGACTCGGCGCGGTGAGCGCAGCAGAACTGGAACGGGCGGTGCAGCTGCTGGTCCGCCAGGTCGGGCACTGGGAGCAGCCTCGGTGGGCGGCGACCGCCGCCACCGGCAACGTGTCCCGGGCGGACGTGGTGCACCGGTTGGTGCAGGAGATCGCCAACCTCGCGGCCGACGCCGAGGGCGAGCCGCGGCGTACCGTGTCCAGGTTGGCCAACGACCTCGCCCTGACCGATCAGCTCCGGGTGGTCGCGGCGGACCTCGTCGCGGCCGGCGCGGCGCCCGAGGTGCTGGCCGGGGCCGCCACCGAGGTGGCGGCGACCCGCGGCGCTCTCTGACCCCGCCCGGCCCCGACGGCCACGTGGGCGCGGCTCAGCTGAGCCGTTCGATCACCATGGCCATGCCCTGCCCGCCACCGACGCACATCGTCTCCAGGCCGATGGTCTTGTCGTGCCATTCGAGGGCGTTGAGGAGGGTGCCGGTGATCCGGGCACCGGTCATGCCGAACGGGTGGCCGACCGCGATCGCGCCGCCCATCACGTTCAGCTTCTCCAGCGGGATGCCCAACTGCCGGTACGAGGGGATCACCTGGGCGGCGAACGCTTCGTTGATCTCGACCAGGTCGACGTCGTCGATGGTCATCCCGGCCCGCTTGAGCGCCTGCCGGGACGCCTCCACGGGGCCGAGACCCATGATCTCCGGGGAGAGCGCGGTGACACCGGTGGAGACGATCCGGGCCAACGGTGTGATGCCCAGGTCCCGAGCGCGCTGAGCGCTCATCACCACGACGGCGGCAGCGCCGTCGTTGAGCGGGCAGCAGTTGCCGGCGGTGATCCGACCGTCCGGCCGGAACACCGGCTTCAGCCCGGCCACACCCTCCAGGGTCACCCCGGGGCGCGGGCCGTCGTCGGTGCTGACCACCGTGCCGTCCGGAGTGGTCACCGGGGTGATCTCGCGGGCCCAGAAGCCGTCCGTGATGGCCTTCTCGGCGAGGTTCTGGCTGCGTACGCCGAACTCGTCCATGTCGGCGCGGGTCACGTCGTACACCTGGGCCAGGTTCTCCGCGGTCTGCCCCATCGCCAGGTAGATGTCGGGCAGTTCACCGGACTCGCGCGGGTCGGTCCACACCTCGGCGTCGCCCTGCGTCCGGGCCTTCGACCGGGCCCGGGCAGCGGCGAAGCGCGGATTCTCCCATCCGCCGCCGACCAGCGCCTGCGCCTCCGGCGAGAGGGCGTCGGAATTGCCGCGGGCGTACCGGGAAACGGTCTCCACACCGGCGGAGATGAAGACGTCACCCTCACCGGCCCGGATCGCGTGCATCGCCATCCGGGTGGTCTGCAACGACGAGGCGCAGTAACGGGTCAGGGTCGCGCCGGGCAGGCCGTCCAGGCCCATCAGGGTGGCGACCACCCGGGCCATGTTGAATCCCTGCTCGCCGCCGGGCAGGCCACAGCCGAGGTAGAGATCGTCGATCTCGCCGGTATCGAGTTGGGGGACCTTGTCGAGGGCGGCCTGGACGATGGTGGCGGCCAGATCGTCCGGGCGTACCTCGCGCAGCGAACCCTTGTGGGCCCGGCCGATGGGGGAGCGGGCGGTGGCGACGATGACGGCGTCGCGGGACGACTCAGTCGACATGGGGCCACGCTAACCCGTCGGTAACTTGGTGTGGAAGTCGCCCACGTAACGAGAAATGTCACTACCGAGGTGCCGGGGACGGACGTCGCACGACGAGCCGCGACGATCCGGCGCGACGCCCGGCAGATCAGTGCCGGGAGGCGACGGTGGCCGCTGCGGCGACCGCCGGGAGCAGCGCGTGCGCCCACACCCGGTAACCGTCCGCCGAGGGGTGGTAGCCGTCGAAGCAGAGGGTGCCGGCGTCGGCCCGGAAGACCGGCCCGGTCTCGGTGGCCAGGTCGACCACTGTCCCCCCGGCGTTCAGCACGGCGGCCGTCTGGGCGCGGGCGACTCGCCGTCCCGACCAGCCGACCACCTGCCGTAGCGGTGGTGCGATCGCACGGACCGCGCCGAGATCCGGGCAGGTGCCGACCACGACCTCCACACCCGCCTCGCGCAGCCGGTGCACGGCCGCAGCAAGGTACGCCGCCGCGTCGGTCGAGCGGCGCAAGCCGGTGGCGTCGTTCGCCCCGATGAGGATCAGCGCCACGTCGGGCCGCCCACCGAGCAGGGCCCGAGCCACCTGGGTGGCGAGGTCGGTCGAGCGGGAGCCGCTGACCCCGACGCTGGAGAGGTGCACCAACCGGCCGGTGGGCCCCTCGGCGAGCAGGTTCGCGAGTTGGCCGCCGATCGTGTCGTCGAGCCGGTCGACGCCGACGCCCAGGGCGGACGAGTCGCCCAGCAGGACCAGTCGCAGCGGCGGCGCGCCGGCCCGGCCGACCGTCGCGCGCAGGGCCAGTCCGAGCTCGGGCTCGGCGTAGCGGCGGTGCCGGGCGACGAACGCCTCACCGGCCAGGACGGCGGCACCGCCGACCGTGCCGGCGATCAGGGTGAGCAGGGCCGCCCGGCCGAGCCGGCCGGCGAACCTCGTGGCCAGGTCACGCTCGCTCATGCCAGTCCCTCCACGGTGGGTGAGTCGGCGGCGGGACCGGACTGTGACACCGCGCCGACCCCGAAGAACGCCCGCCGGCGCAACTGCGCCCATCGACCCGTCGGCCCACGGTCGCGGCCACGAACCTGGGCGCCGCTGACCTCGGTTCCGGCGTGCCGGGCCGCCTCCTGCGCGGCCTCGGGCAGTGACCGTACGCCCCGATCGAGGACCGGCGCTGCCCGGCGTTCCGGCCCGATGCCGAGCGCGGAGAGCACGGTGGGCAACATCGCGGCGGCGGCCACGGCGTAGCCCTCGGCGGAGGGGTGGAACCGGTCCCAGGCGAACATCCGGGCCGGCTCGGCGGCGAAACGGGGGCCGAGCAGGTCGCCGAGGGAGACCGTCCAGCCGCCCGCCTCGACGACGGCCACCGTCTGGGCCGCGGCGAGCTGCCGGCTCCACCGCCGGGCCAACCAACGCAGCGGCGGCTGGATGGGCTGGATCGCCCCGAGATCCGGACAGGTGCCGACGACCACCTCGCACCCGGCGGCGCGCAGCATGCGGACCGCCTCGACCAGGTAGCGCACGGCCAGGGCCGGCGGGGTGCGGTTGGTGACGTCGTTGCCACCGATGAAGATCACCGCGATGTCGGGTTGGCACTCCAGGGCGGCGTCCACCTGGTGCTTCAGGCCGGCCGAGATCGCCCCGACCACGGCGAACCTGTGCAACCGCACCTGACGCTGCGCACTGCGGGACAGGCCGGTGGCGAGCAGCGCGCCGGGCGTCTCCCGGCGGCGGTGCACGCCGTAGCCGGCGGCCGAGGAGTCACCGAGCACCACCATGGTGAGCGGAGGGCCGGGAAACTTGGCACCGTAGACACCGTCAACGCGCGGCGGCGGCGCCTCGGCCATCGGAATGGTGCGGCGGGCCTGGCGGGCCTGACCGAGCAGCACTCCGGCGGTGGCGACCACGGCCGCCGCTGTGGCACCCGTGCCGATCGCCGTAAAGCGGGCGATCTGCCGAGCGCGCTGCCAGCGCGGACCAACCGGTGCGACGGAACCAGTCACCCCCATACCGCGACAGTATCGCGCCACCCCGACAGACCGCTGTCGTCATACCGGGCAGACGGTCACGGGACACACACGACCGTTCCGGGTACTACTTCCTCGGATCGGCTGCGGTCCGGCGCGATCCGTGGTCCAGGAACGCCGCCACCACGGCCGATGCGACTTCCGTTCGGCTCCGGCCGGCGGAGCCTGCCCGGCCCGCTTGCGCCGGGACGGCATGCTGCTCGCGGGAAGGAGCACGAGGATGGCGAAGACATTGAGGCGGAGCGCGGCCTTCACGGCGCTGGCCCGGGCGTTGGCCACCGGCGCGCGCGGCGGTCCGTCGCTGGGCGCCCGGCTGGCCGCGCTGCCCCGGATGATCCGGGCGACGGCCCGCCGGGAGTACGACGGTGGTCTCCGACTGGCCCTGATGGCGGCCGCCACGGCGTACATCGCCTCGCCGATCGACCTGATTCCGGAGATCCCGCTGATGGTCCTCGGGCTGGCCGACGACGCGGTCCTGGTCGCCTGGCTGGCCGGCAGCGTCCTGGCCGAGACGGAGCGGTTCCTGGAGTGGGAGACGCGTCGTGGCCAGGTCATCCCTGGGCATGTGGTGCCCTGACGGCACGTACCCTGGGCGCTGGGAATCCACCCAGCTGCCCGGCCGCCCGGCGCCGGCGCCGAGGAGAAGGACACATCGAGTTGCAGTACTACGACAACGTCGTCGACATGATCGGCAACACCCCGCTGGTGCGCCTGCGCAACGTCACCGAGGGCATCCAGGCCACCGTGCTGGCGAAGGTGGAGTACCTCAATCCGGGCGGCTCGGTGAAGGACCGCATCGCGCTGCGGATGGTGGAGGACGCCGAGGCTGCCGGGCTGCTCAAGCCGGGCGGCACGATCGTCGAACCGACCAGCGGCAACACCGGCGTCGGGCTGGCTCTCGTGGCCCAGCTCAAGGGCTACCGCTGCGTCTTCGTCTGCCCGGACAAGGTGAGCCAGGACAAGCAGGACGTGCTGCGGGCGTACGGCGCCGAGGTCGTGGTCTGCCCCACCGCGGTGGCCCCGGAGGATCCGCGTTCCTACTACAACGTCTCCAACCGGCTGGCCCGCGAGATCCCCGGCGCGTGGAAGCCCGACCAGTACAGCAATCCGGCCAACCCGCGGTCGCACTACGAGACCACCGGCCCGGAGGTGTGGCGGCAGACCGAGGGCGGGCTCACCCACTTCGTCGCGGGAGTGGGCACCGGCGGCACCATCTCCGGCATCGGCCGGTACCTGAAGGAGGCCTCCGAGGGGCGGGTACGGGTGATCGGCGCGGACCCGGAGGGTTCGGTCTACTCCGGCGGCACCGGCCGGCCGTACCTCGTCGAGGGGGTCGGTGAGGACTTCTGGCCGGAGACGTACGACCGGGGCATCGCCGACGAGATCGTCGAGGTCTCCGACAAGGACTCGTTCGAGATGACCCGGCGGCTGGCCCGCGAGGAGGGGCTGCTCGTCGGTGGCTCCTGCGGAATGGCAGTGGTGGCCGCGCTGGAGGTCGCCCGTAAGGCCGGGCCGGACGACGTGGTCGTGGTGCTGCTGCCGGACGGCGGCCGCGGCTACCTCTCCAAGATCTTCAACGATTCGTGGATGGCCCGGTACGGGTTCCTGGACAACTCGGGCACCGAGCCGACCGTCGCCGACGCGCTGGCCAGCAAGCCGGGCGGCCTGCCCGAACTGGTGCACGTGCACCCGACCGAGACGGTCCGGGACGCGATCGACTACATGCGCGAGTACGGCGTCTCCCAGCTGCCGGTACTCAAAGCCGAGCCGCCGGTGGTCACCGGTGAGGTGGCCGGTTCCATCGCGGAGCGGGACCTGCTGGACGCGCTCTTCACCGGCCAGGCACACCTGCACGACACGATCGAGCGGCACATGGCCGCGCCGCTGCCGATGATCGGCGGTGGGCAGCCGGTCAGCGAGGCGGTCGGTCTGCTGGAGAAGTCCGACGCCGCCCTGGTGCTGGTCGACGGCAAGCCCAAGGGTGTGCTCACCCGGCAGGACCTTTTGGCGCACCTCGGCGCCCGCTGAGCTGACGACCGAACGTTCGGGCCATCCCATGGCGTCGGGGGTGGCCCGTCGCCGGCCCGGCCACGCCGGTGGACCGCACGGGCCGGGCGGCGCCTACAACGGGCGGACGTACCGGAGCTGGCCGGTCACCGCGGTGCCGATCAGCTCCTCGCGTTCGACGCCGGTCGGCGACCAGCCGCCCCGCTCGTAGAAGCGGCGGGCGGCGGCGTTCCTCGTCAGGACCCACAGCACCGCTCGTCGCCAGCTCCGCTTCCGCATGC
Organism: Micromonospora sp. NPDC005367; assembly: GCF_040606825.1. Taxonomy (NCBI): domain Bacteria; kingdom Bacillati; phylum Actinomycetota; class Actinomycetes; order Micromonosporales; family Micromonosporaceae; genus Micromonospora; species Micromonospora sp. NPDC005367. The sequence continues at coordinate 97,659 of NZ_JBEXFP010000010.1, read as the reverse complement.
TGGCCAGCGCGTCGATCATCAGCTCCCGCCCCGTCCCGCGGCCCCGCTCGGCCGGGTCGAGGTGAATGGCGTTCAGCAGCCCGGTGGCCGGGTCGCCCTCGTCGTCCGGGCCCAGGTAGGTGAACCCGACGAGTTCGCCGTCCCGCTCGGCGACGGTCATCAGGTGGTCGTCGCGTTCCCAGCCCCACCGCTCGACCCAGTAGCGGCCCATCGCATCCGCCGTCGGCTCGACCAGCGCCTCCGCAGGCAGGAACGAGGAGTACGCGGCGACCCGGGAACGCTGGTGCAGCGCGCCGATCGCCATCAGGTCGTCGGCGGCGGCCCGGCGGAGCGTGACGGTCACCCGGTCGAGGCTACCCGGCGTGGCGGGACCTGAACGGTGGTGAGGTCCTCGGCGATGATCAGATCACCGTCGAAGTGCATCCGGGCCTCGTCGTGGAAGCGGCGGGGGTCGGCGTACCGCTGGGAGAAGTGGGTGAGCACCAGCCGGCGTACGCCCGACTCGGCCGCCACCCGCGCGGCCTGGCCGGCGGTGAGGTGCCCGACCTCGGCGGCGAGCGCGGCCTCCGACTCCAGGAAGGTCGACTCGATGACGAGCAGGTCGGCGTGCTCGGCCAGGGCGTACACCCCGTCGCACAGGCCGGTGTCCATCACGAAGGCGAACCGCTGTCCCGGCCGGGGCACGCTCACCTCGTCCCGGGCGACGCGTCGTCCGTCCACGTCCAGGTGGCCGACGCGGATCAGCTCACCGACGGCCGGACCGCTGATGCCGTACGCGGCCAGTTCCTCCGGCAGCATCCGCCAGCCGTCCGGCTCGACCAGCCGGTACCCGTACGTCTCGATGGGGTGGCGCAGCCGGCGGGCCTCCAGCGTGCCGCAGCGCAGCTCGATCCGTTGTCCGTCGACGTCGATCGGCTCGACGCGCAGCTCGGCGGTCTCGTGGAAGCTCGTGGCGTACCGCAGACGCGCGAAGTAATCCGCCCCGCCGGCCGGGAAGTGGACCGCCACCGGATGCGGTACCCGGTCCAGGGAGAGCCGCTGGATGGTGCCGGGCAGGCCGAGGCAGTGGTCGCCGTGGAAGTGGGTGACACAGATGCGGGTCAGGCCGGTGGCGGTGACCGTGGTGTGCAGCAACTGCCGCTGGCTGCCCTCGCCCGGGTCGAAGAGGATCACCTCGTCGTCCCAGCGCAGCACGTACCCGTTGTGGTTACGCGCCCGTGTCGGCGCCTGGCTGGCCGTCCCGAGCACCACCAGTTCACGCATGGACACGGGGGGCTCCTCCGCCGGATATGAAGCGACCCCCGGGGTGTCCGCGCTCTCGCGCGGGCCGGCTGGACTTTGGCCGGCACCCCGGGGGTCGGGTGGCTGTCGTGGTTTCGCCGCACCGCTGCCACACGGTCTCGACGATGGTGCCTGTGCCCGCCTCGCGGCGGACGTGAATCACTGTCGAGGACAGCGGCTAGCGGACAGCCACCTCACGAGTCCGATTGCTATACAAGTCTGGACCACCTCCTTTCCCGTGTACCGCCACGCTATCCAGTCGCCGAGGGGCGTGGCAACGGATTTCGATCACACGCCGGGCGGGAATGCGAGCCGCCCGGGGCGCGGGGCCACGGGCGGCGGGAACGGAACGGGTCAGCCGGCTCCCCACTCACTCAGCACCGGGTTGCGGGCTGCGGCCGAACCGCCGGACCTCCTGAGGCCAGCCGCATGCCTCCGCGAGCTTGCCGGCCCACATCCGCGCCGTCTCCTCGTCGGCCACGTCCACCACGGTCAGCCCGCCCAGCCACTCCTTGGTCTCGACGTAGGGCCCGTCGGTGAATACCAACGTGCCGCTCGTGTCGTCGGCACTGAAGACTGGGCCATCCTCCTCCAGGCCCCCGGCGAACACGTACGCGCCGGCCGCCTTGATCTCATCCACGACCGCCGCAGCGAGTGGCCCGCGCCCGCGAAACCACTCCGCGGTGTGGTCGCCCACCCACTGCTGATTGAAGTAGATGAGGTACTCGGCCATGTCTGCTCCCTCGTCTCGGGCGGACCCTTGTCTGCCTCCATCCTCACCACGAACGGCGCCGGGCGGATACGACACCTCAGGCCGAAAATTTCCACGTCGATGTTGGCGAGGGGAGCGGTGATACGGCTGGTGAAGGTCGGACGGCACCCGGGCGACACCGACCGGGCAGCTCAGCCCGTTCGGGCCGTGGTTGCAGTAGCCGTTCGGGTTCATCGTCGGTGGTGAGGCGGTGTGCTACTGGCCGGCTGGTCCGGCCGGCGATCGCTGTAGGAGCTGTCGGGACGACTCGAAGCCCAGCCGTTCGTACACCGGCACCGCCTTGCGGCCGGATTGAACCGTCACGCGGAGCGATCCGAGGTGTGCGGCATGCTCTGAAGCAGCCTCGACGAGCGCCGAGCCAATCCCTTGGCCTCGCTGATTCGGCATCACGAAGACGCTCTGGATGTCGGCGGATAGCCGGCTTGTCGCTCCAGGCCGCGGGACGCGAGGAACGAGCGCGACCCAGGCCATGCCGACGATCTCCGGCCGGTGGAGTCGAGCGACGAACGCCAGATGCGAGTCCTGGCGGGCGGCCCACCACTGCGCAAGCTCCGCGGTGAACGTGTCAACGGAAAGCTGGGGTGGCTCCTCGTGAAGCGTGTCCAGCCACAACAGCCGGGCCAGCCCTGCGACGTCGTCCGGACGCGCCTGACTGATCCTCACGGGGTGAGTTTGCCACGATCGTGGAGGGCAGTTGGTCACGCCAAGTCGGCGCTGGCGCGGATCCGCAGAACCGCGCCAGCGCTGGGTCAGGCCGTCTTGGCCACGCCGACCGGGCAGCTCAGCCCGTTCGGGCCGTGGTTGCAGTAGCCGTTCGGGTTCTTCGTCGGCGCCAGGTACTGCTGGTGGTAGTCCTCGGCCAGGTAGTACGCGCCGAGCCGGTCGATCTCCGTGGTGATCTCACCCTTGCCGGCGCGGGCCACGATCGGCGCGAACGCGTCGCGGGAGGCGATCGCGGTGGCCAGCTGCTCGTCCGTGGTCGCGTAGATCGCCGACCGGTACTGGGTGCCGACGTCGTTGCCCTGGCGCATGCCCTGGGTCGGGTCGTGGTTCTCCCAGAAGACCTTCAGCAGGTCCTCGTAGGTGATCTTCGAGGGGTCGTAGACCACCTCGACGGCCTCCGCGTGCCCGGTCCTACCCGAACAGACCTCCTCGTACGTCGGGTTCGGCGTGTAGCCGCCCGCGTAGCCGGCGGAGGTGGTGATGACCCCCGGCAGGGTCCAGAACAGCCGCTCGGCTCCCCAGAAACACCCCATGCCGAAGACGGCGACCTGGCTGCCCTCGGGGAAGGGGCCCTTCAGCGGAGTGCCGAGGACCTCATGCCGGTCGGCCACCGGCATCGCGATCAGGCGGCCCGGCAGGGCCTGGTCGGCAGAGATCATCTCGGCCTTCATGCGGCGAAGGAACACAGTGGGACTCCTCTCGTGGCTTTCCCAGCCCGTGCAACACCGCCGGGTGCCTCACCCTTACCCGCTGCGCTCCGGCTCACCCGGTGGCCAGCGCGGCGGCGACCCGCCCGGCGTACTCCTGCGCCTCGGCGTCGTCGGCGTAGCGAGTACGGGGCCAGAAGAAGCCGCGAAGTCCGTCGCCCTTGGTCCGCGGCACGACATGAGTGTGCAGGTGCGGGACGGACTGGGACACCTTGTTGTTGATGGCCACGAAGGTCCCACCGGCGCCCAGACCGGCCTCGACCGCCACCGCGAGTCGTCGCACGAGGGCGAAGTAGCCGGGCAGGGACTCCGGCGGCAGGTCGGCCAGCGTCACCAGATGGGCGCGGGGCACCACCAGCACGTGGCCCTTGAACACCGGCCGGGTGTCGAGGAACGCCACCCCGTCCGGCTCGTCGGTCACCCGCATCGCAGGGAGCTCACCCGACACGATTCCGCAGAACACGCACCCCGCCATCCGGCCAGGCTATGCCGGGCCCACCGGTGGGATCAGGCCGGGTCGAGGTAGGCGTCCCAGTCGTCGTCCGGCACCCCGACCGGCCCGGTCTCACCACTGGCGAGTCGCCCCCTGATGTCGGCCTCCCAGCGTCGCGCCCAGTCCCTGAGCTGTTCGATGTCGAGATCGCCGAGGCCGTACGACCGAAACCCCCGCTCGTCCCGCTCGTCCACCCCGCCCAGCCGGTCCGCCAACTCCTCGATCGAGAATCCTGCCGTGTGACGAGCGCCCAGCCGTTCCAACTCGGTCCAGGTCAGCCGTGCGTTCGCGGCCCGGATGTCGATGAAGTCCCGGTGAGCTGCTCGGTCGTGCAACGCCCGCATTTTAACCCGACCGCGTCCTCGAACGAGAGAACCGGACCGATGTTCAGCAGCGCGGGCGGGCCGAGTGCCTCCTTGAGCAGGTCCACTTCACAGGTGCTCGTCTCGCCGGAGACCACCAGCCGTGCCATCCGCGGGGTTGCCTCGATGATCCGGACGGTGAAGCCGGAGGCGGCGAAGGCGGCCGCGAGGCGGTCCACCACCACCGGCAGGGGCAGGATGCTCGCGGTCGCGAAATCCACGTCCTGCGATGGCCGGTTCAGCAACTCGTGCGCGCACATCGCGTACCCGCCGGCCAGCATCAGACCGAGATCGTCGCCGGCTGCGAAGCCGATCTCGACCAGCCGGCGGTGCAGGACCTCCATCAGGCGGCGAGATCGGGCAGCCGCCGCTCCCACAGCGAGATCAATCGCCGGGCGGTCAGCCGACGCACCCGCGGCCAGTCCCGACGCAGCAGCTCGGGGTGGATGTAACGGATGATGTCGTCGCGCTGACCGCAGTCGAGCAGGAGGCAGTAGAGCGTCAGTCGCTCGCGCGGATCGCTGACGTCGAAGTCGGTCGGCCCGGACCAGGCCAGTCGTACCGGAAGCTCGACCCGGCCGTGCTCGGGGCCGGACAGCTCCGCGAGCGAGGCCGGAATGCGGTCGACCACACCGATCAGGCGGGAGGGGAGGGCGGTCGAGGTCACCGAGCCATTATCGCCGACCGGTGGGACAGCCCGCCGACGCGACGCGCTGGGTTGCGCCCGGCCGGCGGCGATCGCGGACTAACGTCACGGGAATGAGTCACGGCTTCGAGACGCTCGCCATCCACGCCGGTCAGGACCCCGAGGCCCGCACCGGCGCGGTGATCCCTCCCATCTACCAGACCAGCACGTACGCGCAGGACGCCGTCGGCGCGCCGCGCCTTGGTTACGAGTACAGCCGCTCCGGCAACCCCACGCGCGATGCGCTCCAGGAATGCCTCGCGGCGCTGGAAGGCGGCTCGGTCGGGCTCGCCTTCGCCAGCGGGCTGGCGGCCGAGGACACGGTCCTGCGTACCCTCTGCAAGCCCGGCGACCACGTGGTGATCCCCGACGACGCGTACGGCGGCACCTACCGCCTCTTCGCCCGGGTGCTGGAGCGCTGGGGCCTGGACTTCACGCCGGCCAAGGTCTCCGACCCGGACGCGGTCCGGGCCGCGATCCGTCCCGGCAGCACGAGGATCGTCTGGGTGGAGACGCCCACCAACCCGCTGCTCGGCATCGCCGACATCGCCACCCTGGCTGCCGTGACGCACGAGGCGGGCGCGCTGCTGGTGGTCGACAACACCTTCGCGTCGCCGTACCTGCAGCAGCCGATCGCGTTCGGCGCCGACGTGGTGGTGCACTCGACGACGAAGTACGTCGGCGGCCACTCCGATGTGGTGGGCGGCGCGCTGGTCACGGCCGACGCCGGGCTGGGCGAGGAGCTGCGCTACCACCAGAACGCGATGGGCGCCGTCAACGGGCCCTTCGACGCGTGGCTCACCCTGCGGGGCATCAAGACCCTCGGGGTACGGATGGACCGGCACTGCGACAACGCCGAGCGGCTGGCCGCCTACCTCGACGGACACGCGCAGGTCGCGCAGGTGATCTACCCTGGCCTGCCCTCGCACCCGGGTCACGAGATCGCGGCGAAGCAGATGCGCCGGTTCGGCGGCATGATCTCCTTCCGGGCGGCCGGCGGCGAGGAGCACGCCGTCGAGATCTGCAACCGGACCAAGCTTTTCGTCCTCGCCGAGTCGCTCGGCGGCGTGGAATCGCTGATCGAGCACCCGGGCCGGATGACACACGCAAGTGCTGCGGGCTCACCGCTTGAAGTTCCCAGCGATCTCGTGCGACTGTCTGTCGGCATCGAGACGGTCGACGACCTGCTCGCCGATCTGGAGCAGGCGCTGGGCTGACCGCTGGCTGGGGAGGGTGGCCGTGCAGGACATCATGCCGACCTGGGTCGGGGCGACCGCCAAGCAGATCGCCCGGGGCGTACGGCGGGGTGACGTATCCGCCACCCAGGTCGTCGCGGACCACCTCGACCACATCGCCCGGGCCGACGCCGACCTCGCCGCGTTCCGCGCGCTGCGCGGCGGGGAGGCGATCACCGAGGCGGAGAAGGTCGACGAGCAGGAGGACCTGGCCAACCTTCCGCTGGCCGGTGTGCCGGTGGCGGTGAAGGAGAACACACCGGTCGCCGGGCTGCCCACCTGGCACGGGTCGGCCGCGGTGCGTACCCCGGTGGCCGAGGCCGACCACGAGGTGGTCCGCCGGTTGCGCGGCGCCGGCGCGGTGATCCTCGGTGTGACGCGGATGCCGGAGCTCGGCCTGTGGGCGTTGACCGACGACGAGACCGGGGTGACCCGAAATCCCTGGGATACCCGACGCACCCCGGGTGGCTCGTCCGGTGGGGCCGCCGCCGCAGTCGCCGCCGGGCTGGTGCCGATGGCGCACGGCAACGACGGTCTCGGCTCCATCCGCATCCCCGCCGCCTGCTGCGGCCTGATCGGGCTCAAGCCGGGCCGCGGCGTGATCCCCTGCGAGCTCGGCGCGGACGACTGGTTCGGCCTCACCGAGCACGGCGTGCTGACCACCACTGTCGCCGACGCGGCGGCGGGTTTCTCGGTGCTGGCCGGGCGGCGCCCGGAGAAGCTGGTGCCGCCACAGCGGCTGCGGGTCGGCGTGTCGCTGCGCTCGCCGGTGCGTGGTGTGTCGCCGGACGGGCCGAACCGGGATGCCGTGGCCGCCGCGGGGCGGTTGCTCGCCGCCGCCGGCCACGACACCGTACCGGCCGACCCGGTCTACCCGACCCGCCTCGGCCTCCAGGGGCTCGCCACCTGGTTCGCGGCGGCCGCCGCGGACGTGCGGGCCACCGGTGTCGACCGGCGCCGCCTGCAGCGGCGCACCCGCCGGCACGTCGCGCTCGGCGAGTGGGCGCAGCGACGCGGGTACGTTCGGGAGGCCGACCGGGCCGCCTGGCGGGTCCGCTCGGTCGGTTTCTTCAGCGACCACTCGGTCGATCTGCTGCTCACCCCGGCCCTGGCGGCTGTGCCGCCGGAGGCGATCAGCTGGTCGTCCCGTTCCTGGCGGGCCAACATGGCGGCCAACATCCGGTACGCCCCGTTCGCCGCGCCCTGGAACATCGCCGGCCTGCCGTCGATCGTGGTGCCGGTGGGGCGGCGTCCGGACGGCCTGCCGGTCGCCGTGCAACTGGTCGGGCCGCCCGGCTCGGAGCTGCTGCTGCTCGGGGTCGCCGGGCAGTTCGAGATGGAGTCGCCGTGGCCCCGGCATGCCCCCGGTTACCCCCGGGTCGGTACGGGGTCACCCGCCGTCGCGTGATCGTCCGACCCGCCGGGCAGGCGACGCTTCGCGGGCGTCGCCGCCGGAGCTCCGACCGGCGGGTGGCACGATCGGGGCATGACTGAACTGGTCGGTCTCGCCGACGTACAGGCCGCGCGAGAGCTGCTCGCCGGCGTCACCCGCACCACCCCGCTGGAGCCCTCCCGGCCGCTGAGCGCAGCCCTCGGCGGACCGGCCTGGCTCAAGTGCGAGAACGTGCAGCGGGCCGGGTCGTACAAGGTGCGCGGGGCGTACGTCCGGATCTCCCGGTTGTCGGCGGAGGAGCGCGCCGGAGGTGTGGTGGCGGCGAGCGCCGGCAACCACGCCCAGGGGGTGGCGCTCGCGGCCGGCCTGGTCGGTACGCACGCCACGGTCTTCATGCCGGTGAACGCGCCGCTGCCGAAGGTCGCCGCCACCAAGGGGTACGGGGCGCAGGTCGAGCTGGTCGGCAACACGGTCGACGAGTCGATGGTGGCGGCGCAGACGTTCGCCGAGCGGACCGGCGCGGTGTTCATCCACCCGTTCGACCATCGGGACGTGATCGCCGGTCAGGGCACGGTGGCGCTGGAGATCCTCGAGCAGTGCCCGGACGTCAAGACGATCATCACCGGGGTGGGCGGAGGTGGCCTCGCCTCCGGGATCGCGGTGGCCGCGAAGGCGCTGCGTCCGGACATCCGGGTGATCGGCGTGCAGGCGACCGGTGCGGCCGCGTACCCGCCTTCCCTGCTCGCGGGGGAGCCGGTACGGCTGCCGGCGTTCGCCACCATCGCCGACGGGATCGCGGTGGGGCGTCCGGGAGACCTCACGTTCACCCACGTGCGCAAGCTGGTGGACGAGGTGGTCACCGTCTCCGAGGAGGACATCTCCCGGGCGCTGCTGATGCTCCTGGAGCGCGGCAAGCAGGTGGTCGAACCGGCCGGTGCGGTCGGAGTGGCGGCGTTGTTGGCCGGTGTGGTGCAGGTGGAGGCGCCGGTGGTCGCGGTGCTCTCCGGCGGCAACATCGATCCGCTGCTGATGCTGCGGGTGATCGAACACGGGCTGGCCGCCGCCGGCCGCTACCTGCGCTTCACCGTGCGCTGTTCGGACCGTCCCGGTCAGCTCGCCTCGCTGCTGAGCGAGATCGCCGAGCACCGGGCGAACGTGGTGGACGTGGAGCATCAGCGGGTCCACCCGCACCTGCATCTCGGTGAGGTGGAGGTGGCGCTCTCGGTGGAGACGCGCGGTGTGGAGCATTCGGACACGCTGATCAGCGCGCTGCGGGCCAGCGGCTACCAGGTGGTCTTCGCCGGCGAGGGGTGAGCGCGACGCGGTCCATGCCAGCGAGGCGTGACACCGGTCGGTGTCACGCCTCGCTGCACGATGTGCGGGCCGGCCGGCCCGGGATCAGCCGCCGAACGGCTCGAACTTGACCACTGTCACCTTTATGTCGGCCCCGCTGGGTGCTGTGTAGGTGCAGGTCTGCCCCGCGCGGCAGTGGAGGATGGCCTTGCCGAGCGCCGATTCCGGACTGTAGACGGTCAGGTCGGTGGTGGACGCGATCTCGCGGGACCCGAGCAGGAACGTCTCGGTGTCGTCCTTGTCGTCGTCGAAGTAGATCGTCACCACCATGCCGGGCGCCACCGCGTCGGCGGACGGCGCCTCGCCGACCTGCGCGGTGCGCAGCAGCTCCTGGAGGTAGCGGATGCGACCCTCGGCCTTGCCCTGCTCCTCGCGGGCGGCGTGGTATCCGCCGTTCTCGCGCAGGTCGCCCTCCTCGCGCCGGGCATTGATCTCGGCGGCGATGACCGGCCGGTTGGCGATCAGCTCGTCGAGTTCGGCCTGGAGCCGGTCGTGAGCGTCCTGCGACAGCCAGGTGGCGGGCGCCTCGTTGCCAGTGGACACAGGCGATCTCCTCAGTTGTGCGTGGCTGGCTGACAGGTGAATCTCCAAGTTACCAGTGCGATACGACACGAGGTGGCGACGAACACCACCGGCGGATCGCCCCGGGCCTGCCCGCCGGCACGCCCATCCGTCCACCTGCGCACCTACCGGGCGGCCGCCGTACGGGCTGGTCAGGTGCCGTTCCGGGAGCAGGCGGAAGGTCCGGCCGACGGGTCGGCGGCGGTGCGGGCCAGTGGCTGTGCGCGGTAGGCGGCGCGGTCCGCGTGCAGGCTGGGAAACGGTCGCGGTCGTTGCGCCGGCTCGGCCGATTCCCGGGGGCAGGCCGGCCGGCTCGGGCCGATAACCGGCTGGGTCAGGCCGCTGGGCGGCCCGATCCGGGCGTCAGGCCGCTGGGCGGCAGCGCAGCACCTCGCCGATGAAGGCGCGACCGGTGGTCGACAGCCGGTGCTGGACGGTGACGTGCTTCTCGCCCGGCGGCGCGGTCACGGTGACTTCCTCGCGGGCCACCTCGTTGCCGGCCCGGTCGCGGGCCCGCAGCAGGCAGACCGCCGATCCACCGCTCGGCACGGTCACCTGGAAGTCGAGTCGTACCTGCTTGTCGGTTATGTCCGTGTAGGTGATGACCTGTGCGTCATAGTTCGGATCGCCGTACTGGCGATAGAGCCGCACGGAGATCACGCCCAGCACGGCCAGCAGGACGACAAGCGCCAGCACGGCCGGCGCCTTCGAGCGGCGACGGCCCGGTTCCCGGCGGCGGCCGTACCGCCCGGGCGGAAACACCGGGGCTTCCGGTGCAACTGTGGTGTGCGTCTCGCTCACCGGCGGGTATCTCCTGGCGTCGTTGTCAGTGGGATCAGTAAGAATGGCTCAGTCCATCCTCCCAGCCCGGCTCCCAGTCAAGCATGGCGGGTCGGCTCTCGGAGGTGACCGCCCGGTGGGCATCGGGCGGAGGATCATGGCAGGTCAACGGCCCGGTCCCGGGCCGACCGGCCGACCCAGACGAGGAGTGCCGAAGTTGGCAGAACAGCTGCGCCTCATGGCCGTCCACGCACACCCGGACGACGAGTCCAGTAAGGGTGCCGCAACCATGGCCAAGTACGTCGCCGAGGGCGTGGAGGTCCTCGTCGTGACGTGCACCGGGGGCGAGCGCGGTAGCGTGCTCAACCCGAAGCTCGACCGGCCCGACGTGTGGGCGAACATCGCGGAGATCCGCCGAGCCGAGATGGATGCGGCGCGCGCGATCCTCGGCGTCGAGCAGGCCTGGCTAGGCTTCGTCGACTCAGGGCTGCCCGAGGGCGACCCGCTGCCGCCGCTGCCCGGGAATTGCTTCGCGCGCCAGGAGGTCGAGGTGGCCGCCGGTCCGCTGGTGCGGCTGATGCGCGAGTTCCGCCCGCACGTGGTCACCACGTACGACGAGCAGGGCGGTTACCCGCACCCCGACCACATCATGTGTCACAAGATCAGCGTCGCCGCCTTCGACGCCGCTGCTGACGCCGACCGCTATCCCGAGCTCGGTGAGCCCTGGCAGCCGCTGAAGCTCTACTACGACATCGGCTTCTCCAAGCCGAAGATCATGGCGCTGCACGAGGCGGTGCTCGCGGCCGGGCTGGAGTCGCCCTACCAGGACTGGCTCAAGCGCTGGGCGGAGAACCCCAACGATCAGCGCCCCGAGATCACCACGCAGGTGCCCTGCGCGCAGTATTTCCCGGTCCGCGACGACGCGCTGCGGGCCCACGCCACCCAGGTCGACCCGGACGGCTTCTTCTTCCGGGTCCCGATGGAGATCCAGCAGAGTGCCTGGCCGACCGAGGACTTCCACCTGGCGCGCTCGCTGGTGGCGAGCTCGTTGCCCGAGTCGGACCTCTTCGCCGGGGTACGTGAGACGGCGCATGCCCGCTGATCTGGTGCGGCGTTACGCTGGTGGGCAACCGCACATCGGAGGAACGCCATGTTGACCACTGCCCAGGTGCTCGCGGAGAACAACTTCGGGGATACCCGCGCGGGTAGCCTGGCCGGCCCGATGGGTCTTCTCCTCATCCTGGTGCTGGGCACCGCCACCGTCCTGCTGATCCGCAACATGAACTCCCGGCTGCGCCGGCTGCCCGATCGGTTCCCGCAACAGGGTCCGGCGGGCAACCCGGGCAGGGCGGACGCGGTGGTCGTGGATCCGACGGATGGAAGTGAAGGACAGGATTCATCCTTGAACGCTCCCACCGGGCACCAGCAGCAACGAAACGGGTAGTCCGAGCGTGAATCACGCCGAACCCGGCGGTCGACCCCTGTTGCGGCTCCCGGGTTTGGCTTAGCCTCTCGCCGGGGGGACCACGCGTCCCCGAACCGTGCGCGGGAGGGGGCGCCGATGACCGTCGCAGCAGCGGCCGCCCGTCGTACGGCGTGCGTACCGGTCCACGGAGCGGGTCGGTGACCTCCGATCGGGCCACCGAGCAGGCCGACCGGCTCGGGCTGCGCGGCATCCCGCCCCAGGTCCGGATGCTCACGGCGGCGCTCGTCGTGGCCTCCCTCGCCGCCGCGGTGGTCGGCCTGGTCCTGCCGCACCGACTGCCCGTCGACGATTCGCTTCCCGCGCCCGCGCGCTACGGCATCGCGGTCGCCGTTCTCGCCTTCGCCCAACTGGCCCGACTGCGGTTCCGTGCGCCCGCCGGCATGGTGAGCATCACCTGGGGCGAGGCAGCTCTGATCATCTGCCTCTACCTGGTGCCCGCCGGATGGATACCCTCCGCCACCCTGGTCGGCACCGGACTCGCCTGGTCGGCGCTCTCGGTGTTCGGCGAACGGTGGCCGGTGCTGGAGACCGTCCGGATCTCGGCATCGCTGTCGGCTGCTTCCGCGCTCGCCGTGGCGGTCACCACCGCCCTCGCGGACCCGCTGCTCGCCGCCCCGGCACCGGGGCTCGCCGCCGCCATGGTCGCCGGCGCGGTGACGTACCTGCTCGTGACCGCCTGGCTCAGCGGGGTCACGCTCGGCCTGCGGCACGGCGTCCCGATCGGGCCTCCGCTGCTCGCCGCGCTCCGCGGCAAGCTGCTGATGTTCGTCGGCAACGTGGCGGTCGGCCTGGTCGTGGTGGTGCTCCTGCACATCGACGCACGCTGGCTGTTGCTGCTCCCGCCGCCGCTCTGGCTCCTCCAGCAGACCTACCGGCACCGGCTCCGGGCCGATCAGGAGCGGCGCACCTGGCGGACGTTCGCCGAGTCCACCGCCGCCCTCAACCAGCTCGACGAGCGGGGCGTGGCGGGCGCGGCGGTCTCCGGTGCGCTCGCGATGTTCCACGCTGAGCTGGTCGAGGTCGACGTGGTCCGTGCCGACGGATGCTGGTGGCGGTACCGCGGCGACGCCGCGGGTGGTCTGGTCGACCGCGAGATCACCGACTCCGGGCCCGGCGAGCCCGAGGACCACGAGCTGGTCCGTTCGCTCGCCGTCGGCGACCTCCCCGTCGGGCGCCTGCGGATCCGCTTCCCCCGGTCGGCGCCGCCCAGCGGGCGCGAACGGGATGCGGTGGCGGCCTTCGCCGACGCGCTCGCCGCCGCGCTGCACGACGCGGCGACCCATCGCGAGCTGCGACAGGTCACCGCCCGGTCGTCGTACGACGCGGTGCACGACCCGCTCACCGGTCTGGTCAACCGGGCAGCCATGCTCAGCACCGGTGACCAGCTGCTGCGGCAGCTCGCACACGACCACCCGGTGGCGCTGCTGCTGCTCGACATCGACCAGTTCAAGGAGGTCAACGACACCCTCGGGCACGTGGCCGGCGACCAGCTGCTGCGGCTGACCGCCAGTCGGCTGGGCGCCCTCGCCCGCTCGGGAGACCTCCTCGGCCGGCTCGGCGGCGACGAGTTCGCGCTGTTGCTGACGTCGGTCCCGGTGCTCGGCGACCGGAGCGCCCCGATGGCGTACGCGCTGCGTCAGGCCCGGGAAATCGCCGAGCGGCTGGCCGCTCCCACCGAGATCGCCGGGGTGCGGATGTCCGTCGAGGTCTCCGTCGGGGTGGTGGTGGCCGACGCGGGCACCGCCGACCTGACCGAGCTGCTGCGCCGGGCCGACATCGCCATGTACCAGGCCAAGGAGGGCGGCGGCAACGTCGCGGCGTACGACAGCACCCGCGACGCGGCGAGCACCGATCAACTCGCGCTGCTGGCCGAACTGCGCGAGGCGCTGGAGGTGGACGACCAGCTCGTGTTGGCGTTGCAGCCGGCGGTCGACCTGGCCACCGGGGCGCCGACCGGGGTGGAGGCACTGATCCGCTGGCGGCATCCGCGCCGCGGCTGGCTCAGCCCGGTCGAGTTCATCCGGCCGGTGGAGAACAGCGAGCAGCTCGGCACGTTCACCCGGTACGTGCTGGACAAGGCGCTCGCGGTCGCCGCCGGCTGGGCCCGCGAAGGGCTGGACGTCCCGATCTCGGTGAACCTCTCCGCGCGGAGCCTGCTGGACCCGCGGCTGCCCGGCGAGATCGCCGAGGCGCTGCGTCGCCACCAGGTGCCGGCGCGTCGGCTGGTGCTGGAGATCACCGAAACGGTGGTGATGAGCGAGCTGGAGATCATCGACGAGGTGCTGGCGACGCTCCGGTCGATGGGTGTGCAGCTCGCGGTGGACGACTTCGGCACCGGTTTCTCGTCGCTGACGTTCCTCACCCGGATCGCGGTCGACGAACTGAAGGTGGACCGCTCCTTCGTGATCCGGATGGCCGAGTCGCCGGAGGCGGCGGCCATCGTGCGGACCACCGTCGGCCTCGCGCACGAGCTCGGGTTGCGGGTGGTGGCCGAAGGGGTGGAGACCGCGGAGCAGCGGCTGGCCCTGGCCGAGCTGGGCTGTACCGCGGCCCAGGGATACCACTTCTTCAAGCCGATGCCGGCGGACAAGATCGGCGCTGTCCTCGGCACCCTGCTGGACGGGGCCCGCCCCAATGTCTTCCCGCTCCGAGCCGACGGCGCGTCCTGACTCCCGCGGTGGTTATGGTCGTCGGGTGAATCGACTCGCCGAGGCCACGAGCCCGTACCTGCTCCAGCACGCCGACAACCCGGTCGACTGGTGGCCGTGGACCGAGGAGGCGTTCGCCGAGGCGCGCCGGCGCGACGTACCCGTGATCATCTCGGTCGGCTACGCCGCCTGCCACTGGTGCCACGTGATGGCGCACGAGTCGTTCGAGGACGAGTCCGTCGCCGCCCTCATGAACGCCGACTTCGTCTCGATCAAGGTGGACCGGGAGGAGCGCCCGGACGTCGACGCCGTCTACATGACCGCCACGCAGGCCATGACCGGCCACGGCGGCTGGCCGATGACCGTCTTCGCCACGCCCGACGGCACCCCGTTCTTCTGCGGCACGTACTTCCCGAAGCCCAACTTCCTCCGGCTGCTCCAGTCGGTCACCACCGCCTGGCGCGACCAGCGGGACGACGTGGTGCGCCAGGGGGCCGCGGTGGTCGAGGCGATCGGTGGCGCCCAGGCCGTGGGCGGCCCCACGACGCCGCTGGAGGTCGACCTGCTCGACGCCGCGGCCGGGCAGCTCGCCGATGAGTACGACGAGACGCACGGCGGGTTCGGCGGCGCGCCGAAGTTCCCGCCGCACATGAACCTGCTGTTCCTGCTCCGCCACTACCAGCGCACCGGCTCGGCCCGGAGCCTGGAGATCGTCCGGCACACCTGCGAGGCGATGGCTCGGGGCGGTATCTACGACCAACTGGCCGGCGGTTTCGCCCGGTATTCGGTGGACGCGCACTGGACCGTGCCGCACTTCGAGAAGATGCTCTACGACAACGCGCTGCTGCTGCGGGTGTACACCCAGCTCTGGCGACTGACCGGAGACCGGCTGGCCCGGCGGGTGGCCCGGGACATCGCCCGGTTCCTCGCCGACGAACTGCACCGGCCCGGCGAGGGGTTCGCCTCCGCGCTGGACGCGGACACCCAGGGCGTCGAGGGCCTCACCTACGTCTGGACGCCGGCACAGCTCGTCGAGGCGCTCGGTGAGGAGGACGGCCGCTGGGCCGCCGACCTGTTCGGCGTCACCGCCGACGGCACCTTCGAGCACGGCACCAGCGTGCTCAAACTGGCCCGTGACGTGGACGACGCCGACCCCGAGGTGCGCGCCCGCCGGCAGGGTGTCGTCGGCCGGCTGCTGGCCGCCCGGGACACTCGCCCGCAGCCGGCCCGGGACGACAAGGTGGTGGCGTCCTGGAACGGGTTGGCGATCACCGCGATCGCCGAGTTCCAGCAGGTGGCCAGGCTCTACGCGAATCCGGACGACGAGGACGCGAACCTGATGGAGGGCGTCGTCATCGTCGCCGACGGCGCGATGCGGGACACCGCCGAGCACCTGGCGACCGCGCACATCGTGGGCGGGCGGCTGCGCCGCGTCTCCCGTGGCGGGGTCGTCGGTGCCCCCGCCGGCGTACTCGAGGACTACGGCTGCGTCGCCGAGGCGTTCTGCGCGATGCACCAGCTGACCGGTGAGGGGCGCTGGCTGGAACTGGCGGGGCAGTTGCTCGACGTGGCGCTGGAGCGGTTCGCGGCACCGGGCGGCGGTTTCTACGACACCGCCGACGATGCCGAGCGGCTGGTCACGAGGCCGGCCGACCCGACGGACAACGCCACCCCCTCCGGGCGCTCGGCGATCGTCGCGGCACTCGTGACGTACGCAGCGCTGACCGGCGCGCCCCGGTACCGGGAGGCGGCCGAGGACGCGCTGGCCACCGTCGCACCGATCGTCGCCCGACACGCCCGCTTCACCGGGTACGCGGCGGCCGTCGGTGAGGCGCTCGTCTCCGGGCCGTACGAGATCGCCGTGGTGACCGACCAGCCGGCCGACGAGCCACTGCTCTCGGCCGCGCACCGGCACGCCCCGCCCGGGGCCGTGATCGTGGCGGGTCGCAGCGACCAGCCCGGGGTGCCGCTGCTCGCCGACCGGCCGCTGGTCGACGGGCGTCCCACCGCGTACGCCTGCCGGGGTTTCGTCTGCGAGCGTCCGGTCACCGAGGTCGACGACCTGGTCGGGCAGCTCGGCCGGCGCTGAGGCGTCGGCCCCGGCCGGCGTGGCCCGGTGCTACCAGGCCACGCCGGGCAGTGCCCCGTCACGGCGGTCGAACGTGCGATTCGCCATCCGGGGCCGGTCGTGACCGGCGGCCCGGATAGGCTGGCGCCGCTATGGATTCCCGTACCGGTCTGCCTGTTGTCGGCATGGTGGGTGGCGGCCAGCTGGCCCGGATGACCCACCAGGCCGCGATCGCCCTCGGCCAGTCACTACACGTCCTCGCGCTGGCCCCGGACGACGGTGCCGCGCTGGTCGCCGCCGACGTGCAGTACGGCGATCACACCGACCTCGCGGCGCTGCGCACCTTCGCCAAGGGCTGTGACGTGGTCACCTTCGACCACGAGCACGTGCCGAACGAGCACATCCGCACCCTCGCGGCCGAAGGGGCGAAGCTCTACCCGCCGGCCGACGCGCTGCGGTACGCCCAGGACAAGCGGGCGATGCGGGAGCGGTTGACCGAGCTGGGCGCCCCGGTACCGGTCTGGCGGCCTGTCGGCGAGCCGGACGACCTGGTGGCCTTCGGTGCCGAGGTGGGCTGGCCGGTCGTGCTGAAGGCGGCCCGCGGCGGCTACGACGGCCGGGGCGTCTGGATGGTGACGGACGCGGCGCAGGCGGCCGAGCTGGTTACCACGCTGCTCGCCGGGGGCACCGAGTTGATCGTCGAGGAGCGGGTGCCGCTGCGCCGGGAGTTGGCCGTGCAGGTGGCTCGCTCGCCGTTCGGGCAGGTCGCCGCCTACCCGGTGGTGGAGACCGTGCAGGTCGACGGCATCTGCGTGGAGGTGCTGGCCCCGGCGCCGGACCTGCCGGAGGAGCTGGCGCTCGCCGCCCAGCAGCTCGCCATCGACCTGGCCACCTCGCTCGGTGTGGTGGGGCTGCTCGCGGTCGAGCTGTTCGAGGTGGCCGATGCCTCGGGCAAGCCCGGCATCGTCGTCAACGAGCTGGCCATGCGCCCGCACAATTCGGGACACTGGACCATCGAGGGCTCGCGTACGTCGCAGTTCGAGCAGCACCTGCGTGCGGTGCTCGACTATCCGATGGGGGACACCTCGCTGACCGCACCGGTTGTGGTGATGGCGAACGTGCTCGGCGGTGAGCCGGGCGGGATCTCCATCGACGAGCGGCTGCACCATCTCTTCGCCGCCGAGCCGGGCGCGAAGGTGCACCTCTACGGCAAGCAGGTCCGCCCGGGTCGCAAGATCGGGCACGTCACGGTGCTCGGCGACGACCTGGCCGACGTACGGGCGCGGGCCGTGCGAGCGGCGCGCTGGTTGCGCGAGGGGCATGAGTGAACGCGAGGAGCGCACTCGCGTCCCCCGCGGAAATGAACGAGAGGCGGAACAGCGTGACCACCGTCGGGTTGATCATGGGCAGCGACTCGGACTGGCCGACCATGAAGGCCGCCGCCGAGGTCCTCGACGAGTTCGGGGTGTCCTACGAGGTCGGAGTGGTCTCCGCCCACCGCACCCCGGTGAAGATGATCGAGTACGGCCGTGCCGCCGCTGAGCGTGGCCTGAAGGTGATCATTGCGGGGGCCGGCGGTGCCGCCGCTCTGCCCGGCATGGTCGCCTCGGTGACGCCGCTGCCGGTGATCGGGGTTCCGGTGCCCCTCAAGCACCTGGACGGCATGGATTCGCTGCTCTCCATCGTCCAGATGCCGGCCGGCATCCCGGTTGCCACGGTCTCGATCGGCAACGCCCGCAACGCGGGCCTGCTCGCCGTGCGCATCCTCGGCGCCACCGACCCGGAGCTGCGTACCCGGATGGTCACCTTCCAGGAGAACCTGGAGCAGATGATCAACGAGAAGGACGCGAAGCTCCAGGCGAGCGTCAACGCGGTGGCCTGACCGGCCGCGCCGCCCCAGCCGCCGGCGGGCTCCACCGCGCCGGCGCGACCCACCGCGTCAGCGTGGACCACCGTGACCATCGCTCTGCTCAGCTGGGTGGTGCGTATCGGAGTGCAGAGCAAAGGCACCGAAGTGGGTGGCAGTCCGGCGGAGCTGCCGGTCACGGCCGGTGACCGGCCAGCGGCATCACTGACAGTCATCGCGGGAAGCTTCACATCCCGCTATCAGCCGAGCTTCCGCCCGGCGTGTCCACGGCCTCACCGCATGCCACGCAGGGCGGTCTGCAGGCGCTCCTGAGCGCGACGGCGGCGCTCGTTGCTCGCTCCGAGGACCAGCAGCAGGATGCCGACGGGGATCAGCGCCAGCCACGGCCCGAACGCGAAGAGCGCATGGATCGCGGTGATCGCGGTGACCGTGGCCCCGACGATCACGGGTGCCTGCTGCCGGCTCGACGAGCCGAAGACGAGCACCGCGACCGCCCCGAGCAGCAGCAGCACCTGCCGTAGCGTGGTCGAGCCGGTGGCCAGCACGATCGCGAGGCTCGGCACGAACGCGGCGACCAGCGCCGGGCCGTACGCCACCCAGCTGCTGAGGTCCGGGCGGTGCCGCAGCTCCAGCACTCCCACGAGCAGGGCCAGCGCGGCGAACGGCAGGGTGTACGCCTCGGGCAGCGCCACGTCGGCGACCTGCATGAGGATCCACCAGGCGCTGATCTCACAGACCACCACCGCCCAGAACAGGACTCGGCGCTCGACCGGCCGGCGGTTGGGCCGGCTGGCCGACACACCGAGCACCGCGCCCCAGGCCGCCAGCAGAGCGGCGATGTGCCGAGGTGAGTCGAACGCCAACGCCAGCGCGATGAGCGCGGCCGCGTGACCGCTCCACTCCACCGTGGCCGCCTCGCGCTGCGCCTCCGGACGACGCAGCCGGGGCAGCACGGCGGCGAAGACCTGCAAGGCGGCGCCGACCGCGAGCACGCCGAACGCCGACCAGACTGCGGCCAGCCCGGCGACGAGGCCGGCGGTCAACACGAACAGTTGCGCCATCAACGAGGCGAAGAGCCAGCCCAGGATCCGGGCACGCTGCGTGGTGCCGAAGACCGCCGCCACCGTGCCCACGCCGACCGCTCCACCCAGGGTGAAGAGAGTCAGCTCCCGGGTGGCCAGACTGCCGGCGAGCCCCGCGCCGCCCGCCGCCAGGCCGATGACGAAGACCAGCACCCGGGCGAGGCGCAGCGATCGGGCCGGCTCGACCAGCGGCGGGGGCGGAGTGAGGGCGAGCCCCAGCATCGAGATGGTGAAGACGGACAGCGCGGCGAGGACGTTCGCCGGCCAACCCCCGCCCAGCGCCGTCGGGGCGATGAGCAGCGTGACGGCCGCGCCCGGCAGCACCACCGGCACCGCCCGGGTGGGCCGACCGCCGCTGAACCCGGTGGCCGCGAGAGTCGCGGTCGCGGTGAGCAGGAGCGCGGTGAGCACGTGCGTGGAATTCACCGCGCCGGGCGGCGGGGTGAGCAGCTCCGGCGGTGGCCCCTGCCAGATCCGGGCAAGCGTGCGGTGCGGCTCGACCAGCGCCACCTCCAGGGCCTGCGCGATCGAGGCGAGCGCCAGGGCGGTGGGTAGCACGGCGGCGGCCAGTGCCCCGGCGGCCGGGCTGACCCGCCAGCGGCGCCGCTCCAGGTCGTCGGGCGATCGGCGCAGCGCCCCGTCCAGCAGCACCGACCAACGCCGTACCGGCTGCGCCGCACCGGAGGGTGGGACGGTGGCCGCGCGAACCAACTCGGCCAGTACGCCGAGCAGCGCCGCCGCGGCCGCGTAGACGCCGACCGCGAGGCCGGTGGGGAAAGCGGCCAGGGCGCTGATCGTCGCGCCGCCGGCCACGGCCACGCTGGCCCAGGGCAGATACTGCGGGATGCGGCGGCGGGTCGCTGCCACCGCTGCCAGGCCGAGGCTGGACGCGGCAAGCGCCGCGGTCAGCACCACCTGTGCCGAGTGGTCGAACTCGGCGGCCAAGGCCGCGAGCGCGCCGGGCAGGGCGAGCAACGCCGCGCCCGCGCCCGCGCCGCCGATTTGGGCCAGGTGCGGCGGCATGCCCTCGGTCTCGACGTCCTCGGTCAGCGTGCCGGCGAAATTGCGGGCCAGTACTGCCACCACCGCACCGATCAACGCGATGCTGCCCAGCACCAGCGCGGTCGTCCACGGACGGACCAGTCCCGCCCCGGCGGCGTGCAGGGCCACCACCCCGGCGACCGTCGCCCGGGACATGGCGGCCCGCGGATCGAACGACGCGGTGGCGGCCATCCCGAAGACGGCGGCGGCCATGCCGCCGACCAGCACCGGTGACCACCACGGCAGGGCGAACGCGGCCGGTGCCCCGATCGTGGCCAGCACCACGGCGACACCGGCGACGTCGTGCCTCCAAGGCGGCGGCAGTAGGACGGCGGCCGCGAGCGCGAGCAGCCCCAGGGCGACCGGCGCCTGCCAGATGGACCCCCCGGTGGGCGCCGCCGGCCAGCCGGAGAGATCTCCGTTCCAGATCGGACCGGGGGTGGCGAGCACGCCGACGCCACCGCGCAGCGCGATCCAGCCGGCAGCCAGGCCGATCAGCAGGCCACCTACGGAGACGCCGAGGATCGGGCCGCGGCGCCACTCCTCGGGCATCGCCCGAGCTGCCACGGCCACGACCAGCACCAGCGCGGCGGCAACCGCGAGCTGGCCGCCGGGGGCGAGGACGGCCGTGATTCGGACCAGCGTGGCGATCAGCGCCGCCGTCACCGCGGCGGCCGCGAGATCCGATCCGTCCAGGGTGAGGTCGGAGCGACGGCCGGCGTCGATCGACGGAGCCAGGAAGAGCAGCACCGCGGCCACCAGCAGTAGCGCGCCGACCCAGGCGTCGGCCACGGTCGCCCCGGGAGCGCCGAACGCGGCGGCGGTCACCAGCAGCGCGCCGAGCCCGGTGCCGACCGCCAGCGGTGCTGGGATGTGCCGCTGCGAGACCTGGACGATCGCCGTGTACCCGAGGGTCACGCACACCGCCAGGAATGCTGCCGCGAGTACCGGGACGGTCTCCTCGCGCAGGCTCGCCGGGGTCGGCGTCGGGTCCGCCGGGGTGGTGGCGGCGACGAAGGCGGCCACCGCACCCGGCAGGGCGAACGCCGCGCCGCCGGCGGCCCACGCGGAGACGACGTCGGCCGGTGCCGCGGCGATCCGGATCCGGGGAGCCGCCGCGACGAGTACGCCCGCCAGGAAGAGCACCACCAGCACGGCCGCGGTCAGCGTGGGACGCGCGAGGGCAGCTCCCGCCCCGAGCAGGCCCACTGCTGCCGCGCCCACCGCGTGTGCCAGCGCGGCCCGCCTGGTGCGGGCGGACAGGCCGACCGCGCCGATGCCGACTGCCGTGAGCACCATCGGCCAGGGCGCGGCGGCCCAGCTCAGGCCGAACGACGCCGGTACGGCCAGAGCGGTCAGCGCAGCTCCGGCCACCGCGAACTCGCGCCGGATCTCCGGCGGCAGGGCCAGCACCGCGGCGATGGTGAGCAGGAAGGCGCTCGCGGCCAACTGCCAGTCGGCCGGGCCGACCGCGGCGGCGAGTTCGGCGGGGTACCCGTCGAGGTCGGCGGCCCAGGCGGGCAGCGCGGCGCGCAGCGGTGCGACGCCGGCGCGTAGCGCGCTCCCGGCCACCACCAGACCGCTCACCGTGAGCGCCACCGCCGAGGCGAGTTGGGGCCCGCGCCGGGCTGCCTCCGGTACGGCCCGGACGGCCAGGCCGGTGACTGCGATGACACCTGCGATCAGCAGCAGCGCCCGGCCCGGCAGGGCCACCGAGGCGACCCGGCTCAACGCGCCGATGACGGCGAGGGTGAGGACGCCCGCGCCGAGGTCCGGCAGGGGAGGGCGGCGCAGCGCCAGAGTGCCGGCCATCCCCACGATCGCGGCGAGCAGCAGCACCAGCCCGGCACCGGTGGCGACCGGCACGGTGGTCGCCCGGAGTAGGGCGGTCACCGCGTACGCCAGCGCGACGGCGACGGCGATCCCGTGCAGCAGCCAGGTCAGCTCGCGCAGCCCGGGTACCGGACGGGGCGGCGCGTCGGCGGCCGCCGGTTCCGGTGGTGCGATGACCTCTCCGGCCTCCTCCGGGGCGCCCTCGGGACGGGTGTCGGCGGACCGTTGCCGGGGCGCGGTCGGCGGTGCCGGGGGCGTGGGCGGTGATTCCGGCAGGTCGCGCCGCACCGGGCGTTCCACGGCCACTCCGGAACGGGCCAGGCAGAGATCCAGCAGGGCGACCGCGGTCAGCGCCAGCGCCCAACCGGCCGGCCCGCTGATCCGGTCGTACGCCAGCAACGGCACCACCGGCTGGGCGGCGAGCACGGTGGCGAACCGGGGTGCGCGCAGCCCCGTCCAGGCGGCGTAGCCGATCGAGACGGCGGTGGTCGCCAGGAAGATCAACCCGGCGAAGACCGCGCCGGAGGCGCCGCCGTCGCCGATCCGGTCCACCGCCCAGAGCGCGTACCCGGCGAGAGGCACCAGCAGCAGGCCGACGGCGGCGATCGTCTCGGCGGTGGAGGTGAGCCCGCGCCGAGCCAGCACGGGCGGCGCAAGCAGCAGCAGCACGGTCGCGACGAGCAGGACGCCGAGGCGTACGAGCGCGTCCATCGAACTCGTCGCCACCGCGGCGAAGACCACTGCGGCGACGGCGAGCAGCAACGCGCCCAGCCCGAGCGGGATGTTCTGCACCTCCCGCGAGGACGCCTCCGGCGGGTGCTCCCGATCGTCGACGTCCAACCAGGTCACCGGCGGTGGTGGCGGTGGCGGTTCGGCGGACCCGGGCGGGGTGCCCTGCCGGGGGACCCGAGGCGGCGCGCCGGTGGTGGCGGTCGGCGGACGTCGGCCGGGGCGACGGCGGAGCACCCGGCGCGGTCGGGTCGCCTGCTTGGTGCGCTCCTCGCCGGCGTGCGCGAGGATGTCCCGCTGGAAGAGCGCGGCCTGCATCTTCGCGGCGATCTGCCGCTGCTCACGGGCGATGGCGACTTCGCGCGCCTTCATCTCCGCGATGGAGCGCTCGATCTCCGCCAGGTGTTCGACCCACTGTGGCTGTTCGGCGCCGCAGTGCGGGCACCGGTCGGCCGGTTTGATCTCCCGATCGCACGACGAGCACTGAAAGGTCGCCACGACACCCCTCCACCCGCACTGTGGACCTTCACTGTCGCAGCATGCCCAAATCCGGCGCGATTTTCGACAGTTGTCGGCGGGTTCAGGACAAACGAGCCTTCCGGCAAAAGGCAACGGCCGGCCGCGGAGGAACTCCGCGACCGGCCGTCGTGGCCGTCTCGGTCAGGGGCGACCCATGCCCCGGTACTCCCAGCCGGCCTGCGTCCACATTGCCGCGTCGAGGCAGTTGCGCCCGTCGACGACCTTCCGGCCGGAGACCAGTTCGCCGAGGGCGACCGGGTCGGCGTTGCGGAAGTCGGCCCACTCGGTGAGCACGCAGACCAGGTCCGCGCCGGTCACGGCGTCGGTCATGCTGGCCTCGTAGATCAGCTCGGGCATGGCCCGGCGGGCGTTCTCCATGCCCGCCGGGTCGAAGACGTGCACCTCTGCGCCGGCCTTGCGCAGCAGCCCGGCCACGGCGAGCGCCGGGGCGTCGCGTACGTCGTCGGTGTTGGGCTTGAAGGTGGCGCCGAGCACGGCGATCCGGGTGCCGGAGAGGTCCGGTCCGGCGGGCCCGGTCCGGCGGCCGAGCAGGTCCGCGGCGAGCTGGAGGACGCGGGTACGGCGGCGAAGGTTGATCAGGTCGACCTCGTGCAGGAAACGCAACGCCTCACCCGCGCCCAGCTCCTGGGCCCGGGCCTGGAAGGCGCGGATGTCCTTGGGCAGGCACGCCCCACCGAAGCCGAGACCGGCCTGGAGGAACCGGTTGCCGATCCGCGGGTCGAAGCCGATCGCCCGGGCGAGCTGGGTGACGTCACCGCCGGCGACCTCGCACACCTCGGCCATCGCGTTGATGAACGAGATCTTGGTGGCGAGGAAGGCGTTCGCGGCGACCTTGACCAGCTCGGCGGTGGCGAAGTCGGTCACCACCAGCGGCACCTCGCGGTCCTCGGTGGCGGCCAGGTCGAAGACGCCCTTGTGCGCGGCGTAGAGCATCCCGTTGGCCCACTCGCTCTTCACGCCGACCACGATCCGGTTGGGGCGCAGCACGTCGTCGACGGCGAAGCCCTCCTGGAGGAACTCCGGGCTCCACGCGACCTCGACGCCGAGGTCGGCCGGGGTGTGCTTGCCGACGAGCTGCTCAACCCAATCGGCGGTGCCGACCGGCACCGTCGACTTGCCGACGATCAGCGCCTTGCGGGTGAGGTGCTGCGCGAGGCCGGTCACCGACGCCTCGACGTACGACAGGTCGGCGCCCATGCCGTCGGCGCGCTGCGGTGTGCCGACGCAGATGAAGTGCACGTCACCGAAGTCGGCGGTCTCGGCGATGTCGGTGCTGAACCGCAGCCGGCCGGCCGCGAGGTTGCGCCGGAGCAGCTCGTCGAGGCCCGGCTCGTGGATCGGCACCTGGCCCGCGTTGAGCATCGCGATCTTGTCGGCGTCGACGTCGAAGCCGAGCACCTCGTAGCCCAGTTCGGCGTAGCAGATGGCGTAGGTCGCACCGAGGTAGCCGGTGCCGAGGAAGGTCACCCGAGGCCGGGCGGCGCCCGACGGCGGCGTCACCGTGGCGATGGGGGGCACCGGCTGGCTGCTTGGGTACGGAATCGTCACGCCTGTCTTCTCCGCTCGCACTGGGCGGCGCTGCGTCGCGTCGCTACTGCTGCGGCGCCTGGCCGGGCACCGGAGGGAACTGCTCGTCTTTATATGGTCGCCGGGCGGCGGCGGTACCCGTCGAGGACGAGCGTACGCCGCGGTAACTTGTACCTGAACCTTGGTCGCTATCCTTCAGTCTGCGCCGTCCGCGGTCAGGAGACCGTACAGACTGCGCATGATAGCGGTGAAGGGGAGGGGCCGGCATGGCCGTAGAGGAGTCGTTCGACGTCTACCGGTTGCCCGAGGAGCACGAGGCGATCCGTGAGGCGGTCCGGGAGGTCTGCGCGGCGAAGGTGGCTCCCAACGCCGCCGAGGCTGACGAGACCGGCGAGTTCCCCAAGGCGTCCTACGACGCGTTGCGCGCGGCGGACTTCCACGCGCCACACATCCCGATCGAGTACGGCGGCGCCGGTGCGGACGCGCTGGCCACCGCGATCGTGATCGAGGAGGTGGCCCGGGCCTGCGCCGCGTCCTCGTTGATCCCGGCGGTGAACAAGCTCGGCACGATGCCGCTGCTGCTGGCCGGCTCCGAGGAGCTCAAGCGTCGCTACCTGACCGCGGTGGCGAGCGGCGACGCGATGTTCTCGTACTGCCTCTCGGAGCCGGAGGCCGGTAGCGACGCGGCGTCGATGACCACCCGGGCGGTTCGTGACGGGGATCACTGGGTGCTCAACGGCGTGAAGCGGTGGATCACCAACGCAGGGCTGTCGGAGTACTACACCGTCTTCGCGGTCACCGACCCGACGGCCCGGTCGAAGGGCATCTCCGCGTTCGTGGTGGAGAAGTCGGACTCGGGCGTGAGCTTCGGCGCTCCGGAGAAGAAGCTCGGGATCAAGGGCTCCCCGACGCGCGAGGTCTACCTCGACAACGTGCGGATCCCGGCGGACCGGATGATCGGCGCCGAGGGGACCGGTTTCGCCACCGCTATGCGCACCCTGGACCACACCCGGGTCACCATCGCCGCTCAGGCGCTCGGCATCGCCCAGGGCGCACTCGACTACGCCAAGGGCTACATCCAGGAGCGCAAGCAGTTCGGCAAGGCGGTCGCCGAGTTCCAGGGTGTCCAGTTCATGCTCGCCGACATGGGCATGAAGCTGGAGGCGGCCCGGCAGCTGACGTACGCGGCGGCGGGCAAGTCCGAGCGCGGCGACGCCGACCTCACCTACTTCGGCGCGGCGGCCAAGTGCTTCGCCTCGGACGCCGCCATGGCGATCACCACGGACGCGGTACAGCTGCTCGGCGGCTACGGCTACACCAGGGACTACCCGGTCGAGCGGATGATGCGGGACGCCAAGATCACCCAGATCTACGAGGGCACCAACCAGGTGCAGCGGATCGTGATGGCCCGCCAGCTGCTGCGCGGCTGAGGCGGGGCACGCCGTCGGGGTGGACCGTCCCCGCGAACACGGGTCGGGGGCGGGCCGGGAGTGCCGGCCCGCCCACAATCTCAGCGGATGCCGGTGCTGTCCTCCGGCTTACGGGGCGGGGCCGACCAGGGCGACTCCCCGCCGGTGCGCCGGGGGAGCGGCTCGGTCGGGGTGGAGTCGGGGTAGGCCAGGGTGATCGGAGCGGCGGTGTCCCGCTCCGGTGAGGCGACCGGCGGCCAGTCGGTCAACGTGACCTCGCTGTCGGTGGTGTTCTTCTCCGCCTCGGCGGGCGTCGGCGCGTCTGCCGGTGCCGGCCAGCGCCGCCAACGCTGCAGGCTGAACGTCGCCATGATCAACATCATGCCGAGAAGGAAGAGCGTGCCGTTCTCCACCGGCAGTTGCAGGGGGAGCGGATCGCCGAACACCTTCCAGCCGTCCGGGATGGTGTCGCGTACCTCGAACGGCGCCACGAACATCCCGATGTACGGGACGACCATCAGCACCCCGGCCACCAGCGGACCGACCGGCGAGATGCGCAGCGTGCCGAGCAGGCCCAGCAGGATGCCACCGACACCGAGGTAGACGGCCGGCTCGATCAGGTTGGCCGTGTTGAACTTTCCGATCTCCACCCAGCGGCCGATCGTGCCGCTCGACCCGTCCTGCCCGAGCGTGACCAGCACCCAGGTGACAGGCGCCACCACCAAACCGGCGAGGAAGCTCCAGAGATGTCGCATCCGCGCACCGTACCGTTTTCGTCATGACCGAGCACCCCTCCACCGCGCCGGCCGGCAAGCCGACGTCGTACTCCCGGGTCACCTTGAGCCGGATCATGACCGCCGTGGACGTCAACCTGTACGGCACCGTCCACGGCGGCGTGCTGATGAAGTTCGTGGACGACGTGGCCGGAGCAGCCGCCGCCCGGCACAGTGGCGGCACGGCGGTGACCGCCGCGATCGACGAGATCGTCTTCTCCGAGCCGGTCCGGGTCGGTGACCTGTTGCACGCGCACGCCCAGGTGAACTGGACCGGTCACAGCTCCATGGAGGTCGGTGTCCGGGTCGTGGCCGAGCGGTGGGACTCGGCCGAGGACGAGCCGATCCGGGTCGCCACCGCGTACCTGGTGTTCGTCAGCGTCGACGTGGGCGGCGCGCCGCGACCGGTGCGACCGGTGCTGCCGGAGACGACCGAGGACGAGCGACGCTTCCGGGAGGCGGAGATCCGGCGAGCCCACCGCCTGGCCCGCCGCCGCGCGATCCAGGCCCACCGCGCCGGCTGACCTGCGAGGAGGCCGCCCCTGCCCGACCTCCGCGGCGGGCGGCGGCCAGTCGCGGTCGGTCCTCCGACGAGCACCCCCGGGGGCCCGCGAGGCGTGACGGGAGGTCCCTTCCTCGCCCCGGCCCACAGCGGGAAGCCTGTTGGCATGTGGGGCGGCCACGCCCCTTCGGAGGCGGCGGGTGCGGAGAATGGCGCTTCGACGTAGGGCAAGATGGCGCCACGGCCCATCGCACAGTGTCGTGTCCGGGGCCAGGGGAGGGCAGAGCAGTGGGTGACGTGCTGTGGACGCCGCCGGCGGACGTACGTGAGCGGTCCCGGATCGGGGGCTACCTGCGCTGGCTGCGGGAGCACCGTGGCTTGGACTTCGCCGACTACGACGCGCTGTGGCGCTGGTCGGTCACCGATCTGGAAGCGTTCTGGCGCTCGATCTGGGACCACTTCGAGGTGGTGGCGCACACTGCGCCGACCGCCACGCTGACCGGCCGGAGCATGCCCGGAGCCCGCTGGTTCCCCGGCGCCACGTTGAACTATGCCGAGAACGTGCTGCGCATGCCCGGCCTGGCCGACACCGATCCCGCGGTCATCGCGCACGGCCAGACCCGTGCGCCGGTCACCCTGACCGCCGTCGAACTGCGCGAACAGGTCCGGCGGGTGGCGGCGGGACTGCGCCGGCTGGGGGTCACCGCGGGCGATCGGGTGGCCGCGTACGCGCCGAACATCCCGGAGACGTACGTACTGCTGCTCGCCGCGAGCAGTCTCGGCGCGATCTTCACCTCCTGCGCGCCCGAGTTCGGCACGCGCAGCGTCACCGACCGTTGGCAGCAGATCCAGCCGACGGTGCTGGTCGCGGTCGACGGCTACCGGTACGGCGAGAAGGCGGTGGACCGCCGTGCCGAGGTCGCCGCGATCCGGGCCGCGCTGCCGTCACTGCGGCACACCGTCGGCATCGGCTACCTCGACCCGGCGGCTGTGCCCGAGGGAGCGACGTCCTGGGCGGAGCTGGCCGCGCCGACCGACGAGCCGTTGACCTTCACCCCGGTCGCCTTCGACCACCCGCTCTACGTGCTCTACTCCTCCGGCACCACCGGGCTGCCCAAGCCGATCGTGCACGGGCATGGGGGGATCCTGCTGGAGCACCTGAAGATGCTCGCCCTGCACCACGACCTGGGCCCCGGCGACCGGTTCTTCTGGTTCACCACCACCGGCTGGATGATGTGGAACTTCCTGGTCTCCGGACCGGCGGTGGGTGCGGCGATCGTGCTGTTCGACGGCAACCCGGGTCACCCCGACCTCGGCGCGCTGTGGCGGTTGGCGGAGGAGACCGGCACCACGTACTTCGGCACCTCCGCGCCGTTCCTGCTGGCCTGCCGCAAGGCCGGCCTGGTGCCGAAGGAGATCGCCGACCTCTCCGCGCTGCGCGGCCTCGGCTCCACCGGCGCGCCGCTGCCGGCCGAGGGCTTCACCTGGGTGTACGAGACGGTCGGCGAACGCCTTCAGCTCCAGTCCCTCTCCGGTGGCACCGACGTCTGCACGGGATTCGTGGGCGGGGTGCCGCTGCTTCCCGTGCACTCCGGCGAGATCACCTGCCGGGCCCTCGGCGCGAAGGTCGAGGCGCGCTCGGCCGACGGCACCGCGGTCCTCGACGAGCTGGGCGAACTGGTGATCACCGAACCGATGCCGAGCATGCCGGTGGGCTTCTGGAACGACGTGGACGGCTCCCGCTACCGGGAGGCGTACTTCGACGTCTATCCGGGGGTCTGGCGGCACGGGGACTGGATCACGATCAACTCGCGGGGCGGCTGTGTGATCACCGGGCGCTCCGACGCCACTCTCAACCGGGGCGGCGTACGGCTCGGCACCGCCGAGTTCTACTCCGTCGTGGAGGGGCTGGACGAGGTCGTCGACTCGGTGGTCGTGCACCTGGAGGACGACCAGGGCGGTGCCGGTGAGCTGCTGCTGTTCGTGGTGCTCGCCGACGGGTTGGAGCTGGACGACGAGCTGCGGAAGAAGATCAGCCGCGAGCTGCGTACCGCGCTGTCGCCGCGGCACGTCCCCGACGAGATCCATCAGGTGCGGGCGGTGCCGCGCACGCTGTCGGCGAAGAAGCTCGAGGTGCCGGTCAAGAAGATCCTCACCGGCACCCCGGTGGACCGCGCCGCGGCCAAGGGGGCCCTGGCCAACCCGGAGTCGCTCACGGCCTTCGCGCAGCTCGCCCAACGTCGCGCCCCGCAGGACCAGGCCACCCCCGCCTGACGCCCGGGCTCCCCGCCCCTCGGCGTGCCGCAGGCCCGCAGTCGTCGGGCGGCGGGGTGACGCGGAGGGGCGTGCGGCCCGTCAGGTCACGGTTCGGGTGATTTTTTCCGCCGTCAGGCGGTCGGCGACGCGGGCCTGGTCCAGGTTGCCGCAGAGGACGACGCTGGCGCCGACCGTGAGTGGCGCGAGCAGCCACTCCACCGGCTCGGGGTGCCGAGCCGCGTCGATCAGTACCCGGTCGCCCTCGACCAGGCCGAACTCCGTCGCGCGGGCCCGTGCCCGCCCGAGCAGCTGCGCGTCGGCCGGGCCGCCCGCGCCGTGCGAGGTGAAGTGGTCGCCGTGGCCACGCACCTCGACCACGTAGTCGGCGAAACCGGCGGGCACCTCCCGCAGCGGCAGGGCGAACGGGTCGAGCGCGAGCGCGTACCGCTCGTCCGCCGGCCAGGCGTCCGCCTCCGTCACCCGGTCCAGGGCGGCGAAGAGCACCTCGACCGGGCCGGGCGCCTCGACCACGGTGAGCCCGGCGGACCAGCAGCCGAGCAGCACCGCGGCGGTCTGCCAGTGCGGCGGTAGGAGCACCGCGGCGGTGTCGTCGGGCCCCACGGCGGCCCCGTCGACCAGCAGGTTGGCCGTCTTGGCCACCCAGTTGGCCAGCGTGGCGCCGGACAGTTCGGTGCGCTCGCCGGAGGCGTCGTCGTACCAGGTGAGCAACGGTCGGGTCGGATCGGGTGCGATCGCGTCGGCGAAGACCCGGGCAATGTTCTCGGCCATCGGCGCGAACGATACGCCGCCACGGTATGCACCTGACGACGATGACAAGTACGCATACCGTCGGGTCGCAGTCAGCGTCGGCGGCGGGCTCCGGCGTAGGCTTGCGGCCGGAGTGTTGTTCCCCACAGACCCGCCAGCAAGGAGTCGCCCCGTGACCGCCGGTCGCCCGCCCCGCGTGCTCATCGACGCCACGAGTGTCCCCGCCGACCGTGGCGGCGTCGGGAGATACGTCGACGGCCTGCTCGGGGCGCTGGGCAAGGTCTGCGGGTCGGGTGTGGATCTGGCCGTCGTCAGCCTCCGCACCGACCTCGAGCGCTACTCCCGGATGTTGCCGGGCGCCGAGATCGTGCCCGCGCCGGCGGCTGTGGCACACCGGCCGGCCCGGCTCGCCTGGGAGCAGACGGGATTGCCGCTGCTGGCCCAGCAGCTCGCCGCGCAGGTGCTGCACTCTCCCTTCTACACGTGTCCGCTGCGTGCGGGCTGTCCCGTCACGGTGACCGTGCACGACGCGACGTTCTTCACCGAGCCCGAGCACTACGACAAGTCCCGCCGCACGTTCTTCCGCAGCGCCATCAAGACGTCGCTGCGCCGGGCCGATCGGGTGATCGTGCCGAGCAAGGCCACCCGGGACGAGCTGATCCGCCTGCTGGACGCCGACCCGACCCGGATCGACGTCGCCTACCACGGGGTCGACCACACCGCGTTCCACGCGCCCAGCGACGAGGAGAAGGCCCGCGTGCGGGCCCGGCTCGGGCTGGGCAGCAGCAACTACATCGCGTTCCTCGGTGCCAAGGAGCCGCGCAAGAACGTGCCCAACCTGATCCGGGGCTGGGCGCAGGCGGTCGCCGACCGTCCCAACCCGCCGGCGCTGGTGATCGCCGGCGGCCAGGGGCACGACGACGACATCGACCGGGCGGTCGCCGAGGTGCCTGCGCACCTGCGGCTGCTGCGTCCGGGCTACCTGCGCTACGCGGATCTGCCCGGCTTCCTCGGTGGGGCGCTGGTGGCCGCCTACCCGTCCTACGGTGAGGGTTTCGGGCTGCCGATCCTGGAGGCGATGGCCTGCGCCGCCCCGGTGCTCACCACGCCCCGGCTCTCGTTGCCCGAGGTGGGCGGTGACGCCGTGGCGTACACGAGTGAGAGCCCTGACCAGGTCGCGGCCGACCTCGCGGCGCTGCTGGACGACGAGCCGCGCCGGTTGTCGCTGGCCAAGGCGGGCTTCGACAGGGCCAAGGAGTTCACCTGGGAGTCCAGCGCCGAGGTGCACATCGCGGCCTGGAGCCGGGCGCGGTCCTGACGTCCATCGAAACCGCCGGTTCGCATGTGCGCCGTTCGGGCATGATGTGCTGATGCTCTATGCCGTCATCCCGGCGGGAGGCAGTGGCACGAGGTTGTGGCCGCTGTCCCGTGCCGGCCACCCCAAATTCCTGCATCCGCTCACCGGAACGTCCGCCTCGTTGCTACAGGCGACGGTGGAGCGGCTGGCCCCGCTGACCACACCTGAACGGACGATGGTGGTCACGGGGGCTGCGCACGTGACGGCGGTGGCACGGCAGTTGGCCGGTCTGCCGGAGGAGAACATCCTCGTCGAACCGTCGCCCCGGGACTCGTGCGCGGCCATCGCGCTGGCCGCGGCCGTGATCGCGCGGCGGGATCCGGACGCGGTGATGGGCTCCTTCGCGGCCGACCACCTGATCGGTGACCCGCTGCGCTGGGCTGAGACGGTGCGGGAGGCGATGCGCGGCGCCGAGCAGGGGCTGTTGATGACGGTCGGGATCACCCCGACCCGCGCGGAGACCGGCTACGG
Organism: Micromonospora sp. NPDC005367; assembly: GCF_040606825.1. Classification (NCBI taxonomy): domain Bacteria; kingdom Bacillati; phylum Actinomycetota; class Actinomycetes; order Micromonosporales; family Micromonosporaceae; genus Micromonospora; species Micromonospora sp. NPDC005367. The sequence continues at coordinate 64,957 of NZ_JBEXFP010000010.1, read as the reverse complement.
CTACCTGGAGTGCGGCGACCTGCTCGGCGACGGCCCGCTGCGCATGGTCGCGGAGTTCAAGGAGAAGCCCGCCGCCGATGTGGCCGAGGCATACTTCCGCTCCGGTCGGCACCTCTGGAACGCCAGCATGTTCGTCTGGCGGGTGGACGTGTTCCTCGCCGAACTGGCCCGGCAGCAGCCGGCTCTGCACGCCGGAGTGACCGCGATCTCGGCGGCGTGGGGTGATCCGGAGCAGGACGAGGTGCTGGGTGCGGTCTGGCCGACGCTGCCGAAGATCTCCGTCGACTACGCGGTCATGGAGGGTGCGGCGATGGCCGGCCGGGTGGCGACGGTCCCGGGCGACTTCGGCTGGAACGACGTCGGCGACTTCCACACGCTGGGTGACGTGCTGCCGGCGGACCACACGGGCAATGTGGTGCTCGGTGCCGCCAAGCCGGGCGTACTGCTGCGGGACAGCACCGGTCTCGTGGTGGTGCCGCACTCGGGCCGGTTGGTGGCCGCGATCGGCGTGCACGACCTCGTGGTGGTGGACACTCCCGACGCGGTGCTGGTCTGTCCCCGTGAGCGGGCGCAGGACGTCAAGGCCCTGGTGGACGAGCTCAAGGAGCGGGGCGAAGAGGACTACGTCTGAGCGTGGCGAGGGCGGGCGCCACGAGCTGGACGGTCCCGTCGGCCAGCGGCTCGGGCAGCCGCTCCGGCGGGAACCAGCCGAGCGCGGTGGACTCGTCGCTCACCTGTTCCACCGCGCCGGCCGGAGCGAGGACCGCGAACCGGACGTCGTAGTGCAGTGAGCCGCCCTGGCAGGCGACCGGGTGGATGTCCACGTCGATCGGCACCGGGTCGATCCGCAGCCCGGGGATCCCGGACTCCTCGGTGGCCTCGCGCAGCGCGGCGCCGGCGAGCGTCCGATCGCCGGGCTCGCAGTGCCCGCCGAGCTGCACCCAGCGGTGGAACTTGCCGTGCAGGCAGAGCAGTACCCGGCTGCCGGTGGCGTCCAGGACCAGCGAGCTCGCGGTGACGTGCCCCGCGCGGTGCGCCCGGCTCATCGCAACCGGTCCGGCCGCGAGCAGGGCCAGCGTGCGTTCCCGGGCGATGCCGGCGGCGGGACTGGTGGGTGCCCACCCGGTCAGCAGCGCCGTCGCGTCGGCGTGCAACGCCGCGTACGGGTCGTCGGCGTCGGCCGCGGGTGGGGCGGGCGTCATCGGCTGGCTGGGCAGGCTGTCCGGTGCGGGTGCGACGTCGGGCATCCCGACACTGTACGAGTCGACCCCGCATCGATCTCGCGAGCCGCTGGCCCGGAGGTGCCCGGGCGGGACGGCCGGGCGGCACCCCTGCGGTGCAAGGGCCGCAGACCCTCGTGGCGCCGCCCGGTCGCCGGTCCTCCCCGGCCCCGGTGCTGCGGCGGCGTCACGCAACGGACGCGCCGAGACCGGCGGGCACTGGAAGCATGCCCAATCCGGCCGGAGTACGTCGAGGTTTTTCAGCCCACGCTTAAAGATGGAGATAAGTGCCGGCCGGTAGAGTGCAAACGGTCGCCTGACACACCCCGGTCAGGCGAGCGGGAGCGCGCCATGTTGAAGATCTACTTTTCCGGCGAGGACGTCCTGCGGACCCGGGTCGCCCCGGCCGCCGATCCGGTCTGGGAGCTGGTCCTCAGTCTGCACCTCCTGCGTGGTCGCAGCCGGGACCCGATGATGGCCGCGTGGCGGCGTACGGTGGCCGGCGGGCTGCGCCGGGAGAGCGCATCCGAGCAGCTACGTCTCCTGCTCGCGTTGAATCCGCCCCAGGGATACTTCCCCGACTTCCTCACCCCGTACGCCAGCCTTGGCGGCTTCGAGGCGGGACTGGACGCGGTCCGCAGCACGCCGGCCGAGTTGTTGCGTCGTGACCTGGCCGTGCTCGCCGGCGAGAATCCGTTGCCGCCGTCGGCGTCCGCACTGGCCAGGGGGGAGCCGGAGGCGCTGCGCGCGCTGACCGACTCGATGGAGCGTTACCGGTCGGTGGCGATCAGCCCGTACTGGGGGCGGATCCAGGCGGCGGTGGAGGCCGACCGGGCGCGCCGGGCCCGGGCGGTGCTGGACGGCGGTGTGGAGGGACTGCTCGCCAGTCTGCGGCCGAACATGCGCTGGGATTCGGGCGTGCTGGAGGTGCGTGACTACCCGGACAGCCGCGAGCTGCACCTGGACGGTCGAGGGCTGCTGCTCGTGCCGTCGTTCTTCTGCGCGCGTACCCCGGTGGCGTTGCTTGACCCGGCGCTGCCGCCCGTCCTCGCGTATCCGGTGGACCGGCTGGGCGGGCTGCTGCCCTCCGGCGGCGAGGCCGGGCCGGTACCCGGGGAGGCGCTCGCCGCGCTGATCGGCCGGACGCGGGCCGCGGTGCTGGAGGCCAGCGACGACGGCTGCACCACCGGTGAGGTGGCCCGGCGGTTGAACATCTCGCCAGCGGCGGCCAGCCAGCACACGGCCGTGTTGCGCAACGCTGGACTGCTCGTCAGCCAGCGGGACCGCAACAAGGTGCTGCACACCCTGACCCCGCTGGGCCGCGCCGTCCTCGACGCCTGACCGGTGCCGTCCGGCGTCGATCGGGGGCAGGCTGGGCCGAACAGTTCGCCCGGCCGCACCGGATGCGCGACTGGGAGCAGGGGGCGCCGACCCGGCCGGCCGGTGGGCCGGCGGCGGAGCCGGCCGGGACCGGTCAGACGGCCAGGGCGGCGCTCGCGGTGCTCGCCGCCGGGGGCGGCAGGAGCAGGGACGGGATGCCCTCGACGGCCAGCGCGATACGCAGCCGGTGCAGGTCGGCGCCGAAGCGGACCAGGTCCGGACTGTTCACCGGGGTCGGCGGCGAACCGAGGATCAGCCGGGTCGCCTGCGACGGCCAACCGGTGATCGCGGCGGCCAGCCCGGGGCGTAGGTCGTCGTCGACGAGGTTGAACACGGTGCCGGGCGCGACCGTGTGTGCGACCGCGTCGATCGCCCGCCGGATGGCGTTCGGGTCGGCCGGCGTCTCACCCGGACCGTCGGCGAGGGTGGCCCCGGCGGCGAGGCCGGCAGCCCTGGCCTCGGCGGTGCCCAGCGAGAAGAGGTCTTGCGCGGCGTCGCGGACCAGCACTGCCGCGCCGGCGCCGTCGTCGTCCCGGCTGGCGCCGAGGTAGCCGCGGATCACGGCGACCGGCACCTGGTCGATCTTGCCCTTGATCAGCTCGCCGGCGCCGGCCAGCTCGTCCACCACCGCCATCTCGGTCAGGTTGAGCTCGTTGCCGTACGGGTCGGTCTCACCGCGGTGGTCGCGGATCGCGTCCATCCCGGCCACCCCGAGCGCCACGTCGGTGAGCCCGTTGCGCCACGGCCGGCCCATGGTGTCGCTGACGATCACCGCGACGTCCCGGTCGTAGCGCTCACGCAGCGCGGCGCGTAGCGCCCGGGCCGAGGCGTCCGGGTCCTTCGGCAGCAGCACGAGCCGGGTCTTGTCGACGTTCGAGGCGTCGATGCCGGCGGCGGCCATCACGAAACCGTGGTGGGTCTGCACGATCCGGGTCGCGCCCCGGCTGGCCACCACCCGGGCGGTCTCCGCGGTCAGCACCTCGTCGCGAGCGGCCTGTCGTTCGGGCCCGTCGGCTGGAATGTCCGCCAGCCTGCCCTCCGCCTTGGAGACGATCTTGCTGGTGACCACCAGCACGTCGCCGTCGCGCAGCCAGGGTGCCGCGGTCGCGATCAGCGCCGCCAGGTCGTCGCCCTCGGACACGTGGCCGATGCCCAGCACCGGCAGGATCTCCAGCTTCACTGCAACTCCACCGCGGCGCGGACCATCGCCGCCGTCGCCGCCTCGTCGGTCATCCGCAGCGGTACCGTGCGGACCGTCACGTCCGGCACCATCGTGCCCTCGTCCTCCTCGGCGACCAGCCAGCCGTCCAGCAGGCCGCCCGCCGACCGTCCGCCGTAGAGGCCACCCACCCCGGCCGCGCTGCACTCGACGCCGAGCACCGCGAGGCAGCGGTCGGCCATCCCGCGCACGGGCGCGCCGCCGATGATCGGCGAGACACCCACCACCCGGGCAGGCCCGTCGGTGACCGCCTCCCGCAGCCCGGGCACGGCCAGGATCGGCGCGATGCTCACCACCGGGTTGCTCGGCGCGACCAGCACGATGTCGGCCGACCCGATGGCGTCCAGCACCCCGGGCGCCGGCTTGGCCGTCTCCGCGCCGACGAAGACGAACCGGTGGGTCGGCACCTCGGCCCGGTGGCGTACCCACCACTCCTGGAAGTGGATCGCCCGCTGGGCGCCGTCGACGTCGACCACCGCGTGCGTCTCCAGCCGGTCGTCCGTCGCCGGCAGCAGCCGTACGCCCGGCTGCCAGCGGGTGGCCAGCGCCTCCGTGACGGCGGAGAGCGGGTAGCCGGCGCTGGTCATCGTGGTGCGCACCAGGTGCGTGGCGATGTCCTTGTCGCCCAGGCCGAACCAGGCCGGCTCCGCCCCGTACGCGGCGAGCTCCGACTTGACCGTCCAGCTCTCGCCGACCCGCCCCCAGCCCCGCTCCGGGTCGGCTCCGCCACCGAGGGTGTACATGACGCTGTCCAGGTCGGGGCAGATCTTCAGCCCGTGCAGGTACAGATCGTCGCCGACGTTGACCACCGCGGTCACCTCGGCACCCACCTGGCGGGCGTACGCGCGTACGCCGACCAGGAACCGGGCGCCTCCGATGCCACCCGCGAGAACCACGATGCGCATGCCGACCATCCTCCCGCACGCCACGCCTGCGGTCCTCCGGTGGCCCGGGAGACTAGGCTCACGTCCGGCAAACCGTCCGCCTCGCCCCTGGGAGAGCTAGTGACCAGCCCCGCCGAGCCCGCGTCCGCCGACGCGAACCGGGCCCGCCAGCTGACCAAGCCGCTACGCGAACTGGCCGCGTTCGTGCTGCTCGGCGCGAACGCCGTGTTCTTGTTCGTCGGCCTGATCCGGCTGTTGACCGGCCCCGACTACGGCACCTTCAGCGACCGTGCGGGCAGCTCCTTCTTCGCGTTCGTCGGCTTCGAGGCGGCGGCGTTGCCGCTGCTGGCCGTGCTGCTCGCCACGCACATCGAGCCGGTCCTGTCGAAGGCGAAGACGATCACCCAGGTGGCGCTGGTCGAGTACGCCGTCGGCGCCCTGTTCGGTGCGCTGACGTTCCTGATCGCGACGGTCGGGCGGCTGGCCGAGGGCGCGGTGCTCGACACCCTGCTCGGCCTGCTCACCCGGCTTGCCCAGTTGGCGCTCTTCGCGGTGGCCGTGTTCGTCGTGTACACGATCTGGCGCGCCTTCTACTACGTGCCGAAGCCCAAGCCGCAGCCCGGCGTCTACGGCTCGCCGCAGCCCGGCTGGCCGGCGCAGCCCGGTGGCTGGCCCGGTGCGGGTCAGCCCGGCGGCTACCCGGTACCCGGCCAGCCCGGCGCGTACCCGGCGCCCGGCCAGCCGAGCGGCTACCCGCAGCCCGGCCAGTACGGGCAGTACGGGCAGCCCACGCCGCCGTTCACGCCGGCGCCGCAGTCCGCTCCGCCGGCCAACGTCGCGCCGCAGTCCGCCCCGCCGGCGAACCCGGCCCCGCCGTCGGCGCCGCCGTTCGGGCAGCCGCCGTCGGCGGAGCCGACCCAGACGATTCCGCGTCAGCCGGCCGAGCCCACCCAGGCCATCCCGCGCCCGGGCGACGGCGAGAGCGACCGGACGCAGCCGATCAACCCGGGCGACGAACCGCGCAACCCCGGCGACGCGCGACCCTGACCCGCGTACACACGAATGCACAGAAAGAGTGGCCTTCCGACGCAGGAAGGCCACTCTTTCTGTGTACGTGTCCCGTCCCGCGCACGGGCGGGTGTGGCGCGCGTTCGGGGTGTGGTTGCCCACGAGGGCGGTAAGGCGCTGCCGATCACCGCTTAGGCTGGGCGGATGGTTGATCGCACCGACTCCGCGCCGACCGAGGCGAGTGTGCGCCGGGCGTTGCGCCGCGCCGCCACCGGCCGGGCGCTGGACGTCGACGAGGCGACCGCGCTGCTCGGCGCGCGCGGCGACGCCCTCGACGAGCTGCTCGGCGTTGCCGCCGGGATTCGTGACGCCGGGCTCCGTGACGCCGGCCGGCCCGGGGTCGTCACATACTCCAAGAAGGTCTTCATCCCACTCACCCGGCTGTGCCGGGACCGCTGCCACTACTGCACCTTCGCCACCGTGCCGCACCGCCTCCCGGCGCCCTTCCTCGACCGGGACGAGGTGCTGGCGATCGCCCGGGAGGGCGCGGCGCAGGGCTGCAAGGAGGCGCTGTTCACCCTCGGTGACCGGCCGGAGGAGCGCTGGCCGGCGGCCCGGCGCTGGCTCGACGAGCGCGGCTACGACTCCACATTGGACTACCTGCGTGCCTGCGCGGTGGCGGTGCTGGAGGAGACCGGGCTGCTGCCGCACCTGAACCCCGGCGTGCTCTCCTGGTCCGAGCTGCAACGACTCAAGCCGGTCGCGCCCAGCATGGGCATGATGCTGGAGACGACGGCGACGCGGCTCTGGTCCGAGCCGGGTGGCCCGCACTTCGGGTCGCCGGACAAGGAACCGGCGGTACGGCTGCGGGTGCTCGACGATGCCGGCCGCGTCGGCGTCCCGTTCACGACCGGGATCCTCATCGGTATCGGGGAGACCCACGCCGAACGGGTCGACGCGCTCTTCGCGATCCGCCGCGCACACCGGGAGTACGGCCACCTCCAGGAGGTGATCGTGCAGAACTTCCGCGCCAAGCCGGACACCGCGATGCGCGGCATGCCGGACGCGGAACTGCACGACCTGGCGGCCACCGTGGCGGTGGCCCGGCTGCTGCTCGGCCCGCGGATGCGCATCCAGGCGCCGCCGAACCTGATCGAGGGCGAGTACGACCTGCTGCTGCGCGCCGGCATCGACGACTGGGGTGGGGTCTCCCCGGTGACCCCGGACCACGTCAACCCGGAGCGTCCCTGGCCGCAGCTGGACGAGTTGGCCCGGCGTACGGCCGAGGGCGGGTTCACCCTGCGGGAGCGGCTGACCATCTATCCGGAGTACGTCCGCGCCGGTGATCCGTGGCTGGACCCGCGCCTCCTGGCGCACGTCACCGCGCTGGCCGACGGGGAGAGCGGGTTGGCCGTCGAGGACGCTCGCCCGGTCGGCCGGCCGTGGCAGGAGCCGGAGGAGGTCTTCGGCGGGCGCACCGACCTGCACGTCACGATCGACACGACCGGCCGTACCGGCGACCGTCGCGGCGACTTCGACAACGTCTACGGCGACTGGGCCGAGGTCGCCACGAAGGTGACCGCCGCGCCGGTGCCGGCCGGTGCGGGCGACCACGATCTGCGGGCCGGTCTGCGGCTGGCCGCCGACGATCCGGCGGCCCTGCTGGAGCCGCGGCACACCGACGCCGCGCTGGCGCTGTTCGGCGCCGACGGCCCGGCCCTGGACGAGCTGTGCCGGATCGCCGACGAGGTGCGCCGCGCGGCGGTCGGCGACGACGTCACCTACGTTGTCAACCGCAACATAAACTTCTCCAACGTCTGCTATGTGGGCTGCCGGTTCTGCGCGTTCGCGCAACGCGAGCGGGACGCGGACGCCTACCGCCTCTCGGTCGACCAGGTCGCCGACCGGGCCGAGGAGGCGTGGGCGGCCGGCGCGACCGAGGTCTGCCTGCAGGGCGGTATCGACCCGAAGATGCCCGTGACCGGGTACGCCGACATCGTCCGGGCGATCAAGGCGCGGGTGCCGGAGATGCACGTGCACGCCTTCTCGCCCATGGAGATCGTCACCGCGGCCGCGAAGGCCGGCGTGCCGGTGCGGGAGTGGCTGACGCAACTGCGGGAAGCCGGGCTGGACACCATCCCGGGTACGGCCGCCGAGATCCTCGACGACGAGGTCCGCTGGGTGCTGACCAAGGGCAAGCTGCCCGCGGCCGCCTGGGTGGAGGTGGTCTCCACCGCACACGAGCTGGGCATCCGGTCCAGTTCGACCATGATGTACGGACACGTCGACCACCCGGCGCAGTGGCTCGGCCACTTCCGGGTACTCGCCGGGGTGCAGGACCGTACGAACGGCTTCACCGAGTTCGTGGCGCTGCCCTTCGTGCACACCAACGCCCCGATCTACCTGGCCGGGATCGCCCGGCCCGGTCCGACGTGGCGGGAGAACCGGGTGGTGCACGCGATGGCGCGGCTGCTGCTGCACGGCCGGATCGACAACATCCAGTGCTCCTGGGTGAAGCTCGGCGACGCCGGCACGGTCGCCATGCTCCAGGGCGGCTGCAACGACCTGGGCGGCACCCTCATGGAGGAGACCATCTCCCGGATGGCGGGTTCGGCCAATGGGTCGGCCCGGACGGAGGAGCAGTTGCGGGCGATCGCGGCGGCGGCCGGGCGTCCGGCGCGTCGGCGGAGCACCGCGTACGGCACCGTGGGGTCCTGAGGCCGGACCTTTCCGGGCGTTGTCGGCCCGGTTCGGGCCGGGCCGGGCCGGCGGCGGTGAGCGTGAGAACCGTCGCCGGCGTCCCGGGGCGGCGCCGGCGACGGCTCGCGAGCTCACCGCCGGGAACCGTCGGCCGGCGCGGCCTGTGCCCGTTCGGCTGCTGCCGTGCCGAATGGTCGCTGAGGTATGTCGTGCGATTCCGTGGACCCGTACGGCTGGTCGCCGCGACCGGTGCCCGTGGTTGATCGACAATTGGGTTCCGGTGCGAATTCGGCTGGGTGCGGTCGGGCAACCAGTTGTTCAAGATGCCGAGCGTGTTCGACGTTCGTCGTTGGTCGGGATCGTCTCGCCGGACCGGCCGGACGGCACCTCGTGCGGACCCGGTCGCGCCGGTGTGCGCCGAGCCCTCCACCGTGCCCACGTCGGCACGCGCGCCGGGGGCTCGTACCGTGTATTGGGAATTTCCTCAGCACGAGCTGTCGTCGGGCCGCGGGGGCCGGGCGACCGCTTCGAACAGCCCGAGTCCGGCTCGGACCCATCTTCGTCCACTCTCATCCGTGGCGCCCCGTCCACGATGTGGGCGAGCCGCGATCGTCGGCGGTCGCTCGACGGGCGGTCTGTCGCGAGTCGCGTTAACCTGGTGCCCCACCAAGATCAGCAGTGCTGTCCGGGTGCGCCCCCGTGGCGTTTCGCGACCGCTCCGGCGCGGCCGGCGCCGGTACGCCACGGGGAAAAACTCTGGCAACTCGCCGGAGAGGGCGTTACTCGGCCGGGGTCTGAATCGATAGGGCAGGTTGCGAGGCCGGGTGGTCGGATGGCCGTCCGGGTCATGTCGGGAGGACGACTCCATTATCAAGTTTGGCTTGACGGCGCACGTATTACACACGTGTAATTTGAATGGGGTTGTTCGCGCGGAACGTATCAAACCGGACCGGACGGACACGCACGCCTTTCGCGTGGGGGGTTGCAGCGGCGATGACGCCGGTGCGCGACAAGGAGGCATTTGATGGACGGCCAGCTTGAGGTGGCCGACCTGCTCGGAAACGCGCCGGAGTGGCAGGAGCGGGCGCTGTGCTCGCAGACCGACCCGGAGGCGTTCTTTCCCGAGAAGGGCGGCTCGACCCGTGAGGCGAAGCGGATCTGCTCGCGCTGCGAGGTCAAGACGGAATGCCTCGAATACGCTCTCGGTCACGACGAGCGGTTCGGGATCTGGGGTGGTCTCTCCGAGCGGGAGCGGCGGAAGCTGAAGCGGCGGGCCGCCTGATCGACGCGGAGCCCGGGCGGTGGGGGCCGCCCGGGTCAGGCGTTTGACCAGGGTCTCCGCGCGGGTGAGTCGTGACCGGGTCCGGTGGGGGGGACCGGACCGGTCAGGCCAGCTCGTCCGGATCGACTCCGAGCAGATTCGCCACCTGTTCGATGATCACGTCGTGGACCAGGTCGGCGAGGTCCTCCCGGTCCATCGCCCGGAACTCGAGCGGCCGCCGGTAGAGCACGATCCGGGGCGGCACCTCCTGCCGGCCCGGCCGCCCGGGAAGCAGGCGCGCGAGCGGGACCTCGCCGTCCTCGAGCACGTCGGAGTCGTAGACGTTCAACTCCGGCGGGACGTCCTCCACCGCGAACTCGACCCCGGCCAGCTCCTTCGCGAAGCGCCGCTCCAGCGTCTCGACGGTGTCCAGGACCAGGTCGTCGAAGACCTCGGCCTTCGTCCGGGCCAGCGGTACGGTGGCCGGCACCAGCCGTCCGCGCAGACCACGCCCGTGCCGGTCGCGGTGCGCGCGCCGGCCGGAGCCGGGGCGGCGGTGTTCCGGGCTCGTCATGAGGCAAAGGGTAGCCCCGGGCGACCTCGGCCCGTGGCAGCGCCTCCGTTCGGGCGTGCCGGGGCGGGGCCGACCGCCGAACCCGGGAATTGTGATCACCGCGACGGGCGTGTCGCAACGCGAACCGGTGCGCCGGACCCGGTAATGGAGATACCCTGCCGCCGTGAGGTCACCACGGCGCTGCTCCCGAAACGGCTGCCCCCGGCAAGCGGTCGCCACATTGACCTATGTCTACAACGAGTCGACGGCGGTGGTCGGCCCCCTGGCGGCCTTCGCCGAGCCGCACACGTACGACCTCTGCGAGCCGCACGCCCGCAGCCTGACCGCCCCGCGGGGCTGGGACGTCGTCCGTCACGAAGGCGAGTTCGAGCCGCCCCCGCCCACCACCGACGACCTGGTCGCGCTGGCCGAGGCGGTCCGTGAGGCGGCCCGTCCGGCTCCGCGTCCGCCGGAGGACGACCAGGACAAGCAGTCCCATTCGACCGGCCGCCGAGGTCACCTGCGGGTCATTCCGCCGAGCCTCTGAGGCGGGGCCGGCCGCCGCGTCACCGCCGCTCGGTCAGCCGAGCGGCACCTGCACCGCCACGTCGTGCCTCGGGTAGTAGCTCTCCACCTGCTCCGCGCCGTACTTCTCGCGGAACAGCGACACCACGTGGTCGACCCGATCCGGGTCCTGGATGAGGGTCACCGTCGAGTTCACCGCCGTACCGTTCGCGGCCACCCGGATCACCGGCGTCCGCCGAACGTTCTTGTACCAGTCGCTGTCGGGCCCGGATACCGGCACCAGGAACATGCTCTGCTCCTCCTGCACGAACCAGACAGGGTGGGAGATCTGCCGGCCCGTCCTCCGGCCGGTCACGGTGATCTCGACTTCGCGCTCACGGGCGAACGCGTCCATGGCCTCCATGCTCATGCGAGCCTCCGTCAACGTCGCTGAGCCGCTCCTGCCTGTCAGGCTAGGTACCCGGACGCCCGCCCGGAGCCGGTTTCCGGCAGACCGGTGAGTCGACGCCGGCCGGTCCGTCTGCCGGCCCCGCCCGCCGGTAGGCCAGCTGCGCGGCGCGGGCCGATCATCGGCGGCCGGGCCGAAGCCGTCCGGCAGCGGCACCACCACCTCCCGGACGGGTCGTGATTCCTTGCGACCACCTGGCACAGTGCCCTGTGCGTCGGTGACTCGGAGCGGAGGGCTGCTCGGTGGATATCGCGACGGAGATAGATGCGGAGCACCTCGAGGCGCTCGGCGAGAGCGACCTGCGGCCACTGCGTCGCTGGCTCTCCGGGCGGCTGTGCCGGCCGGGCGGTCTCGCCGTCGAGGAGTTCGACCTGCTGGCGTCGCTCTCCACCTGGGACTCGGCGCGGGTGGAGCAGCCGCAGCTGCGCTCGGCGATCGGACACGCGCTGACGGTGGCCGCACCCCTGCCGGGAGTCGCGCCGGGCCTGCTGCTCTACCTCGAGGCGCTCTTCGAGGAGCACTGGGAAGAGGCGTGGGACATCGAACCGGTGCTGGAGCACATGCGGTTCGTGGGCGAGCGGTGGTCGCGGCTCACGGCACAGGGGCAGGCGGTCGACGCCGCGGTGGCCGGGTTGGTGCTGCAGATGATCGAGCTGCTGGCCGTCGAGATGGTCTGCAACGACGCCGGGTACACCGGCTCCCTTGCCGCCTGGTCGGAGCTGGCCGGACGGGTGGCCGACCGGGCCGAGCGGATGCTGGTGGACGCCGCGTCCTGCCCTCGGTCCCCGTTGTTGTCCTTCCTGATCGAGCAAGCCGATGGCGACGTCCGCTACTACCGCGCACTCTGCCTGGCGACGCGGGCGGTCTTCGACCACTTCACCACCGGCGAGGGCGAGGTGGGCGGCGCGATCCGAGCCCTGCGCGAAGCGGAGGAGAGCATGCCCGACGGCATCGACCGGAGCGAGATGCGGGCGCACCGCTACGCGCTGGAGGCGCTCGCCGCCTCGGTCGAGCAACCCTGGCTCCGGGTGGAGCACGGGCAGGTCGTCTACCTGTACCCCTTCGGCCTGTACGAGGACGTGGCCGCAGACGGAACATCGGCCGGCACGCCACCGAGCGCGGTCAGCCTGCCGAAGGATCTGATCGACACGGCCCGCCGGGCCGCGTACGACTGGACCCTCGCGGGTTGCTCCGTCGGCGAGCACCCGCAGGCGAAGGTGTCGGACGATCTCTCGCTGTGCGACATCTGGAAGGGCGACGACCCGCTCGACCGTCAGTTCCGCGGCATGACCATCACCCTGCCCGACCTGGAGCTCACAGACGTCGACCGGCCGGACGCCGAGCCGCAGGCCCTCACGGTGGAGTTGCGCCTCTCCGAGCTGGGCAATCACTGCCTGCGCATCGGGCTGCAGCTCTCCGGTGCCACCCCGCCGCAGGTGTACGCGGCGATGGTCCGGGTCGCCCCCGAGTCCGGGAACCTCACTCAGCTCGGTACCCCGCTGCGCATGGTCGAGTCGGGACCGGCGGCCCCGCAGTGGCGACGGCTGTCGGACTTCGCCAACCAGGTGATCTTCGATCTAGCCGGGCAGCTCGCCCGGACCATGGACCGGCAGGTTCGGTGCAGCGCTCGTCCGGGCATGTACCACGTGCTGCTCTCCGTCGACCGGGCGAGCGTCGTCTCGCTCTCGACCGGCGCGGTCGAACCCGTCCGTACGGCCGGGGAGCTGCTCTCGGCGTTCGGGGCGCAACCGCTCTGCAACCCCGTACGCGATGGAATCGGCGCCGTGGCGGAGTGGCTGCGCTACCCGGTCGACGCGGCGCGGCTCCCCGTCGTGGACGTGCCCGGCTTCGCCGGTGACCTGCTGATGCGCAGCTGCAACACGACGTTGATGATGACGCCCGGTAGCCCCAGCTACCAGATGCGCTCGCTCGCCGAGACGGCCGAGTTCGTGGCCTCCCTCGAAGGCATGTTCGCCGGCTGGCAGGACCAGCTCGGCGGTTACCACCAGGCCGTGCTCGAACAGTTGGCGGAGATGACCGCACGGCTGGACCGGAGCCGGGCCGAGCCGGACGAGGCCGCGATCTCCTCAGCCGGACACCACCGCGACGTCGAGGGGCTGACCGAGTTGCAGGGGCGGTTGGAGGCCCAGCAGCTTCGGATGCACGCCTTCGTCATGTCGAGCCGTACCGTCCTGATGTTCCTCACCGCACCGTCCCTGGTCACCTCACCGGCGATCCGGGTGACGATCGACCGGCTGCTGGTGGCCGCGCGCTTCGGTGAGCTGCGCGCCGAGTTCGAGGACATGGTCGACAAGGTCCTCGCGGACCGTGCCGGTGCGCTGGTGGAGGCGTCGATGCGTCGTCAGCAGGAATGGGCGCTCGCGGCGGCCCGGGCTGCGCGGGAACGCGAGGAGCGCGAGCTGCGGCTGCGGCTGTCCCGCGAGGACGCGGCGGCGCGGCGGCGCGGCGAACGTGAGCGGATCAACCGCCGCCGGATCGACATCCTGCTGGGCGTGGCCACGGCGGTCGGTCTCTCCGGGGTCATGCAGCTGATCCAGGCGGGTTACGACCTGACCGACCTCTGGGCGTTGTCGCTGGCCATCGGGGTACTGATCACGGCGGCGCTGTTCGGCTTCGCACTGCACTTCATGCTCCGCGACCGGCAGGGGTCGGCGGCGCGTTCAGCGGCCGGTTCGTTGGACGACGCCCGGTAGCGTGACCGGATGAGGATCGAGCGCCTGACCGACGACGCCACTACCGGCCTGTTCTACCGGCAGGTGATAGTGCCCTCGTTCCCCGACGAGCAGCTGGTGACACGGGAGAGCCTCGTCGCCGATCTGCACAGCGGGGTCGGCGAGGTCTTCATCGTCCGTGACGAGGCCGGCACGCTGCTCGGCGGGGCCGTCGGATCCTGGTACGAGGCCCCCAGGGTGATGCTGCTCAGCTACCTCGCCGTGGCCGAGGAGGGCCGGGGCACCGGGGTGGGCACGTTCCTGCTCGGCCACCTCGTCCGCGATTGGGCGCAGCGGTACGACCCGTGCCTGATCGTGGCCGAGGTGGAGCGCCCGGATCGGCACACCGGCAACCCGGCGCACGGCGATCCAGAGGCGCGGCTCCGGTTCTACGCCCGGCTGGGGGCGCGGGCCCTGGACCTGCCGTACTTCCAGCCGGCACTGGAGTCGCAGAAGGCGCGGGTGCACGGCATGTTGTTGCTGCTGCTGCATGCGGCACCCAAGTTTGCCGATGAGCGTGCGCAGAGCGTGGCGGCGGGTCCGCTGCGCGACTTCCTCACCGAATACCTGGTCGCGACGGAACGCGAGGTGGCACAGCAGGACCCGGCCACCAGCGCGCTCTGGCAGGGGCTGGACCGGGCCGGCGGCGTCGCCGTACGGCCCGTCGACCGGTACGAGCAGATCGCCGCCGGCTGACGCGGGTCAAGCGGGGGCATCCGGCCGTTCGACCCCGGCGAGCTGGGAGCGGATCAGGAAGCGGACGCCTTCCGGGGCCTCCAGCGAGAAGCCGCTGCCCCGGCCGGGCACCACGTCCACGGTGAGCCTCGTGTGTTTCCATAGGTCCCACTGCGCGCGGGACATCCAGAACTCCACCGGCTCCGGCACACCGTCGATGTGCAGCGCGGCGAGCATCAGGTCCGAGCCACCGGTGCGGAACTCGCCCGCCGGGTAACACATCGGGGCACTGCCGTCGCAGCAGCCGCCGGACTGGTGGAACATCAGCGGCCCGTGCTGCTCCCGTAGCGACCGGAGCAGCTCCGCCGCGGCCGGCGTCACGGAGACCGGCTCCGCCGGGCGGGGCAGCGAGATCGGCGTCGCCGCCCGAGGAAGTGGAACGGGGCCGGGCGGCGCCGCGGCGCCCGACCGACCGGGAACCGCGGCGCCCGACGGGTCGCTGCCCATCAGAAGAAGCCGAGCTTCTTCGGCGAGTAGCTGACCAGCAGGTTCTTGGTCTGCTGGTAGTGCTCCAGCATCATCTTGTGGTTCTCGCGGCCGATGCCGGACTGCTTGTACCCGCCGAACGCCGCGTGCGCCGGGTACGCGTGGTAGCAGTTGGTCCACACCCGTCCGGCCTGGATCGACCGTCCGGCCCGGTAGGCGGTGTTGATGTCCCGGGTCCAGACGCCGGCGCCCAGCCCGTACAGGGTGTCGTTGGCGATCTTCACGGCTTCGTCGAGGTCGGCGAAGGAGGTCACCGAGACCACCGGACCGAAGATCTCCTCCTGGAAGATCCGCATCGAGTTGTCGCCCTCGAAGATGGTCGGCTCCACGTAGTACCCGCCGGACAGCTCACCGCCCAGGTCGGCCCGCGCCCCGCCGGTCAGCACCTTCGCGCCCTCCTGCCGGCCGATGTCCAGGTAGGACAGGATCTTCTCCAGCTGGTCGTTCGACGCCTGCGCCCCGATCATCGTCTCGGTGTCCAGCGGGTGCCCCTGCTTCACCGCCCTGGTCCGCTCCACCGCCGCCGCCAGGAAGTCCGAGTAGTGGCCCTGCTGGATCAGCGCCCGCGACGGGCAGGTGCAGACCTCACCCTGGTTGAGCGCGAACATGGTGAAGCCCTCCAGCGCCTTGTCCAGGAAGTCGTCGGACGCGGCGCTGACATCGTCGAAGAAGATGTTCGGGCTCTTGCCGCCCAGCTCGAGCGTTACCGGCTTGATGTTCTCGCTGGCGTACTGCATGATCAGCCGCCCGGTGGTGGTCTCGCCGGTGAACGCCACCTTCGCCACCCGCGCCGACGAGGCGAGCGGCTTGCCCGCCTCGACACCGAAGCCGTTGACCACGTTGACGACGCCGGGCGGCAGCAGGTCGGCCACCAGCGAGAGCCAGTGGTGGATCGACGCCGGGGTCTGCTCGGCCGGCTTGAGCACCACGGCGTTGCCGGCGGCGAGAGCCGGGGCGAGCTTCCAGGTGGCCATCAGCAGCGGGAAGTTCCACGGGATGATCTGCCCGACGACACCGAGCGGTTCGTGGAAGTGGTACGCGACCGTGTCGTCGTCCAGCTCGCCGACGCTTCCCTCCTGCGCCCGGATCGCCCCGGCGAAGTAACGGAAGTGGTCGATGGCGAGCGGAATGTCCGCGGCCAGCGTCTCGCGTACCGGCTTGCCGTTCTCCCAGGTCTCGGCGATCGCCAACGACTCGAGGTTCTCCTCCATCCGGTCGGCGATCCGGTTGAGGATGCGGGCCCGCTCGGCCACGGACGTGCGGCCCCACGCGTCGGCGGCGCCGTGCGCCGCGTCGAGGGCCTTCTCGACGTCCTCGCCGGTGCCCCGGGCGACCTCGCAGAAGGCCTCGCCGGTCACGGGGGTGGGGTTCTCGAAGTACCTTCCGCCGTGCGGCTTGACGTACTCGCCGCCGATGAAGTGGTCGTAGCGGGACTGCCAGTGGGTGGGCGCGTCGTAGCGCGTCATGGTTACCTCCGCCGTCGAGGTGCGGTGACGGGGGCGACGCTAGTTGCCGGAACGTTGCAACCACGTTGCGCGCGGCAGGCCGTACTCCCGGGCGAGCTGGTGGATGCGGGCGACCGCGAGCGATCGGCGCGGCGCGCCCGGCGGCAGCGTCCGCGCCAGCGCCTGCCAGGCGGCCAGGTCGTCGGTGCCGGCGGGCGTCGCGGTCCAGGCCGCGAGCAGCGCCGGGTCCGCGGTGGCGAGCACGGCCGCCCGGAGCTGGCCGTCGATGAACCGGCGCAGGCGGGCCACTCCCGGCGCGTCGGAGGCGGGCAGCAGCGGACCTGTGTACGCGTCGAGCGCGCCGGCCGGGTCGCCCCGGTCGAGCAGGGCGGTGACGGAGCGGAAATCCGCGCGTACGGTGCCGCGCAGCCGGTACGGGCGGGAGTCGAGCAGTTCCGGGCCGAGTGCGCGGCGCAGCCGGGACAGCTCGGCGCGCACGGTCACCGGATGCAGCCGGTCGTCGCCGTACAGGTCGAGGCCGAGTTGCTCCCCGGACCGCCCCTCCGGGTGCTCGAGCAGCAGCACGAGCAGTTCGCTGTGCCGGCGTCCGAGCCGGACCCGCCGCCTGTCCACCCGTAGCTCCGCCTCGTCCCGGCCGAGCGCCAGGACAGTCGCCACACCCGGCTCCAACGGTCGATCCGCGGCGAGTTCCGCCTCGGCGGCGCGGGCGGTGGCTCGTACCAGCGCCAGGCTCTGCGGGTTGGCCAGGTGGTCGCCGCCGGTGATGTCGACCGCGCCGAGCAGCCGCCCGGTGCGCGGATCGTGGATCGGCGCGGCGGCGCACGTCCAGCGCTGCACCCGGCGGCTGAAGTGCTCGGTGGCGAAGATCTGCACGCTGTGATCGACGGCCAGCGCGGTGCCGGGGGCGTTCGTGCCCGCGTGCGCCTCGTCCCATCGGGCACCGGGAACGAAGTTCATCGCCTCGGCGCGCCGGAGCACCCCCGGATGGCCCTCGACCCAGAGCAGTCGTCCGTGCGCGTCGCAGATCGCCATGAGGTGCGCGCCGTCGAAGGCGATGCCGCCGAGGAGGTCCCGGAAGAGCGGCAGCACCCGGGCCAGCGGGTGGGCGGCGCGGTAGTCGACCAGCGCGTCGTCGGTGAGGTCGACCGGCGCGGTGGCCTCCGGGTCGAGCAGGGCCGATCGCTGCCAGGACCGCCGGACCACGTCGCGGACCCGGTCGGGGGCCGCGCCGACGGTGAGGAACGCCTCGTGCGCGGCGGCGACCTGCGCGATCCGCTCCGCGGGATCGGCGCCGAGTTCCAGGGCGAGCCACGGGTCAGCCACCGGCGACCTCCTTGCGCCCATGGTGACCCAGGTCACCCCCGCCCGCCAAGGGTGCGATCGACGGAGTCGGAGCGGGGCCTCGGCGTGATCCGGTTCACTCCGTGGCGTCGGCGAGCGCGCGGAGCCAAGACGGATCGCCCCATACTCGTACGCACGAGGCAGCGCCGGTGGGTGCTCGCTTGTCCCTGCCTCCGGGGCGTGGACGATTGCTCAGGCGGGTGTTTACGAAACCCTTATCTCCTGCTTGAGAGCGTATGCCGGACAACGAAGGATCACGGGAGCGGCAAGCGTGCGGGTGCTGGTGGCGGATGACGAGCGGTTGTTGGCGGACATGATCGCCGAGGGGCTGCGCCGCGTCTCCATGGCGGTCGACGTCTGCTACGACGGCGACGGGGCGTTGGAGCGGATCGCTGTGAACCGGTACGACGTGGCCGTGCTCGACCGCGACATGCCCGGGCGGACCGGCGACGAGGTGTGCCGCAGCCTGGCCGGATCGGACGCCGGCACCCGGGTGCTGATGCTCACCGCGGCCGCCGGCATCCGGGACCGGGTGGAGGGCCTCGGCCTGGGCGCCGACGACTACCTGACCAAGCCGTTCGCGTTCGCCGAGCTCGTCGCCCGGGTGCAGGCGCTCGGCCGCCGGTCCGCACCGGCCGTGCCGCCGGTGCTCGAGCAGTACGACATGGCGCTGGACGTCGCCCGGCACACGGTCACCCGCGACGGACGTCCGGTCAGCCTCAGCCCCAAGGAGTTCGCCGTCCTGCACGTGCTGATGCGTGCGAACGGTCGGGTCGTCAGCGCCGAGGAGCTGCTGGAGCAGGCGTGGGACGAGTTCGCCGACCCGTTCACCAACGCGGTGCGGGTGACGGTGATGACCCTGCGCAAGAAGCTCGGGCAGCCGGCGGTCATCCACACGGTGCCCCGGGCCGGTTACCGCATCGGCAGGCCGGAGTGAGTCCGCGCCGCCGCGTCGTGCTCGTGGGCGTGCTCGCGCTGCTCGCCGGGCTGTTCCTGCCCGGCCTCGGCAAATGGGTGCTGGGCATGCTGTGGCTGCCCGCGGAGGAGATCTGCGGTCTGCCGGTCCCCGGACTGCGGGCGGCGTGCGATCCGGCGCGCCAGCTCGACTACGCGATCCCGCAACTGATCGAACTCGTCCTCGCGGTGGTCGCGGTGGTCGGGGTCTGGGGTGCCGCGGTCTGGTGCCTGCGGCCGGTGCGCGACCTCGCCGACCCGATCGCGCACGTCGGTCCGCAGAACCTCGGCTACCGGATCCGGCGGCGCGGCCGAGACGAACTCGCCCAGCTCTCCCAGGCGATCGACCAGATGATGGAGCGTATCGCCGCCGGGTACGACGGCCAGCGACGGTTCGCCGCGAACGCCTCGCACGAGCTGCGTACACCGCTGGCGGTCCAGCGGACCCTGATCGAGGTCGGCATGGCTCAGGCGCTGACCGGCGAGCAGCTCGAATTGCTGACCGCCCAGCTGTTGCAGACCAACGAGCGAAACGAGAGGCTCATCGAGGGGCTGCTCGCGCTCAGCGAGAGCGATCAGGGACTCCGCTCCTCGACCCCGCAGCCGCTGCACGAGATCACCCGCGCGGTCCTGGCCGCGTACCAGGATCGGGCGACGGCGGCCGGGGTGACCGTGGAGAGCCAGCTCGCACCGCGGGTCGTGATGGGGGAGCGGGTGCTGCTGGAACGCCTGGTGACCAACCTTGTGGAGAACGCGATCAAGTACAACCGGCCCGGCGGTCGGCTCGCTGTCACGGTCGGGCGGACACCGGCACTGACCGTGGCCAACACCGGGCAGATCGTGCCGGCGGAGGCTGTCGCCGGACTGTTCGAGCCTTTCCGGCGGCTGGCTCGGGACCGGACCAACCAGAGCGGTGGCGCTGGACTGGGGCTCGCCATCGCCCGCTCGATCACCCAGGCACACGACGGCATCATCGCCGCCCGGCCGCTCGACGGCGGCGGCCTGCGTGTCGACGTCCAACTACCCGTACCGCACTAGATCGGCAGCGCCGCCGACCAGAGACCGAACCGATCGGCCCCGGGATCCGTGTGTACGCGGATCGCCGACTCCGGCCTGCCCGGCAACGCAGGCGGCCCGCGCTCGCGGCCCGCCGGCACCGCCCGGAGCCGGAGAGGAAAGGACGTTGTGACCAACGCAACCGAGACGTCGACCGCGCCCGCGGTGCCAACGAGGGCGGGGCGCGAGGCGTGGGCCGACGTGGCCAAAGGCACCTGCATCATCCTCGTGGTGCTCTGGCACGTGGTGGTGAAGGACTACCTCCAGATCGGCTGGCGGGTCGGCATTCCGGTGCCGGGAGCGTGGGGCCTGCTCGGTGAGCAGTTGCTGCCGCTGCGGATGCCGCTCTTCTTCACCATCTCCGGGATCTTCGCGGCCAACGCGGTCAACCGGTCGTGGCGGACCACCGCCCGCCCCCGGATCGCCGGCAACCTCTACCTGTACGCGATCTGGCTGCTGGTGCACACCGCCCTGCTGGCGCTCTCACCGGGCTTCCCGACCGACCGGGCCACCAGTTTCGGCGGACTGCTGGCCCAGCTCACCATCACGCCGTCCAACCTCTGGTACCTGTACGCGCTGGCGCTCTACTTCGTGGTGGCCAAGGCCCTGCGCCGGGTCCACCCGGCGGTGCTGCTCGGAGTCTCGGGCGTGCTGTCGGCCGTCGCCGCCGCAGGGCTGCTGGACACACCCGGCAATCGGGGCGGCGTGTACCAGAACCTCGTGTTCTTCCTCGCCGGCGTGCACCTGCGGCCGTACCTGACGCGCTGGGCGGCGACCGCGAGCCGTCGACGCCTGCTCTGGACCGCCGCGGTGTACGTGGCCGCGCTGGCCTTCATGGGGCTGGCCGCCGCCGAGCAGTGGTTCGGCGTCTGGCCGGTCGTCTCGGTCACCGCGGTGGCGTTCGGCATCACGGCGGCGGCTATTGTCGCCCAGCGGGCGCGGGCAGCCGGCACGATGCTCGCGACGCTGGGGCGCCAGACGTTGCCGGTCTACGTGATTCACATGCCGGTGCTCGCTCTGCTGCACCGGCTCCTCGCCGGGCCGATCGCAGAGCTGAACGGGCCGGGACGGGAACTGCTGGTGGCCGGATATCCGGTCCTGGTGACCGCGGCGGTGCTGGCGCTGAGCCTGGCCATCCACCGCGGACTGCTGGCGGTCGGCGCGTGGTGGATGTTCCAGCTGCCACCGCGTACCGGCCGGAAGCGCAACCGTGAAGGAGAGATCATGTCGCGCACAGAACGGCCGACCGAGGTGCCAGCTGCAGCTTCGGCGCCGGAAACGGTACCGATCCGGGCCGTACCCGACCGGGCCCGGGTGCAGGAGGCGGCCTGGTGGCTGACCGGCCGCGTGGTGCGTACGCCGGTGCTCAACTCTCCGGCCATCGACCGGCTCGCCGGGGTCCGGATCCTGATGAAGGCGGAGAACCTCCAGACCGGCGGCTCGTACAAGATGCGTGGCGCGATGCTGGCCGTGGGCCGGCTCGCCGCGGCCGGATACACCGGCGTGGTGGCCCAGAGCACCGGCAACCACGGGGTGGCCGTGGCGCTCGCGGCAGGTCGGCACGGGCTGGCGGCGACGGTCGTGCTCCCGGTCGACGCGCCGGCGACCAAGGTGGCCCGGGCGCGGGCGGCGGGAGCGAACATCGTCTTCGCGGGCAGCACCCTGGAGGAGCGGATCGCGACCGCCCGCCAGATCAGCGAAGCCCAGGGTCACCCACTGATCGACGCGTACGACCACCCGGACGTCATCGCCGGGCAGGGCAGCGCGAGCCTGGAACTGATCGAGGACGCGGAGCGCGCCGGCACGCCACTGGACGCGCTGGTGGTGCCGGTCGGCGGTGGCGGCGGCGTGGCCGGTGCCTGCCTGGCCGCCTCGGGCACCCCGATCGAGGTGTACGGGGTGGAGCCGGTGGGCTGCGACTCCCTGGCCCACAGCCTCATGGCGGGCCGGCCGACGGCGGTGTCACCGGCCTCGACGATCGCGGACGGTCTTCGCCCCACCTGCGTTGGTGAGCTACCCTTCGCCGTCGCGCGGGACGCCATCCGAGGCGTCGTACGAGTCAACGACGACCAGATCGCCGAGGCGTTCCAGATGCTCCTGATGGAGCTGAAGGTGCTCATCGAGCCGTCCGGCGCGGCCGGGCTCGCCGGTGCGCTGCGGCTGGCGGCGGACCTCGGCGAAGCGGTCAACCGGCCTGACGCCGTGCAGAGCGGCCAGGGGCGAGAGCGGTACCGCACGGTCGGCGTGGTGCTGACCGGTGGAAATGTCGAAGCGGAGCTGGTCGCCCGGTTGGCGACCCGGCAGTTCGCCGACCTGGCGACTATGGAAGGGGTGGCGGCATGAGCACGCCTGTCCGGATCGGAATTCTGTTCGGTGGCCCGTCCGCCGAGCACGAGGTGTCCTGCGCCTCCGCGCTCGGCGTCGCCCGGGCCCTGGCCGACGCCGGCCACCAGGTGTTCGCCATCGGCGTGACCCGTACCGGCGGTTTCCGGCTCGTGCCGGACGCCACGCTGGCGGAGCTGCGCGCGGCCGTCGGAACCGGGCTGGCCATCGAAGACCGGCTTACGGTGACCGGGCCGGTGGTGGAGCTGCGTGCCGGTGACCGGGCGGGCACGCTCGCGGTGACCGCGGCCGACGCCCCCGGCACCGTCGCGGCCGAGCTGGACGTGGTGTTCCCGGTCCTGCACGGCCCGTACGGCGAGGACGGCGTGGTGCAGGGGCTGCTGGAGTCCCTCGGCGTGCCGTACGTCGGGTGCGGCATCCTCGCCTCCGCGATCGGTATGGACAAGGTCGCCATGAAGCGTGCGCTGCGGGCCGAGGGCGTGCCGGTCACCCCGCAGGCGTCGTTCGACGCGCAGACCTACCGGACCGTGGACGACCCGGAGAAGCTGGTGCTGGGGCTGCGCCGGCCGCTGTTCGTGAAGCCCGCGCGGATGGGGTCCTCCATCGGCATCTCCCGGGTGGCCGAGGGGGACGACCTGGCGGCCGCCATCGAGGAGGCACTGAAGCACGACAACGTCGTCGTGGTCGAGCAGGGCGTGACCGGCCGGGAGCTGGAGGCCGGTGTGCTCGGCGGCTGGCGTCCCGAAGCCTCGGCGGTCGGCGAGGTCCAGGTGAAGGGCGGCTGGTTCGACTACCAGCAGAAGTACTTCGGTGACAGCGACCCGATGATCGTTCCGGCATCGCTGCCGGAGGAGGTCACCGAGCGGATCCGGGAACTCTCCGTACGGGCGTTCGCGGCGATCGGCGGCTGGGGCCTGGCCCGGGTCGACTTCCTCTACGACGAGGCGAACGGTGACCTGTACGTCAACGAGCTGAACACGCTGCCGGGCTTCACCGCGCACTCGATGTACCCGAAGGTGTGGGCGGCGTCCGGCGTCAGCTACCAGGACCTCGTGGACCGCCTGGTCCAGCTGGCCTTCGTCCGGCACGCCGAGCGGCCGGCGAGCGCGCGTTTGGAAGAGCCGCGATGATCCTGCTCTCCGATCCGCGCGTGGCCGCGGTGCGGAGCGAGGACGACGGCGACGAACTGGTCGACCTGCGTGAGGTGCCGGAACTGCGGCTCGACGTCCGCGCCGCCGATGCCGCCGGGTCGTACGCCCGGGTGCGGCGCGGCGTCGCGGACCGGCTGCTCGCCGCGCAGCGTGCCCTCCCGGTGGGCCTGCGCCTGCTGGTCATCGAGGGTTACCGGCCGTACCAGGCACAGCTGGAGATCTTCACCGGCTACCGGGACGAGCTGCGCCGGCGGTACCCCGAGTGGTCGCCGGAGCGGCTACACGTGGAGACCACCAAGTTCGTCTCCCCGGTCGAGGTGGCGCCGCACAGCACCGGCGGGGCCGTCGACCTGACCCTCTGCGACGCGGACGGTATCGAGCTGGACATGGGCACGGTCGTCGACGCCACCCCGGAGGCGAGCGCGAACGCCTGCTTCACCGCGGCCGAGAACATCCCGGCGGCGGCGCGGCGGAACCGGGAGATCCTGGTGGCCGCGCTCAGCGGGGCGGGAATGGTGAACTATCCGACGGAGTGGTGGCACTGGTCGTACGGGGACCGCTACTGGGCCCTGATGACTGATGCCCCACACACCCGGTACGGCCCGTTGTGATTCCGGCGCGCCGCTGAACGTCTCGCCCGCCGGTGCTGAACTGACCGGGCCGGCGGGAACGCCGTGGCGGCCACCCCGCGAGGGGGCCGCCACGACGTTCCCGTCCGCTCGCATCCCGCCGCCGGTCGGGGCGGTCTAGGCGACACGGCGGATCCGTCGCACGGCGAGGTAGAGCAGCACGGCGGCCAGCGCGACGAAGATGCCGGACTCGATGCCCTGGAACAGCCAGAACCGGTCGGCCGGCTGGTAGAGCTGCCAGTTGTAGGCGCCCTCGCCGAACTCGGCGATGGGTGGGCACTTCCCGCCCGCAGGGCCCGTGGCGGCCGAGCACGCGGCCTGGGCATCGGACAGCACCATCCTGCCGCCGGCGTTCCGGATGCCCTTCTCGAGGATCCAGTCGCCCAGTGCGCCACCCGGCTCCCCGATCGTGCCCTGGATCGGGATGGCCCGGGTCTCCGGCGGCAGGTAGTGCGGCCTGGCCAGGACGGTCAGCAGGATCCGCAGGCCGACGAACCCGCCGAGCGTCACCGCCATCGCGGGCATCATCCTCGGCCAGAAGACCCCGGCGCAGACACCCAGGGCGATCGCGAAGAGGGTGTACCCGATCGGGGCGACCCCCTGCATGTCGAAGAAGAAGACGTCGAAACGGCTCTGTTGCGCGGCCCCGGTCAGCGGCGTGGCCCACCAGGACATGCCGAGCCCGTAGACCACGGCGACCACCACCGCGACGATCGCGACGAACCCGAACTTCACCAGCGCCCACTGCCGACGGCCGACACCCTGTGTCCAGGCGAACCGGTGGGTGCCCTGCTCGACCTCGCGGGCGACGAGCGGCGCTCCCCAGAACAGCCCGACGATCAGCGGCAGGACGAGGAAGAGCACGCCGATCAGGGACATCGAGCTGAACTGGTCGGCGAACTGGCTCAGGGCCCGGCTGCACGACCGGGCGCGCTCCGGGTCCGGCTGGACGGCGTTCAACACCCGTAGGCACTCGGCCAGGCCCTTGTCGGCGTACGAGGCACGCATCATCAGCCCGGTCGGGATCATGAGGGCGGCGAGCACGACCAGGCCCACCAGGGTGAACAACGCCTGCCGGCGGTGCTGGCGCCAGGTCAGCCAGATCATGCGGGCACCTCCCAATCGGTGCGGGCGACGGTCGTCTCGCCATCGGCGAGGTAGGCGAGGATCACGTCCTCCAGCGTCACGTCGTGCACCGTCCACTCCGGATCGACGACGCCGTCGACCCGGGCCAGCAGGGTGGACTGACGTTCCGTGTGCCGTGCCCGTACCACTGTGCCGACCCCGGCGATCGACTCACCGACGTGCCGCGGCCCCACCAGCTGCCGGTGTGCGTCGACCAGGTCGTCGACCGCGCCGGCGAGCCGGACCCGGGAGGAGTGCAGGACGACCAGGTGGTCGCAGGCGCGTTCCAGGTCGGCGAGCAGGTGGGAGGAGAGCAGCACCGTCGTTCCGGAGTCGGTGACGCTGCCCATCAGCGACTGGAGGAACTCGCGGCGGGCGAGTGGGTCGAGGCTGGCGACCGGTTCGTCCAGCAGCAGCAGCCGCGGCCGCTTGGCCAGGGCGAGTGCGAGCGCGACCTGCGCGCGTTGGCCGCCGGAGAGCCTGCCGACCGGCAGCTTCGGCGGGATGCCGAGCTGGGCAAGCCGTTCCCGGGCCAACGCGGCGTCCCAGCGCACGTTCATCCGGCCGCCGAGTTGCACCAGCTCCGCCGCGGTGAAGTCGCGGTAGAGCGGGGTGTCCTGCGCGACGAAGCCGATGTCGGGCAGGGCGGCGGGGTTGTCGTACGGCGAACGACCGAAGATCCGCACCTCACCCGCGTCAGGCCGGAGCAGGCCGACGGCGAGGTGCAGGAGAGTGCTCTTGCCGGCGCCGTTGGGGCCGACGAGGCCGACGATCCGACCGGCCGGCAGGCGGAACGAGCAGTCCTGCAACGCCCACCGTCTTCCGTATCGCTTGCCGAGCTGCTCGGTCTCCAGTGCGATGTCCATGTGCTCTCCTCTCAGCCGGCTGAGGCGGCGGGTTGCGTGCGGGCCGCCTCAGCGGCGAGTGTGGCCCGCAGAGTGGTCTCGACCAGGGCGATGACGTCCTCAGGAGTGAGGCCTGCAGTGCGGGCGCGGCGGAGCCAGGCCACCAGGTCTTCGCGCAGCTCGGCCTGGTCGGCGAGCGGCGGCCCGCCGAGCGTGCGGCGGACGAAGGTGCCGACGCCGGGACGTCCCTCGACGAGACCCTCGATCTCCAGCTCGCGGTACGCCTTCAGCACCGTGTTGGGGTTGATCGCCAGCGACTGAGCCACGTCGCGCACCTTGGGCAGCTGGTCGCCGGGCACCAGCAACCCCACGCGTAGGGCCTGCTTCACCTGCTGGATCAGCTGCACGTACGTGTTCACCTTGGACCGGGCGTCCAGTACGAACTCGATCACCTGAGCCCTCTCTATAGTCCTACGACACTAGGACTATAGGATAGAAGGGAATGTCGTGGGTGCCCGTCCGTGACGCGCACGCCGTCGAGCAGCCGGATCAGTCAGTCCAAGGGCCGGTCTAGGCTTCGATGGTGGAGTCGAGAGCCTTCTACGTAGCCGGTCGCCCCGTTCACGGCGAGGGTGAACTGACCGTCCACCATCCGTACGACGGTCGGGTCGTGGGGCGTACCACCGTGGCCACGCCGGACCAGGTCGAAGCGGCCGTGTCGGCCGCGGCCGATGTGGCGGCGGAGGCCGCGGCGCTCCCCGCGCACGTGCGCGCGGGCGCCCTCGACCACGTGTCACGCCGGCTCACCGAGCGTGGCGACGACGTCGCCCGGCTCATCACCGCCGAGAACGGCAAGCCGCTGAAGTGGGCTCGGGCGGAGGTGACGCGCGCCATCGCCACCTTCCGCTGGGCCGCCGAGGAGGCCCGGCGCTTCTCCGGCGACCTGCAACGCCTCGACACCGATCCGGCCGCCACCGGCCGGATCGCGCTCGTACGCCGGGTGCCCCGCGGCCCGGTGCTGGGCATCACGCCGTTCAACTTCCCGCTCAACCTGGTCGCGCACAAGGTCGCCCCAGCCGTCGCGGTCGGTGCGCCGATCGTCGTCAAGCCGGCACCGGCCACCCCGCTCACCGCGCTGCTCCTCGGCGAGCTGCTCGCCGAGACCGCCCTGCCGGCAGGCATGTTGTCGGTGCTGCCGCTGCCCAACGAGCGCGCCGCCGGGCTGGTCGCCGACCCGCGGTTGCCGGTCGTGTCGTTCACCGGCTCCGGACCGGTCGGTGCCGAGATCCGCCGCTCGGTGCCGGAGAAGCACGTGACATTGGAGCTGGGCGGCAACGCGGCGGCCGTTATCTGCGCGGACTGGGCGGCCGACGAGGACCTGACCTTCGCCGCGCAGCGGATCGCCACGTTCTCGAACTACCAGGCCGGGCAGTCCTGCATCGCGGTTCAACGGGTCTACGTGCACGAATGGCTCTACGACGGCTTCCTGCCCCGGCTGCTCGCCGCGGTGCAGGAGCTGCGCACCGGAGACCCGAGCGACGAACGGACCGACGTCGGACCGCTGATCTCCGCCGACGCGGCCCGCCGGGTCGAGGCGTGGGTCGACGAGGCGGTCGTGGCCGGCGCGACGATCGAGGTCGGCGGCCGGCGCGAGGATGCCACCTATCCGCCGACCGTGCTGTCCGGAGTGCCCGCGGACGCCAAGGTCAACGCCGAGGAGATCTTCGGGCCGGTGCTGGTGGTCACCCGCGTACAGGACGACGAGGCCGCGTTCGCCGCGGTGAACGACTCGGCGTACGGATTGCAGGCGGGCGTCTTCACCCACGACGTACGCACCGCGTTCCTGGCCGCCCGCGTGCTGGAGGTGGGCGGGGTGATCGTCGGGGACGTGCCCTCGTACCGCGCCGACCAGATGCCGTACGGCGGGGTGAAGGGCAGCGGCGCGGGCCGGGAGGGGCTGCGCAGCGCCATGGAGGACTACACCGAGCCCCGCGTGCTCGTGCTCACCGGCGTGCGCCTCTAGAGGGACCGCCGCCGGTCGCTCACCATGTGCCGTCGTCCCGGACGCGGGACGCGCCCCGCCCGAGCAGCAACGTGGTCAGCGCGGCGTCGACGTCCGAGCCGAGGAACCACTCGCCCGCCTGGTCCAGCGCGAACACCCGGCCCTGCTCGTCGACGGCGAAGATGCTGTCCCCGTGCTCGGAGCCGAACGGGAACAACCGGCTGCCGAGCACGGCCGCGAAGTCGGCGAGGCTGTCGGCGCTGTGCGCGCCGCGCAGCGGGTTGGTGGTGAACCGGCTCACCCACACCTGCTCACCAGGGCCCCGCCGCCGGCTGAGGATCGCCGGGAAGTCGGTCAACGCGCGTACGGCTGCCGGAAACGGAACGTGGCGGTGCCGCTGGCCCCGCACCTGGACGGTCTCCCGGATCGCGCCGGAGCAGAGCACCTCGTTGAGCGGGCCGTCCTCCCAGCCGCCGTCCATGAGGGAGTCCGACACCTCCCGGGGAAACCGGTCGGGCTCGTGCGAGGGCTGGTGGTCGGGCCGCCACTCCTGTGTGTACGCAAGCATCGACCAGGGGAGGACGTTGAAGTGCACGAGGAAGTTCAGGCAGGAGTCGCAGGGGCGCTCGGCGAGCCCACCGGCCGGGTCGCCCGGCTCGCGTACGCGGAACACCTCGAAGCGGGCCGCGGCGAGCAGCATCTCGGCGTCACCCAGGCCCATCGGCGCGATGCCCTCGGCATCGCGGCGGTGGTCGTACTCGTGCAGCACGTCGGAGACCACGACCAGCTCGGCGTGTCGGTCGCCACCACGGGCGAGGTGGCCGGCGGGTAGTTCGTCGAGGTAGCGGCGGACCAGCGGGTGATGCCGTAGCTCCACGTCGCCCTTGGCGCCCCGCGCCTGGAACAACCGGCCGTCGAGGGTCAGGTGGGCGACGGCGCCCGGGGTGGGTAGCCGGCGGATCTCCCGCAGGAGTTGGCCCGCCGTATCGACCGTACGCGGAGCCCTCGGGCCGACCGGCCGGTTACGCCGGTAGAGCTCCTCGACGACGTTCGGCGGGACCCTCGGCCAGGTGCTCACCTCGCCGGTCTCGCGGTCGACCACCGTCGTCGGCAGGTCTCCCGGAAGCGCCCGGGCGCCGGCGGACACAGTGGACGTGATGACGAACCCCAGGTCGAACTCGTCGACGGTCGGCACGCACTCGTAGCCGAGGCGTTGCGAGTGGCGGTGGGCCCACACGGCGGCGAGTTGCTCGGCCTGATGACGGTCGATCACCCCACAAAAACTACCGGACCCCACAGGTTTCGTGGCGCCCGGTATGGTTCGGCCTACACACGGTGACGGGGAGGCGGCGTGGTGCAGGAGGCGGACCGGTCGGCGAATCACCCGCTACGGGTCAGGTTCGACGAGGTCTACGGTCAATACCAGCGGCTCCGGTCCGGTTTGGACGAACTGCGCGACCGCCTCGCCGGCCTGCGCGTGACCGAACGCTCGGCCGACGGCCGGGTGACCGCCACGGTGGGAGCCCGTGGCGAGCTGATCGCCGTCGAGCTGACCCCCGCCATCTACGGGGAGCGGGACGCCGCCGCGCTGAGCCGGACGATAACCGAGACGGTTCGGCGGGCGACCACCCACGCGGTCACGGCCACGCAGGAGATGGTCGCCGACCACCTGCCCGCCGGTTCCGGTTCGATGGAGTTCCTGCGTACGGGTGACTTCGGTGCGCTGTTCGAGCGGGCCGACACGGCGCTGGGCGGCGGCAGATGACCGGCGTGGTCGACGGCGGGCAGCTGTGGCTGGACGCCACCCGGGCCCGGCGCGGCGGCGCAGACCTCGGTGCCGCCGGCGCGGCGGTGACCGCCCGGCGGGTCGAGGTCGGCGACGGGATCGTTTCGGCGAGCGCCCAGCGGCCCTGGGGCCGGGACGACATCGGGGCGGCCTTCGAGCGCAGCTACCGCGAGTGCGAGCAGATCGTCCTGCGTGCCTGGGAGGGGGTCGGCAACCACCTCAGCGCGCTCGGCGCCGACGTGGTGCGCTCGGTCGACGCCAACATGGCCACGGACGCGGCCGCCGCGGGCCGCCTCTCCCGCGTCACCGATCAGCGCTGACCGCGGGGCGTCCCGATGACCCTGCTGCCGAGCCCGGTGCCGCACCCGCTCGATTACGCACCGTGGGACCTGCCCGGCTGGATCCACGAGGCCCTCGACTGGGTGGTCGGTGTCGAATGGCCGGAAGGGAACGAGCGCGCCGTCTGGGACCTCGCCGACCAGTGGTACGCGGTGGCCGCCGCGCTCGCCGCCCCGCGGGCCGACGCGATCGAAGCCGCCGCCGACGTGCAGAGTGGCTACGGCGCCGTCGGCGCGGTCCCCGAAGCATTCGAGGCGGCCTGGCGGCGGTTGGCCGAGGGCGACGAGGCGCCGCTGCCGGTCCTGCTCGCCGTCAGCACCGACCTGGGCCGGATGGTCGAGGAGTGCGGCTGCGACATCGAGGCCGCGAAACTCGAAGTCTGGATCGAGCTCGGCATCCTGGTCGTCGAGCTGCTGTCGCTGGCCGTCGCGGCCGTCCTCACCGCCGGCGCCGCCTCGCCTGCGGCGGGCGCGGCGATCGCCACGAGCCGGGTGATCGTGCAGCAGATCTTCAGGCGACTCGCTGGGCAACTCGCCCGCAAGTCGCTGCGCCACGGGTTGAAGGAGGCCGGCGAGCGGGCCGGCCGGCGGGTCGCCGAGGGTGGCGTACGGGGACTGGCCCGACGTTCGGCGCTCGGCGGACTCGCCGAAGCGGGCGAGGAGGCTGGGATCAGCCTCGCCACCCAGGCGTACCAGAACTCCACGGGCCGGCGCGACGGGCTGGACCTCACCGACCTCGGCACCTCGGCGCTCGGCGGCCTCGCCGGGGGCGCCGCCGCACCGCTGGCCGGGCTGGGCCGGCACGCGACCGGGCACGGGGCGGGCATCGGTGAGCAGGTCGCCCGGGAGATGGCCGGCGAGGTGATCGCGGAGAACGCCGCCGGCCTGGCCACCGGAGCGGGTCTGAGCTCGGTGGAGGACGCCGCTCGGGCCGCGGTCTCGGGCGGCACGGGGGCGGCCACGGCGCGGGCGGACGCGGCCCTCCAGGCCCGACTGGACGGCCGGCTGACCGCGCTGGCCTCGATGAACCTGGGGCTGCCACCCGGCCCCGGGCTGCCGGGCCTGACCGAGCCGGTGCTGCCCGCGCCCCGCCCACCGGCCGAGGAAGCGTTCGCAACCGTCACACCGGCCGGGGCGGTGTCCACGGGCGCCGCCGGCCATCCACTCACCGCGTCGACCGTGCCGGCGGAATCGGGGCCGCCGGTGCAGTCCTCCGCTGTGGCCGCGCCGCCGCCGATCCCGGCGACGAACACCGGCAGCCCGACGTCGAGCACGGAGCCCGTGCTGCCGGTGGGGCCTCCGACCGTGGCGGCGCAGCCCGTCACCGGGACGATCGCCGACAGCCTGACATTGAGCACGGCCGGAGCGACGTCCCCTTCGGTCCTGGCCGGGCCTCCGCCGCCACTTTCGGGTGCTGTCGAGAAAGCCGCAGCGACGGCCGGCCCGACCACGACGGGCGGGACGGTACCGCCGGCGATCACCCCGCTCGCTCCGTCCACAGTCGCCACGGCGCCAGGGCCGACCGTCGCCACCTCGAACGGCTGGCCGGCTCAGCCGGCGCCGGCCGCACCTCTGCCGCCGGCGCCCACGCCCGCTGAACCCGCGCCGGCGGCACCGGCACCTGCCACCCGGGTGCCCGAGCCCGTCCCGCCGCACCGGTCGACCGTGCCGTCGGTGGATGGCGGGGGACCGCCGCCGCGCCGGCCGGCGACGGGCGGACCGTGGGTGCCGGATCAGCCACTGCCGCCGACCCCTCGGCCGCCCTCCGACGGGCCGCCAGATCCGGTGGGCACGCAGGGACCACGGCCGGCCGCCTGGGCCGAAGACCTCGACGCCTTCGAGCGGCGCCGCCACCGGGGCCACTTCGAACACCAGCGCCGTACCCACGAGGAGAATCGGCGCCGGGACCGGGCCACGGAGCGACGCCGTGACGCCGACCGTACGTACGACGAGATTCGATGGCTGATCAGCGAGGGCCGCGAGCTGGCGCAGGCCGGCCTGCACGAAACCGCCGAACGGTACTTCGCGGAGGCCCGCGACCGGGAACGCTGGTACCACCAGCAGTGGGACCTCGCCGAGGAGATCCTCGCCGGCACGGTGGCATCGCCGAGGATCGGCGTCGACGAGGAGAACTTCCAGCGCATCAACGACGACGTCGGCGACCTCGCAACCGGCGCGGTCGACACGTCGGATCACTCGGCGCTCACCGGCGACCGCCATCCGCCGCCGATCGACAGGACACGCCGCTACGGCCGGCCCGGTGGGTTGCGTCCGCCGTTGGCGCTGCATCAGACCGACGTCGAGCGACGGGTTCCCCGGCAGCCCGACGGGCGGGTGACCCGCACCCCGGATCCGCGCCAGGGCGACTGGTTCCGGCTGATGAACGACGGAGGCCCGGCCGCGGACCCGACGCGGGGGATCAACTGCGTCGACTGCACCCTGTCGCTCTTCGACACGTGGGTGCACGGCCGCCCACGGGTGTCCGCGCCCCGCACCTTCGACGCGTACGCGGCGGGAGACGTGAACCGGCCGCTGGACGGGGAACTGGACGGGCCCCGCCGGGTCGAGCAGGTCAGCGGTGGACGGTTCCAGCGGCTCTGCGAGCCCGGCGACGACATGCCTTGGGCACAGCGGCGGCACGTCATCGATCGCGGGTACCGCAACCTGCACGACCAACTGGTGCTCGGCGGGCACGGCAGCTACGCATTCGTGATCAATACGTGGGAGGGCGGCGGTTCCCACATCTCGGTCGCCCTCAACCAGAACGGCACCGTGCTCTACCTCGACCCGCAGACCGGTGCGATCGCCACCCGGCCGCTCTACCCGCACACCGGGACACCCAACCTGTACAACTCGATCAACCTCGAGGTTCTGGTGCTCGGGTCGGACGCCCGGCCGATGCCCATGGCCGGACTGGCGAGAGGAAGGCAGAGCGTCCTCCCGGACCTGCCCGAGTACCCACCGGCCGAGCCTGACGAGGGGTACGGGCAGCCGTACCTGAACCGCCTGCACGTTCTTGCCGGCCCCGGATCGGCCGCTGCCGAGCGCGCGCCGGTGACCGACGTGATCGCCGGTGCGTCGGACCTCGACAGCGCCCTCCGGGCAGGTGTGCCGCCGCCGGACCTGGCCACGGCGTTGGACGCGCCGACGCTGCGGCGCCTCGTACCGCACCTGGGCGATGCCGCCGCCCGGGACGTGGCCGCGTTCTTCGCCGACTCGCGGGCGCACGCGATGCTGGACGGAGCATGGCGGGAAGCGCCACCGGACGAGCCGCTGCTCGCCGAGGCCTTGATCCGGCAGATGGCTGAGCGGTCCGACCTGGCGCGCATGGTCCTCGCGACGCCGGAGCTGTTCGACTCGTTGACCGCTCGCCCCCTGACGTTGCACCACCTGGCGAGCCACCAACAGGCGATCGACGTCCTCGGTGACGTACTCGCCGAGATATCGCAGCGGGGAGCCGAGGCGGTTGCGGCCCAGGACGTGCCACCGCCACCCCGGCCGACCGCGCTCACTCCACGTCAGTTGGAGGTGAGTCAGAGGCTGCGCGCCCGGCGGCAGGAGAGCATCCAGGCCGGCTTCGACATGGCGCGGTGCCACGACGACCAATTCCGAGCCGACTACCTGCGACGTCTCTACGACGATGCTGCGGCGGCGCAGCTGGAGCTGAACGCCATGGTCATGCGGCTGGCTGGCGACCGTGGGCAGCCTGGCTGGCGTCGCGCGCCGAAGGCACACCGACGAGTTTTGGACAAGCTCGTCGAATACGACAACGACGCGTCGCGCCTGACGGATCTCGCGGCCGCGAAGTTGGAGTTTCGGCGGCTGGACGACTTGTACGACGCGTTACACGAGCTGAGCCGAGACCCGGACGTGGTGGTGCTCGAGATCAAGGACCGTTTCGTTCGCCCGCCGGCGAGTGGATACCGGGATGTGCTGCTCAAGCTGCGTATGTCGAATGGGCACATCGCCGAACTGCGCCTTCATCTCGTCGCGCTGGAGGGAGTGGCGGAATGGGAACATGCGTTGTACGAGATCAGGCGGGACCTGGATGCAATCGCTGGAGAGGCGGGCCGGCCGTTGACACCGACTGAACGTGCGGTGCGCGACGGGCTGCTCCGGCGTGGACAGGATGCTTACTGGCGTGCGTTGGGCAACGACAGAGGAGAGGTGTCGGAGGGATGAACCGACCCGGAGGTTTGGTGCTCCCAGCTTTCTTCAGCTACTACGAATCACCGATCAAGCTCGTGGAGACGACGGACGGTGGCGTGGCGGCGTGGCGCCTTTCCAAGGACACCGGCGGTTGGACTCCGGCGAGCAAGCTCATCGACACTCTGCTCTTCGTCGGCGGGGACGAGATCGAGGAGCTGACACGGGAGGAGTTCGTCCAGCAGACGGAGCGTGAGCGGGCCCACTACCTCACCGGTGAAGGTCCGATCTTCGCTCTCTACGAGACCGTCAGGGCCATCACGGATGCCCTGGCCCAGGAGCGCCGCTACCCGACGCCCACCGAGATCGCTCTGATCGCGGGGGTACGTCGGAGGACGTTCGTGATGTTCGAGGAGGAGTTGCAGCGGGCGGGTGATCCGGGTGCCGACCCGTCCCTTGGGCGGCAGCCCTAAACCGCTTGCGAACGGCCGGGGCGTGCATGAGTGTCGCGGTATGGCTGACTCGCCCGCCACCGGCAAGCCCGAAGCGCCACCCGCGCTGGGCTTCGCCTGGTCGAACATGTTCGTCCACCCCGACGAGGATCCGCGCTCGGAGGGCGGCTTCGACGACGAGCGGACGGTCCTCGTCGAGTATCTACGCGACCAACGGCTCACTCTGCAGCTCAAGTGCGCCGACCTCGACGCCGAGCAGATGGCCCGTCGGGCCGTACCGCCGTCCACGATGTCGTTGCTCGGCCTGGTCCGGCACATGGCCGAGGTGGAGCGGGGATGGTTCCGCCGGGTGATGGCCGGCGAGGACGTGCCGGATGTCTACCGTACGGAGAACGACCGGGACGCCGACTTCAACGGCGCGGTCGCGGACCCGGGGGTGGTCGGCGAGGCGTGGCGGAACTGGCGTGCCGAGGTCGAGTTCGCCGAGCAGGTGGTGCGGCGGGCGTCCGACCTCGGGGTCAAGGGTCGCAAGCGCAACGGGGAGGTCATCTCGTTGCGCGAGTTGCTGGTGCACATGATCGAGGAGTACGCGCGGCACAACGGGCACGCCGATCTGCTGCGCGAGCTGATCGACGGCCGGGTCGGCCAGTAGGTGTGACGCGACGGCGACGTCTCGATCCACTCGGGATCAGTGAAGTCGGGCTGTCGTGGGCAAGATGATCACCCGACTTCCGTGAAGCCGAGTGGATCAACGGGTGGATCGAGCAGGCGGGGGCGATGACCGTGCCGGACCCGGCGGCCACGCCGGCCAGTGTGGCCGAGGCGGTGGCCGTACAGGAGGAGTTGCGGTCGCGGGTCGACCTCGTCGGACCCGGCCCGGCCGAGCCGGCGACGGTGGCCGGGCTCGACGTCGCGTACGCCGAGAGCGACGACCTGCTCGCGGCCGCTGTGACCGTGCTCGACGCCCGCACCCTCGCGGTGCTCGAC
Source organism: Micromonospora sp. NPDC005367 (assembly GCF_040606825.1). NCBI lineage: Bacteria > Bacillati > Actinomycetota > Actinomycetes > Micromonosporales > Micromonosporaceae > Micromonospora > Micromonospora sp. NPDC005367. The sequence continues at coordinate 29,185 of NZ_JBEXFP010000010.1, read as the reverse complement.
CAGGCTGTGAGCGTCGGTCGGCCCGCGTTCGGGTACGTCCCGGGTCTGTTCGCGTTCCGGGAGCTGCCCGCGCTGCTCGCCGCGCTGGACCGGCTGACCAGCCTTCCCGAGTTGCTGGTCTGTGACGGGCACGGGTTCGCCCACCCGCGCCGCTTCGGGCTCGCCTGTCATCTCGGTGTCGTGACCGGCCTACCGGCGATCGGCGTCGGCAAGACCCCACTGATCGGTACCTGGGCGGCGCCGGCCGCCGAGCGGGGCGCGTGGTCGGCGCTGCGCGACGGGGACGAGGTGGTGGGCCGGGTGCTGCGTACCCGCAGCGAGGTGAAGCCGGTCTTCGTCAGCGTCGGTCATCGGATGAGTCTGGACAACGCCGTCACCCAGGTGCTCACGTTGACCCCGCGCTACCGGCTGCCGGAGACCACCCGGACCGCGGACCGGCTCTGCCGCGACGCCCTGGCCGCGGCACGCATCGCGCCGCCACCTGAACGACGCTGACCCGCCGACCAGACCCGATCCGGGCGGACCAGCGGTGGACGTGTCGGCGAGTAATGAGGCACACATCCGGTGCGCTCTATGACCGGTGGGTCAGGTGGGGCGGTAGTAGCCTGACGCGGAAGCGGACGGCGAGGTGATCATGGCGGTACGGCAGGTGGCGCGGCTCGCGACCGTCGGCGCGTTGCTTGGTGGCCTGGTGCTGCTCGGCGGGTCGCCGGCCCTCGCGGACGACGACTCGGTGCGAGTGGGTTCGGCCGGCAGCTTCCGGGCCGGTGGCTCGGCCGAGGGTGTGAACGTCGAGGTGCGTAAGCGCAGCGACGGGTGCGTGATGCTGCGTACGGCGCTCGGCCTGCGGCTGGACGGCCTGCGGGCGGACCAGGTGAGAATCCAGGTGAACTACGGTGGTCGTTGGTTCCCGGTTCCCGCCGACGGCGGCGGCACGGTGAGCACCTCGCAGGTCGCACCGGCGAAGCCGTCGCTCTGCAAGGGCAAGCGCATCACCATGCGTTACCGGGTCGCCTTCGTCGCCGGGGCGCCGGGCGGGCGGCTCACCGTGATCGGCGAGGCCACCAACGCGGCCGGCCGGACGCTGGGCCGGGGTTCGGATTCGGCGCGCGTGGACGGCGCGCGGGTGACCGCGTCCCCGACCCCGTCGAAGAAGCCCTCACCGAGCCCGACTCCGGTGGACACCGAGGCGGCCGCCGAACCCGATTCGACTTCGGCGGCGCTGGCGGCACCGACCGGACCGAGCACAACGAACAAAGCCGAGGAGTCATCCGGTATGTCCCCGATCATGTTCATCGGTCTGGGCCTGGTCGCCCTCGGGGCGCTGCTGATCGGGCTGCTGGTCCGCAGGTCCCGGCAGGACAAGTCGCCTGGCGGCGAGCCGGTCGCGCCGTCGGTGGGCTCCCCAGGTGGCACCACCTACCGCGCAGGGACGCCGGCGCCGGCCGCGCCGGCCCGCCCCGGCCAGGTGTACGGCCAGCCGTCCGCCACCGGCGCGGTCTACGGCGTTCCCTCCCCGCGGCCCGCGAGCGGCGGTGTCTACGGCACCCGGCCGGCCGCCGAGCCGGACGAGACCCGGCCGGTCCCCGGGCAGCGGGGAGGCTACGGGCAGGAGCACGTCCCCCCGTCGATGCCCGCCACCGGCGGTGAACACACGGTGCTCATGCCCAGGCTGCCCGACTGACCGAGGCGCGACCGGTGCCCTCCGATACGCTCAGGGTGCGTGACGACCTGCGGCCAAGGAGTGAACCGGTGTCTGATCTGTCCCAGATCGTGAAGGCGTACGACGTCCGCGGGACGGTGCCTGACCAGTGGGACGAGCGGACCGCCGAAGCCCTCGGCGCCGCGTTCGCGCAACTACTGAACGGATCCGACGAGCCCGGCGACGCCGTGGTGATCGGGTACGACATGCGGGGCACCTCGCCCGGCCTGGCCGCCGCGTTCGCCGCCGGCGTACGCGCGGAGGGGCGCTCGGTCGTCGAGCTCGGTCTCGCCTCGACGGACATGCTCTACTTCGCCGCCGGGTCGCTGAACCTGCCCGGGGCGATGTTCACCGCCAGCCACAACCCGGCTCGCTACAACGGGATCAAGATGTGCCGCGCCGGAGCGCGCCCGATCGGGCAGGACAGCGGGCTGGCCGAGATCCGCGACCGGGCCCAGGCGCTGTTGGACAAGGACGAGTCCCGGCCGGCCGGCGAGCCGACGCGGGCCGTCGAGCGGCGGGACATGCTGCCGGAGTACGCGGCGTACCTGCGCAAGCTCGTCGACCTGTCGCAGATCCGCCCGCTGAAGGTGGTGGTCGACGCGGGCAACGGCATGGCCGGCCACACCGTGCCGAGCGTGCTCGGCGACGTCGTGCTGTCGGCGCTGCCGTTGGAGATCGTGCCGCTCTACTTCGAGCTCGACGGCGACTTCCCCAACCACGAGGCCAACCCGCTCGACCCGGCCAACCTGGTGGACCTCCAGCGGGCGGTGGTGGAGCACGGAGCCGACATTGGGCTCGCCTTCGACGGCGACGCCGACCGGTGCTTCGTGGTGGACGAGCGGGGCGAGCCCGTCTCACCGTCCGCGATCACCGCGCTGGTCGCGGCCCGGGAGCTGGGGAAGTACCCGGGAGCCACGGTGATCCACGGTCTGATCACCTCGCGCGCGGTGCCGGAGATCATCCGGGAACACGGCGGGGAGCCGGTGGTGGCACGGGTCGGGCACTCCTTCATCAAGGCGGAGATGGCCCGCACCAACGCCGTCTTCGGCGGCGAGCACTCCGCCCACTACTACTTCCGGGACTTCTGGTTCGCCGACACGGGCATGCTCGCCGCCATGCACACCCTGGCCGCGCTCGGCGAGCAGTCCCTGCCGCTGTCGGTGCTGGCGGGCGAGTACGAGCGGTACGTCGCCAGCGGCGAGATCAATTCCACCGTGGCCGACCAGGCCGCGACGATGAGCGACGTACGCGGCGCGTACCCGGACGCGGTGGCCGACGACCTGGACGGGCTGACCCTGCGCTTCCCCGACGGTGCGTGGTTCAACCTGCGCGCGTCCAACACCGAGCCGCTGCTGCGGCTGAACGTGGAGGCACCCACCCGGGACCGGATGATCTCCCTCCGCGACGAGGTGCTCGACCGGGTTCGCCGATAAGATCGCCTGCGCCGCTCGGCACCGCCGACGGTGAAGCCGCACACGTGGAAGGAGCCGCGCCGTGGCCCTGGATCCGCAGTTGCTCGAGATACTCGCCTGTCCGGACACGCATCACGCACCGCTGAACTACGACGCGCAGGCACAGACGCTGACCTGCACCGAATGTGGCCGGATCTTCGAGGTGCGCGACGACGTGCCGGTGCTGCTGCTGGACGAGGCGCGCGGCGGCCCGGGGCAGCAGTCGTGATCGACGGAACCGCCGGGGTCAGCGGCCACCGGGAAGCCGACGAGGCCCTGCTCGACGACGCCGACGCGCTCTCCGAACGCGACCCGGGCGGCATGCTGCGGCACACCGCCGCGGCCGGCGCGCAGGTCCGCGAGTCCGCTGCGCTCGCCGCCGAGGCGAACCTGTCCGTGCTGGCCGACGAGGGGCGGCCGAGGGCCGTGGTCATCGCCGGCATCGGCACCGCGGGCCGTACCGGTGACGTCCTCGCGACGGTCGCCGGACCGCGCTGCCCGGTGCCGGTCATCCCGCACCGCAGCGCGGGCGTGCCCGGCTGGGTGGGCGCGGCCGACGTGGTCATCGCGGTGAGCGCTTCCGGTCGCAGCCCCGAGGCGCTGGGTGCCGCGGAGGCGGCGCACCGGCGTGGCGCGCGGCTGGTCGCGGTCGGTGCCCCCGATTCCCAACTCCAGTCGGTCGCCGAACGGGCTCGCGCGCCGTTCATCCCGGTGCCGCGACGCGCCCCGGCCCGGGCCAGCCTCTGGGCGCTCACCGTGCCGGTGCTGCTCGCCGCCCGTACGCTCGGGCTGGTCAAGGTCAACGAGGCGGACCTGGCCGAGACCGCGGCCCGGCTCGACGCGGACGCCGACCGGTGCCGACCCACCGCCGAGTCGTTCGTGAACCCGGCGAAGTCGCTGGCCCTGGGACTGGCCGGGTCCATCCCGATCGTCTGGGGCTCGTCACCGCTGGCCACCGTCGCGGCCCGCCGCTTCGGCGACACCCTCTCGGCGAACGCGCGGTACCCCGTCGTGACCGGGGCGCTGGGTGAGGCCGGGCGGGGCCGGGTCGGGCTGCTCGACGGCGTCTTCGGCGGCCTCGTGGAGGGCGACCGGGACATCTTCGCCGACCCGGACGAGACCCTCGGCGACGCGACCCGGCTGCGGTTGGTGCTGCTGCGCGACGGCGGGTTGAACGCCGAGGACGACGCCGATGAACCACTCGCCGTCGAGGAACGCCGCGCCGAGGCGGTGCAGACCCTGGCCGATCGTCGTGGCGTCCGGTGTGACGTGGTGACCGCCGAGGGTGGCTCCGCGTTGGAGCGGCTCGCCTCGCTCACCGCGGTTCCGGACTTCGCCTCGATCTACCTGGCCCTGGCCCACGGGCTGGACCCGATGGCGGTGCCCGCCATCACCGAAATGAAGGAGCTGTCGAACCAGTGATCGGACGTTGGTGGCCGGCGCGGGAGATCCGCGGCCGGCGGCCTCGCACGGCGCAGCCGAGCGGCGGCGTGAGCGGACGCGGTGAGCGGACCGTTCGGCTCGGTGCGGCTCACGGTGCCGCGAAGCGCGGCGGAGCGGTGGCGTGAGCGCTGAAGGCGGGACCAGGGCGATCATCGCGGCCCTGCTGGCCAACATCGGCATCGCCGTCACGAAGTTCATCGCGTTCCTGCTGACCGGCTCGTCGTCGATGCTGGCGGAGGCGATCCACTCGGTGGCCGACTCGGGCAACCAGGGGCTGCTGCTGCTCGGCGGCAAGCGGGCCAAGCGGGAAGCCACCCCGCAGCACCCGTTCGGCTACGGCCGTGAGCGCTACATCTACGCGTTCATCGTCGCCATCGTGCTGTTCAGCGTCGGTGGCCTCTTCGCGTTGTACGAGGCGTACCACAAGTTCCAGCACCCAGAGGCGATCACCAGGTACCACTGGGTGCCGGTGGGGGTTCTGCTCATCGCGATCACGTTGGAGTCGTTCTCCTTCCGTACCGCGATCAAGGAGTCCAACCCGCTCCGTGGCAACCAGTCCTGGGTGAGGTTCATCCGCCGGGCCAAGGCGCCGGAGCTGCCGGTGGTGCTGCTGGAGGATTTCGGCGCGCTGATCGGTCTGGTCTTCGCGCTCTTCGGCGTGAGCATGACCCTGGTGACCGAGAACGGCAAATGGGACGCGCTGGGCACCGCCATGATCGGCCTCCTGCTGGTCACCATCGCGGTGGTGCTCGCCGTCGAGACGAAGAGTCTGCTGCTCGGTGAGGGTGCCGAGGCGCACGACCTGGCCGCCATCGAGCGGGCCGTGACCGAGGGACCGGAGGTCGAGCGGATCATCCACATGAAGACGCTCTACCTCGGCCCGGAGGAGCTGATGGTCGCCGCGAAGATCGGGGTGTCAGCCTGCGAGTCCGCCGAGGAGGTGGCGCGCGGCATCAACACCGTCGAGGCGCGGATCCGCGCCGCCGTGCCGATCGCGCGGGTCATCTACCTCGAACCGGACATCTACAGCGCGGCCGCTGAGCGCGCGGGCACCGGGTCCGCGTCGCGAACCGCGGCACCGCCGACGCAGCACGCGGCGGACGAGACGGCCGAGAGGCCGGGGAGCTGAAACAAGTGGAACTGTTGTACGGCCCTGTTCGGGACTATGCCTGGGGATCGCGCTCGGCCATCGCCGCCCTGCAAGGGCGCTCGGTGCCGAGCGAGGGCCCCGAGGCCGAACTCTGGCTCGGCGCCCACCCGGGTGACCCGGCCGCCATCGAGCGCAACGGCGAACGGGTCAGCCTGCTCGACGTACTGGCGGCGGAGCCGGAGCACTGGCTCGGCCGACCGGTGCTCAACCGTTTCGGCACTCGACTGCCCTTCCTGCTCAAGGTGTTGGCGGCTGATGCGCCGCTGAGCCTTCAGGCGCATCCGGACGCGAAGCAGGCGCGGGCCGGTCACGCGGCGGACCTCGCCCGGCCGGCCGCGGAGCGCAACTACGTGGACCCGTACCACAAGCCGGAGCTGCTGGTCGCGCTCTCGCCGTTCGAGGCGCTCTGCGGGTTCCGTGAACCGGAAGAGTCCGCTCGGGCGCTCGCCGCGTTCGGCGTACCGTCGCTGGAGCCGGTGGTGACGGCGCTGCGCACCGGCCTGGCAGGGCTGCGTACGGCGGTCCGCACGCTGCTGACGTGGCCGCAGGAGGACCGGGCCGGGCTGGTGGCCGCGGTGGTGGCCGCGCCGGTCGAGGGGCCGGACGCCGAGCTGGCCCGGTCGCTGGCGGCCGAGTATCCGGCCGACCCGGGTGTGCTGGTGGCGTTGCTGCTCAACCACGTCCGGCTGGTCCCGGGCGAGGCGATCTGGATGCCCGCGGGCAACCTGCACGCCTACCTGCGCGGCAGCGGGGTGGAGATCATGGCGGCCAGCGACAACGTGTTGCGTGGTGGCCTCACCCCGAAGCGGGTGGACGTCGACGAGTTGCTGCGGGTGCTGCGCTTCGAGGTGCTCGACGAGCCGGTGGTGGCCGCACGGCCGGTCGGCCCCGGGGTGGAGTGCTGGCGGGTGCCGGTGGACGACTTCGCGTTGCAGCGGGTGACCGTGGGTGGCGAGGTGCCGGAGGTGGAGCTCGCCGTCGACGGGCCCCGGGTGGTGCTCTGCGTGACCGGCCCGGTCACCGTGGACGACGGCACGGGCGCGCTGAAGCTGGAGGGCGGTCAGGCCGCGATTGGCGGCGCGGCCGGTGGGCCGTTGCGGATCAGCGGGTCCGGCGAGGTGTACATCGCCTCCAGTGGCGTGAGCTGACCGAACGGCGTGAGCTGACCGAACGGTGTGAGCTGACCGAACCGGGCCGGCCTGGCAGCTCCGGCAACGGAATCTGCAAGTCCGACTTTTCCGGAATAGCTTGACGTACCCCTAGCGCAGTGTGACTCTATGGGTACGCAGCGTTATCGCGACGACGGTCCGAGAACGCGCGGGGAACCAAACCGGGGGGATGCGCGGGGCGGCCGGCTGGTGGACGGAAAGTCCGTTCACTACCGACCGCCCCGTGCGCTGTCCGGGTTTTCCGCGTCTCCGGGCGGCCGGGGTGCCCGTACATCCGCGCGCGTAAGGTGGAGGGTCGTGCAGCACATCGTCCGACAGGAGCTTCCATGACCAGCACCCTCCCGGCGGCCAGCGGTACGCCGTCCGAGGCCCGGCCGAACACCGTCGCGGGCGGCGACTACAAGGTGGCGGATCTGTCGCTCGCCGAGTTCGGGCGCAAGGAGATCCGGCTCGCCGAGCACGAGATGCCCGGGCTGATGGCGATCCGTCGCGAGTTCGCCGAGGCGCGGCCGCTGGCCGGCGCGCGGATCACCGGATCGCTGCACATGACCATCCAGACGGCCGTCCTGATCGAGACCCTGGTCGCGCTCGGTGCGCAGGTCCGGTGGGCCTCCTGCAACATCTTCTCCACCCAGGACCACGCCGCCGCGGCGATCGTGGTCGGCCCGAACGGCACCCCCGACGCCCCGGCCGGCGTCCCGGTCTACGCCTGGAAGGGCGAGACGCTCGAGGAGTACTGGTGGTGCACCGAGCAGGTGCTCACCTGGCCGGACGGGCAGGGCCCGAACATGATCCTCGACGACGGCGGTGACGCCACCCTGCTCGTGCACAAGGGCGCGGAGTTCGAGAAGGCCGGCGTCGTACCGCCCGTCGAGTCCGCCGACTCCGAGGAGTACGCCGTCATCCTCGGCCTGCTGCACCGCACGCTCGCCGAGGACGGCCAGCTCTGGACCCGGATCGCCGCCGGCATCAAGGGCGTCACCGAGGAGACCACCACCGGCGTCCACCGCCTCTACGAGATGCAGCGCGAAGGCACGCTGCTCTTCCCGGCCATCAACGTCAACGACTCGGTGACCAAGAGCAAGTTCGACAACAAGTACGGCTGCCGGCACTCGCTGATCGACGGCATCAACCGGGCCACCGACGTGCTGATCGGCGGCAAGATGGCCGTCGTGATGGGCTACGGCGACGTCGGCAAGGGCTGCGCCGAGTCGCTGCGCGGCCAGGGCGCCCGAGTCGTGGTGACCGAGGTCGACCCGATCTGCGCGCTGCAGGCCGCGATGGACGGCTACCAGGTGGCCACCCTGGACGACGTCGTGGAGCGGGCGGACATCTTCGTCACCGCCACCGGCTGCTTCAGCGTCATCACCCACGAGCACATGGCCCGGATGAAGCACCAGGCCATCGTGGGCAACATCGGCCACTTCGACAACGAGATCGACATGGCCGGCCTGGCCAAGCGTTCGGACGTCCAGCGCGAGAACATCAAGCCGCAGGTCGACCTGTGGCGGTTCGACGACGGCCACGCGATCATCGTGCTCTCCGAGGGCCGTCTGCTGAACCTGGGCAACGCCACCGGCCACCCGAGCTTCGTCATGTCGAACTCGTTCTCGAACCAGACGATCGCGCAGATCGAACTCTTCAGCAAGACCGACGAGTACCCGATCGGCGTCTACGTGCTGCCCAAGCACCTGGACGAGAAGGTCGCCCGGCTGCACCTGGACGCGCTCGGCGCCAAGCTGAGCACGCTCAGCAAGGAGCAGGCCGCCTACCTCGGTGTGCCGGTGGAGGGCCCGTTCAAGCCGGAGCACTACCGCTACTGACCCGACGTCTACCGGGCCGGCCGCGCGAGCGGCCGGCCCGGTTCGCGTTTACGGAGGTGTCAACCAGGGCCGCGGCGGCTCGGGCGGACCCAGGTCCAGACGCACCAGGCGAGCCAGGCCAACGAGACCGCGGTGGCCAGCGCCCGCAACCGCAGCGCGCTCAGCAGGAACACCACGGCCAGCACCGCCAGCCACGGGCCGAAGCCCCTCACGGTCGCCCTCCCGGCACCAGCGGGGCGGACGCGGCGGTGCAAGTGAACAGCTCGTCGGGCACGGTCGTCCTGTCTGCGCGTAGGAACGGTTCCGGATCCTCCCACAGTTGCCGGACGCCGGCGCTCCGCGCGGCCCGCCGGCCGGCGCCGTCCGCGTCCAGGGACCGTGGCCGCCGGTCAGGCACCGGGTCGCTCGCCGGCAACGGTTGCCGGGCGTACGGCCGGAGCGTCGGGTTGGCTGGGCGGTGCGGCCGCCGGGCGCAGCACCGGAACACCGGGTTCGCTCGGCGTTGCCCGGCCGGTCGTCGGCGGCTCCGGTGAGGCCGGACGGATCGGCATGATCGGCGGGGAGGGAACCAGCTCCGGCCAGAGCGCCGAGGTCACCGCCCGGGTCCGATGGAGCCGCTGCACCGCCCGGCGGTGCCGTTCCCGGAGCACGGCGGCCAGGTAGACGGTCTCCGGCGCGGCCAGCGGCGGCGGCGGCGTGGTCACCGCGGCCGCCTCGGCCACCTCGGCCCAGAGCCCGCGAGCCAGCCGGGTCCGCGCCGGCTCCGCGAAGAGGTGCACCCGCGCCAGGTACTGCCGCGCGGCCAGCGCGAGCTTGTCGTCGAGCCGGCTCAGGTCCAGCGTGTACGCCCAGCCGACCAGCGGTGGCACCGCGGTCGGGATGGGCCGCCACACGGACGCGGTGCGGGTGTGCACGACCAGCGTGCCGGCCACCAGGTCACCGAGGCGCCGTCCCCGCCGGTCGGTGAGCATGACCGTCACCCCGGCCACCCAGCTGATCAGCGGCAGGATGAGGCCGGGCCACTCCACGGCGACGCCGACCAGGGCCCGGGTCAGCGACTGCCGGAGCTCGACCGGGCCGCCGTCGGCGCTGATCACCCGCAGGCCGACCGCGAGCTTGCCCACCGTCCGGCCATTGTTGAAGCGTTCCATCAGCACCGGGTAGCCGACCAGCACGAGGACCAGCGCGAGGGTGCCGGTGGCGCTGTTCAGCGCCGCGTCGACCAGCTCGAACGGCAGAGCGGCGAAGAGCAGCGTGATCAGCACGGAGAGCACCAGGGCGGCCGCCAGCTGGGTCAGGACGTCCAGCAGCAGCGCGAGCACCCGCGAGCCGAGCCGGGCGACCCGGACCTCCAGCGCCACCGCCTCGCCGCTGACCAGGCCGGCGTCGCTCCACGGCACGGCCCGGTCAGCGGGGCGGGTACGGGCCGGAGGTGGTGGTTGCGCGCTCACCCCGACAGTGAACACTATGATCCCCGCACGGAGGTGCATGTGGATCTCGACGCGTACGTCGCGGAGCACGGCGGACAGTGGCGGCGTCTCGAGGCGCTGTGTCAGCGCAGCCGTCTCGACGCCGAGGAGGTCGACGAACTCATCGCCCTCTACCAGCGGACGGCCACCCAGCTCTCCGTTCTGCGCAGCCGCTCACCCGACCCCGCGCTGGTCAGTCAGCTCTCTCAGCTGGTGCTGCGGGCCCGGGCGCGGATCACCGGCCGGTCCCGCCCGTCCCTGTCGGCGGTCACCAGGTTCCTGCTCGCCGGTTTTCCGGGTGCGGTCTACCGGGCCTGGCCCTGGTGGTGCGCGGTGGCGACCGCCTTCAGCCTGCTCAGCTTCTTCCTGATGTGGTTCGTCGCCGGCAACCCGGACACCGCCGCCGCGTTCATCGGTGACGACGCGGCGGCCGACCTGGTCGAGTCGGGCTTCGCCGGTTACTACACGGAGTTCTCCGCGCCGACCTTCGCCTTCCACCTCTGGACGCACAACGCCTGGATCGCCGCGCAGTGCCTGGCGTCCGGGGTGCTGATCGTGCCGGTGTTCTACCTGCTCTGGCAGAACGCGCTCAACATCGGGGTGGTCGGTGGCGTGATGATCTCGTACGGCCGGTCGGACGTCTTCTTCGGCCTCATCACCCCGCACGGACTGTTGGAGCTGACCGGGGTCTTCGTGGCCGCCGGGGTCGGTCTGCGTACGGGCTGGGCGTGGATCTCGCCGCCCGCCGAGCTGACCAGGGGCCAGGCGGTCGCTCGGGCCGGCCGTTCGGCGATCGTGGTGGCGCGCGGTCTGGTCGGCGTCTTCGCGGTCTCGGCGTTCGTCGAGGCGTTCGTCACCCCGGCCCCGGTGCCGGTTCCGCTGCGCGTCGGCCTCGGCGCCGTCGTCTGGCTCGCCTTCCTGGCGTACGTCCTCGTCCTCGGCCGGCGCGCCACCCACCCCGACCCCGGCGCACCCTCCGCCCCCGGCCCTGTTGACCATGAAGTTGTTGTCGTGACACGCCGAGGCGACGCGCAATAGCTTCATGATCAACGTGAGCTGCGCCGGTCGGGTCAGAGTTGGGCTTGGGCCTTAAGGCGTAGGTAGGTGTCGGCCAGGCGGGTGGCGAGGGCACCAGCGGGAGCGTCCACCACGGTGACGCCGTGGCGGGCCAACGCGGCCCGTACCCGGTCCCGTTCGGCCAGCGCCCGCCACCCGGCCGCCGCCGCGTAGGCGTCCGCCGCTCTGCCCGGCGGGGTCGTGGTCATCGTGGTCAGCACCGGGTCGTGGATCGCCGCGATCACCACCCGGTGCCGCGCGGCCAGCCGGGGCAGCACCGGCAGCAGGCCCTCGCCGAGGGCACCCGCCTCCAGCGCGGTGAACAGCACCACCAGGCTGCGCTGACGCTGCCGGCGCAGGATCTCGCCGGCGATCAGTTCGAAGTCCGTCTCGACCAGCGCCGGCTGGAGCGGGGCGAGCGCGTGCACCAGCCGGGGGAGCAGCGCCGGACGGCCGCTGCCGGTCACCGTGGCGCGGATCGCCGTGTCCGCGGCGAGCAGGTCGACGCGGTCGCCGGCCCGGGCGGCGAGCGCCGTGAGCAGCAACGCGGCGTCGATGGAGGTGTCCAGCCGGGGCTCGTCGCCGACCCGCACCGCCGAGGTGCGGCCGGTGTCGAGCACGCAGACCAGCCGCCGGTCCCGCTCCGGCCGCCAGGTGCGCACCAGTACGTCCGCCTGCCGGGCACTGGCCCGCCAGTCGATCGACCGGATGTCGTCGCCGACCACGTACTCGCGCAGCGTGTCGAACTCGGTGCCCTGGCCGCGCCCGCGGGTGACCTGGGTGCCGTCGATGATCCGCAGCCGGGCCAGCTTCTCGGGCAGGTGCCGGCGGGAGTCGAACCGGGGCAGTACCCGCAGCGTCCACGGTGGCGTGGCGGGGCGGCCGGAGCGTTGCCGGAACGCCAGCCGCATCGGCCCGTACGAGCGGATGGTCAGGGCCACCGCCGGGCGGTCGCCGCGCCGGGTCGGCGTCAACCGGGTGGGCAGCACCAACGTGTCGCCGGGTGGCACCGTGACGATCCGGTCCGGGGGCAGGTCGGGGCGGGCGCCGGCCGAAGGCACCCAGGCATCGCGGACCTGGGCGCGCAGCGTACGCCCGGAACCGTTGCCGAGGCGAAGCGCGACGGTGGCCGTGCCGCCGAGCCGGACCGTCCGGTCCCCCTCCCGTTCCGCGCTGAGCGCCGCCAGCGGGACCGCCCGCATCCGGTCGACGAGCACGAGCAGCAACACCCCGCCGGTCATCACCAGCACGCCCGCGAACGGCGACGGCCAGAGCGGAAGGGTCAGCGCCCCGGCCGCCAGCAGCAGCGCCGCCCGCCAGGTCATCGCGGCGTCGGCACGGTGGCGAGCACCGCGTCCAGCACCGAGTCCACCCCCACGCCCTCCAGCTCCACCTCCGGCCGCAGCCGCAGCCGATGCCGCAGGGTGGGCCGGGCCACCGCCTTCACGTCGTCCGGCACCACGTGGTCCCGTCCGGCCAGCCAGGCCCACGCCTTGGCGGTGTTCAGCAGCGCCGTCGAGCCGCGCGGCGAGGCGCCGAGCTCCAACGCGGGGGTGGTACGGGTGGCCCGGCAGAGGTCGACGAGGTACCCGAGGAGCGGGTCGGCCACGTGGACGCGACCGACCGCGGCGCGGGCGGCCGCCAGGTCCGCGGCGGTCGCCACCGGCCGTACGCCGGCCGCGGCGAGGTCACGCGGGTCGAAACCGGCGTGGTGTGCCCGCAGTACGCCCAGCTCCTCCTCCCGGTTGGGCAGCGGGACGGTGAGCTTGAGCAGGAACCGGTCCAGCTGGGCCTCGGGCAGCGGGTAGGTGCCCTCGTACTCGACCGGGTTCTGGGTGGCGGCCACGATGAACGGGTCGGGCAGCGGACGCCGGGCACCCTCCACCGAGACCTGCCGTTCCTCCATGACCTCCAGCAGCGCCGACTGGGTCTTCGGCGGCGTGCGGTTGATCTCGTCGGCGAGCAGGAGGTTGGTGAAGACCGGTCCCTCCCGAAAGGTGAACGCGGCGGTGCGCGGATCGAAGATCAACGAGCCGGTGACGTCGCCGGGCATCAGGTCGGGGGTGAACTGCACCCGCTTGGAGTCCAGGTCCAGTGCGGTGGCCACCGTGCGGATCAGCAGGGTCTTGGCCACCCCCGGTACGCCCTCGAGCAGCACGTGGCCGCGGCAGAGCAGGGCGATCACCAACCCGGTGACCACGGAGTCCTGGCCGACGACTGCCTTGCCGACCTCGGCGCGCAGCCGGTGCAGTGCGGCGCGGGCATCGTCGGGGCCGGTGGCCGGGGGCTCGGCGGTTGCGGCAGGTCGGGTCACCGCGGTCCTCCTTCGGTCGGGTCGGTTCGGGGCGATGGGACGGGATGCGACCGCTCGGGCGGGGAGGCCACGACGGCACGGGTCACCGTGTCGAGCGAACGGGCCAGGGTGAGCAGCTCCTCGTCGGTGGCCGGGTCGTCACCGTAGAGCAGCTCCTCGATCTGCTCCGGCTCGCCGCCGGTACGCGCCGCCACGGCCGTGGCCACCCGGTCCTGTGGCGCGTCCACCGGCAGGTTGAGCCAGGGCACCAGGCGGGCCAGTGCGGCCGAGCGAAGGGTACGTCCGGCCGGTCCACGGGCTCCGGCCCGCTGGTACAGGCGGGCTCGACCGAACGCCGTCTCGGCCGAGCGTACGGCCACGGGAAGCGGTTCCGGCGCGGGTGGACCGAGCCGGCGGGCCCGCCACAGGGCGGCCAGCAGCAGGGCGAGCGCCAGTTGGGCGAGGATCGCCCAGAACCAGAGCGGGAACGCGCCCCAGAGTGGGTTCGGCGGCGGTCCGCCGGCCGAGCTGCGGGGTGGCCGCTCGCCGGAGGCGCCGTCCGGTGTGCCGGGCCGGCCCTGCATGGTGCCGTCCGGTGGCATGGTCTCCGCGCCGGCTTCGGGGGTGGTGGGCGAGTCCACAACCGGCGGTGGACTGCTACGAGCCGGCAGGGGCGGTTCAGGGCCGTCCAGGTCCAGCCAGACGACCGTTGCGTGCACCCCGAGCAGCGCGGTGGCGAACGCCGCGTTGTCCTGCTCCCCGAAACGGTCGTTGCGGAACGGGTCGTCGGCTCCGACGAGTACGGTCTCGACCGCTCCGGGCAGCCGCGCCAGCCCTGCGGAGAAGCAGAGGTCCGCGTCGACCTCGGCGTCCGGCGCGTACCGCTGGCGTTCTGCGGCGGCCTGCCGTACCGGGCTCAGCTCGTCGAGCGGGCAGGGTGTGCCGCCGGCCTGCGGGCCCACCACCTTCGTCGCCCAGCGCCGGCCGGTGCGATTCACCGGGACGCCGGTGGCGAGGAGGACTCGGACGGACGGGTCGACCAGCACCAGCCGGGTCCCGGCGGGCAGCCGGGGCAGCCGGGCCAGGGTCTCCGATCGCAGGAGGTCGGCCGCCGGTACGAAGAGGGTGGCCGGCGGCCCGGTACGGGCGGTCAAGAGGGCCGCGCGCGCGTCGGTCTCCCGTCGGACGGTGAGGCCACGCTGGCGCAGGGAGTCGGCGAGGCGGCTGCCGCCGTGCTCGCCGCTCTCCACGGGAGAGAGGTAACCCCGGTCGTCGGGGTCGGGGCGGTCGAGCGCGTGCGTGACCAGCGTGGTGCCGATCAGGGCGGCGACCAGTCCGAGCGGGATGACCAACCGGTGTCGGCGCCGTCGCCGCCTCGGTGCGGGGCCGGGCGGTTCGGCGGCGGTTTGCGGGCGGGCCGTGGCCTGCGGAACAGCGGTCACGATCGCTCCTCCCGCAGGGGGGCCGGCCGGTCGTCGAGGGTGGACTGCTCGGCCACCGGGTTCGCCGGCACGACGCCGCCACCGGGCCCCGCCCCGCCGTCGGTACCCGTCGCGATGTCGCCGAGGTCCGCCGGGGCGGACTCGACCGGGGGTGGGGTGGCAAGCACCCGGTGCAGTTCGGCGGCGAGTTCCCGCATGCGTCGGTCGTGGTCGGCGGTGGCCGGCCGCTGCGCGTACCAGAGTTCGGAGAAGATCAGGCTGGCGGCCACCACCGGGGGGCCGCTGTGCGGCCGGTTCCGGGTGGCCGTCGAGCCGACCTCGAGCACCGTGAGCCCCGGCTGGGCGGGCACCACCTGCCGCGCCGCCAGCTCGCGGATCATGTCGCGCAGCCGCTCCCGTACCGCCTCGGCGTACCGCCCCTCGGCGGCGAGCCGGTCGGCGAGCGAGAGATGGGCGGTGAGCTGATCGGGCGTCTCGTCGGGCGGCGGCCGCTCGGCCGCCGGCGCGGCGTTGTTGGCAGCCGAGCGGCGACGCGGCCGCAGTCGCAGTCGCAGTCGGGGCCAGCGAAGTCGGGGCCAGCGTGGCCGGGGCAGCCGGATCCGCGGTAGTCCGATCCTGGGCAGGCGCAGCCGTGGTCCAGGCAGGCGGCGGGGAACCCAGGCGGGGAACGTGTACCAGGCCAGCGCCGCCGCCACCCCGGCGACGACGAGCAGCGCCGTGACCAACGACAGCGGGACGTGGTCGCCGAGCGCCGCGGTGGTCTCCGTCCACCACCGGCTGAAGCTCATCGGTCGGCCGCCAGCACGACGGGTTCCGGGGTTCCGGCCGGGGTGCGGGCGAGCAGGATGTCCAGCCCCTCGGTACGGATCCGGGTCTCCAGGTGCAGTACGGCGTCCAGGCAGGCGAGTGCCGGATAGGCGATGCTGTTCACGGCGGCCCAGACCAGCAGCGCGACCGGCAGTGCCCAGCGGCTGTCGACCAGGCCGAGTTGGGACAGCCCGAGGATGACGCCGCTGGCCAGGCCGACGCGGAGGATCCACCAGCCGGTGTACCCGAGCAGCCGGATCATGCCGGCGCGCATCCCGGACCGGGTGGCCAGCTCGGTGGCACGGGGCAGGACGCGGGGCAGGGACACCCGGTCCACGACGAGCGCCGGCGCGACGGCCCCCAGCAGGGCGGCGCCCACGAACCAGACCGGTCCGCAGAACGCCGCCACGCCCATCAGGCCGCCGACGACGAGCGCGAACAGGACGGTGGCACCCCAGCGGCCGCCGGCCCTGCGCAGCACCTCCCCGGGGCGGGCGGTCCGGCCGAGTAGCGCGGCCGCGCCGGCCCGGGCGGCCGGATTGCCGAGCAGCGCGATGATCATCGCCTCGGCCGTCGCGCCGGTCGTGAGCAGCACCCAGTACGCGGCGAACGACCCGTCGGACAGCCACCAGATCGGCGGCACCGTGCCGGCCGCGAGCCGCAGCGGTTGCAGCACGAGGAACTGCTCGGCGGCGGCGAGAACGAAGGCGATCGGCACCAGTACGCGGGCCTGCTCGCGCAGGAGCAGGACGGCCGAGTCGAGCAGTTCGCCCACGGTGAGCGGGCGGTGCGGGAGCACGGCGATCGGGCCGGCGTCGGGCACACGTACTCCTGTTGGACGAACGGTGGTGGCGCGCGGCGGCGCACGCGGGGATCATGGTGTCACGCCCGGCCCGATCCGGTGGACCCGCAGGTCGGCGTCGGCGCGCGGTCACCCAGTGCCGGGGACGCTGTGGCAAGCTTGCCGCGGCGGTACCGTGCCGGGTGGCGCCGGTCCCACCGACATTGAATGGGGATGGAAGATTAATCCCATGAGAGCCCGGGTTCTGGTGGTCGACGACGACCCCGCGCTTGCCGAGATGCTTGGCATCGTGCTGCGCAGCGAGGGTTTCCTGCCCTCCTTCGTCGCGGACGGGGAGCGGGCACTGGCCGCGTTCCGCGACAGCCGGCCCGACATCGTCCTGCTCGACCTCATGCTGCCCGGAATGAGCGGCATCGACGTGGCGCGTGCGATCCGGACGGAGTCCGGCGTGCCGATCGTCATGCTGACCGCCAAGAGCGACACGGTCGACGTGGTGCTCGGGCTGGAGTCGGGCGCTGACGACTACGTGGTCAAGCCGTTCAAGCCCAAGGAGTTGGTGGCCCGGATGCGGGCCCGGCTGCGCCGGGGCGAGGACGTCGCGCCGGAGCTGCTGACCATCGGCCCGCCCGGCAACCAGATCAGCATCGACGTGCCGGCCCACACGGTCAGCCGCAACGGCGAGGAGGTGAAGCTGACGCCGCTGGAGTTCGACCTGCTGGTCGCCCTCGCCCGCAAGCCGCGGCAGGTCTTCACCCGCGAGGTGCTGCTGGAACAGGTCTGGGGCTACCGGCACGCCGCCGACACGCGGCTGGTGAACGTGCACGTGCAGCGCCTGCGCGCCAAGATCGAGCCAGATCCGGAGCGACCGGAAATCATCCTCACCGTGCGTGGTGTGGGCTACAAGGCGGGCACCGGATAGCCTGGGGCGCACTGTGGCCTCCCCCGTGCTCCCGCCCCCGGAGACAGCGACGACCCGCCGACGCGGCGCCGGTCGTGAGCTGTGGCGTGCGCTCGCCGGGCGGACCGCACGGCTGGTGGCCGGGGTGCACCGGACGTGGCGCCGGTCCCTCCAGTTCCGGGTGGTCACCATCACGCTGGTGGCGTCCAGCCTGCTGGTGGGCGGTTTCGCGTACCTGATCGCCGACAAGATCACCGGGATCCTGCTGGAGAACGCCAAGACCGACGTACGGCTGCGGCTGGAGGGCGGCGCGGACTACACGGCCAAACAGGTCCTCCTCTACCGCCAGCCGCAGGAGGCCCAGCTCCAGCAGACCATCGAGGGCACGGTCAACTACCTGGCCGGCGGCGACCCCCAGCAGACCAGCGGCGTGGTCGTGGCGATCACCGCGGAGGATCATCCCGGGGTCATCCAGACCCGGGCGGCCCCGGCGATCGACGTCGGCCCCCTGATCAGCCCGGAGTTGCGGACCGCGGTCGCCGACGGCAACGTGGCCAGCCAGATCGGCACGGGCCGGCTCACCGGCGCCCAGGACACCAAGTACCTGGCGTACGGCTCGCCGGTGCCGACCAAGTTCGGCCAGATCGAGCTCTACTACCTCGTGCCGCTGACCCGGCAGGACGCCACGGCGGCCGAGGCCCGGGCCACCGTGGTCGGGACCGGTGCAGCGCTGGTGGTGCTGCTCGGGCTGCTCGCGGCCCTGGTCACCCGGCTGGTGGTGAACCCGGTACGGGTGGCGGCCCGCACCGCCCAGCGGCTCTCCGCGGGGCTGCTCGACCAGCGGATGGTGGTCAACGGCGAGGACGACCTGGCGCTGCTCGCCGCGTCGTTCAACCAGATGGCCACCAACCTGCAACGGCAGATCCTGCGGCTGGAGGAGATGTCCCGCCTGCAGCGCCGGTTCACCTCCGACGTCTCGCACGAGCTGCGTACGCCGCTCACCACGGTCCGGATGGCCGCTGACCTGATCTTCGCCGAGCGCGACGAGTTCGACCCGGCGGTGGCCCGCAGCGCCGAGCTGCTCCAGGCCGAGCTGGATCGGTTCGAGGAGCTCCTCACCGACCTGCTGGAGATCAGCCGGTTCGACGCCGGCTTCGCCATGCTCGACGCCGAGCCGACCGATCTGGTGCCGATCGTGCACCGGGTGGTGGAGCGGCTGACCGGCCTGGCCGAGCGGGTCGGCGTACCGATCGAGTTGGACCTGCCGGAGGACGAGGTGATCGCCGAGGTGGATCCGCGCCGGGTCGAGCGGGTGCTGCGCAACCTGGTCGGAAACGCGGTCGAGCACGGCGAGGGCCAGCCGGTGCTGATCCGTCTGGGCATGGACGAGACCGCGGTGGCCGTCACCGTGCGTGACCACGGGGTGGGGCTGAAGCCGGGCGAGGAGAAGCTGGTCTTCAACCGGTTCTGGCGCGCGGATCCGTCGCGGGCGCGGCAGACCGGCGGCACCGGACTCGGCCTGTCGATCAGCGTGGAGGACGCGCGGCTGCACGGCGGCTGGCTGGAGGCGTGGGGCGCGCCGGGCCAGGGCGCCCAGTTCCGGCTCACGCTGCCGGCGCGGGCCGGGGACCGGCTGACCACCTCGCCGCTGCGCCTGGTGCCCGAGGATGCCCGGCTGCCCTTCGGTGGCCCGGGCGACGCCGCTCCGCTGGCGATCGGCCCGGGCGCCGGCGGCGCGCTGACGATCGGACCGGCGGACGACACGGAGGCTACGCGGGCGGAGGTGCGTACGTGAGAGGACGTCTCATGGTCGGGGCGCTCTGCGGGGCCCTGGCGCTCGTCGGGTTCACCGGATGCGGCATCCCGGAGCGCACCGAGGTGCAGATCGACCGGCGGAAGGAGCCGGCGGCGGAGTCGGGCGCGGTCAACGCCGGGAGCGAACCGCCGACCCGGACGACGACGATCATACCGGAGGAGTTCGTCAAGAACTTCCTCGTAGCCGCGGCGGGTGAGCCCGACCGCGCCTACTACCGGGTCAAGCAGTTCATCGATCCGCAGTACCGCAGCCGGCTCCAGGAGAAGCGGGGCAGCGAGGTCGAGCTCACCGTCGTGCGGCTCACCGATACGCCGAGAGTCACGTTCGGTGTCGACGACCGCTTCAAGGTGAGCATCGGGGTGCAGCAGGTCGGCGTCCTGCGGACCGACGGGACGCTCGCCCCGCCCGTGTCCAGCGAGACGCACTACGAGTTCGGGCTACGTAATGCGTCTCCCTCCGGCGCGACCGACGACGGCGCCGGGCTCTACGTGATCGAGCCGCCGAACGTGCTGCTGGTCAGCGAGACCGTCCTGCAGGACTACTACGACAGCCGGACGATCTACTTCTGGAGCTCGGACCGCACCCAGCTGGTGCCCGACCTGCGCTACCTCCCGGACACGGTGCCCACGGAGCGGCGCCTCAACGAGGTGGTCAAGTGGCTGGTCGACGGTCCGTCGGACTGGCTGCGCACGGCCGTGGTGGGCCTCCCCGACCGCACCGAACTGATCAACAACGCCACCGGTGGCCACGGCCGCTGGGAGGTCAACCTGGACATGCCCGGTGACGACCGGACACAGATCGATCAGCTCATCACCCAGCTCGCCTGGTCGTTGCACGACTTCGACGGCGAGCTGGAGCTCAAGATCCGCAACAACCCGGTGAAGGTCGAGAACCTGGCCGCGCGGCGTTCGCTGCGGGAGTTGTACCCGCTGCGGGAGGGGCCGCAGGGGTACTGCGTGTACGAGGGGGCGATCCATTCGCTCAGCGTTGTCGGTGAGCCCATCGAGGTGCCGCTGGACGAGGCGGCGAACCGGAACGTGGTGTCCGCCGGGCTGGCCCGCTCCGGCGAGCAGATCCTCGCCGCGCTCGTGGTGACCGCGTCCGGGGAGAAGCAGCGGCTGACCGTCGGCACCGGGCGCGCGCCGGTGACGACCTTCGGCAAGGCCGCGAACTCCTACAAGGTGATCGGCCGGCCGGTATGGCTGCGCTCGAGCGACCCCAGCCATCCGCAGGGGCTGGTGGTGGCAGACGGCAAGCTCTACTGGTTCGACGGAAACGCTGCGATGACCCAGATCGCGCTCAACCTGCCCCCGGGCGTGGTGACCGCGGTCGCCGTGTCGCTGGACGGTCAGCGGGTCGCGCTGATCGCCGACGGCACGCTCTACGTCGCGGCGGTCAAGCTGCTCGACGGGGGCGGAGTGACCCTCGGGCCGTCCCGCCGGGTGATCACCTCGCTGACCGGCATCTCGGCTGTCGACTGGGTCGACGAGAACGAGCTGATCGTGGCCGGGGCGGCCGCGCGCCCGGCGATCCACGAGGTCAGCGTCGACGGCTCACTGCAGACCGAGCTCGCGGCCGACACCCGGGCCAAGG
Source organism: Micromonospora sp. NPDC005367 (assembly GCF_040606825.1). Taxonomy (NCBI): domain Bacteria; kingdom Bacillati; phylum Actinomycetota; class Actinomycetes; order Micromonosporales; family Micromonosporaceae; genus Micromonospora; species Micromonospora sp. NPDC005367. The sequence continues at coordinate 8,268 of NZ_JBEXFP010000010.1, read as the reverse complement.
TGACCACCCTGTCGGCGTACCCCGCCAACCCCACGGTCCAGATGCCCTTGACCTACATGTACGAGGCGAGCGGGTCCGCGTACCGGACCAAACCTGCCGAGCGGATCCTTCCGAGCCACTTGCACGGCGTCTCGCCGCCGCCGGCCGGCGTACGCCCAGGCAATCCGTCCGCTCCCTTCTTCCTGTTCTGAGCCGTGCGCGGCCTCGGCGGGCTCTGGGCGGACCTCAGCGACCTCGTCCTGCCCGCCGACTGCGCCGGCTGCCGGGAACGCCGCCCAGGGCTGCGCCACGGGGTCTGCCCGGAGTGCGTGTCGACACTCGGGGCGCTGCGCCCCCGGTCGGTGCGGCCGACTCCCGCCCCAGCCGGTCTGCCGCCCTGCTTCGCCCTCGGCCCGTACGCCGGCCCGCTGCGGGAGGCGCTGCTCGCGTACAAGGAGCACGGCCGGCACGGCCTGGCGCGGCCGCTCGGCGCACTGCTCGCCGAGGTGGTCGCGGCGGCCGTGGGACCGGTGCGCCCGGTGACGCTGGTGCCGGTTCCGGACACCGCGGCGGCGGCCCGCGCCCGATACGGCGACCACCTGGACCGTCTCGCCCGGCACTGCGCGGACCGGCTGCGCCGGGCCGGCTGGTCGGTGCGGGTGATCCGCCCGCTGCGTGCGCTGCCCCGACCCGACTCGGTGACGCTGGACAGCGCCGGTCGGGCGGCCGCTGCCGAAGCCGCGTTCCGGTCCCGTCCGGGCGGGCGGGGCGGCGGGGGCGGCCGGGTGGACGCGACAGTGGTGGTGCTCGACGACATCGTGACCACGGGGGTCACCCTCGCCGCGGTGAGCCGGAGACTGACCGCGATCGGGTCGCCACCCGCCGTCGCCGCGGTGCTCGCCGCCACCGAAAAACGACAGCGGCGATAACTCTTCGTGTTCCGGTTTCACCCGATGGTGTAGGACCTGCGAGAAATCATGGTGCTCTTCGCAACCAGGGGTGACTGCCCAGAGAACAGGAGTTAGCGTCAACGTGTCGGGGGTAGGAGGTCTTCCCAACCGCCCCCGGCGGTGGAAGGAGGCGTAGCCGTACCGACCGGTCGACGCCGAGCGGGGCCTCATCCCTAGGGGCGAGCGACCGGACGCTTATCGAAATTCGTCCGAGCCAGGGAGGTCACGTGGACATCGTGGTCAAGGGCCGAAACGTCGAAGTTCCGGACCATTACCGAGTGCACGTAGCCGAGAAACTCGCCAAGATCGAACGCTACGATCACAAACTCATTCGAGTCGACGTGGAACTGTTCCACGAGCGCAATCCGCGCCAGTCCGACCATTGCCAGCGGGTGGAGATCACCTGCATCTCCCGTGGCCCGGTGATCCGCGCCGAGGCCTGCACCAACGACTTCTACTCGGCGCTGGACGCGGCCATCGCCAAGCTCGAGACCCGGCTGCGCCGGGCGGCCGACCGGCGTCGCGTGCACCGGGGCCGGCACGCACCCCTCTCCGTCGCAGCGGCCACCGCCGACCTGCCGGTCACCGACCTGGGGGCGGACCCGCTCGGCGCGTTGAGCGACAACGGCCGGGCCGCCACCGCGGTCGCGGAACGAATCGAGACCGAGGAGGAGCACGACGACCAGCCCTGGCACATCGCGCGGGAGAAGGTGCACCCGGCCGAGCCGATGACCGTCGACGACGCCCTGTTCCAGATGGAACTGGTCGGCCATGACTTCTACCTGTTCCTCGACAAGGAGTCCGGTCGGCCCAGCGTCGTCTACCGCCGCCGGGCGTACGACTACGGCATCATCTCGCTGGCCGTCTGAGCCGTACACCGATCAGGGGGCCGTGGACGCCACGGCCCCCTGATCCGTCAGCGGATCCCATTGGGCAGCAGGCCGAAGACCAGATCGTCGATCCGGGTACCGGCCAGGCCGGGAAGCCGTCCCCGGAGGAGGCCCTCCCGGCGGAAGCCGACGTTCTCCAGGACACGATGCGACGCGATGTTGTCGGGCATCGTGCCGGCGGTGAGCCGGGCGAGGCCGGCCGGTCCGAAGGCCCAGCCGGCGAGCAGACGCAGCGCACGGGTGGCGTACCCACGACCACGCCACCGCGGCAGCAACGCGTAGCCGACCTCGCCCTCACCGGCGTCCGGGTCGCTCACGGAGAGCCCGCAGCTGCCGGCCGGGGCACCCGTCGCCGAGTCCAGGATCAGCATCCTCGCCAGCTCGCCGGTGAGCCACTGGCTCGCCGCCAGCCGGCAGCGCCGCTCGATCGTGGCGAGGTCCGGCGGTACCGGCGGAGCCTGGTTCGCCACCACCTCCGCCCGCGTGTGCAGCCGGTACATCACGTCGACGTCGTCCGGGCCGAGCGGGCGCAGGGTCACCACGCCGTCGGTCAGCGTGCCGTCCGGCAGATCGGGCAGTTGTCGCGGGGTCGGCCCGGGTGGGTCGTCGGCGAGGCGTACCCAGACAACCAGGTCGTGCCGATCGTTCCGCCCCTGGCCGGCCGACCGGCGTACGCCCTCGTGCCAGAACCCGGCGGCCAGCGCCACCCGCTGGCTGGCCGTGTTCTCCTCCTGGGTGAGCAGTTCGAGCCGGACGGTGCCGGCGGCGAAGGCCGCCTCGGCCAGCGCGCGGGTGGCGGCCGTGGCGACGCCCCGGCCGCGCGCCCACGGCGCGACCCAGTAGCCGATCTCCGCCTGCCGGCGCTCCGCCACCGGGTGGCTGAGACCGGCCGTGCCGAGCAGCCGGTCGGTGGTGGGGTCGGCGATCGCGTACGTCGCACCGCCGGTCGCCCAGGCCGTCGGCGCGCCCTCGGTGATCCACCACCGCGCGTTCTCCTCGGTGTACGGGTTCGGCAGGCCGGGCAGGAACCGCTGGATGAGCGGGTCGGCGCAGGCGGCGGCCGTGTCCGCCACGTCGGTGAGCCGGGACGGCCGCAGGCGCACCCCGTACGCCTCGATCACCTCCGGCGTCATGCGAGGTCACCCGGGAGCAGGGCGCCCGTCCAGACGTCCACCCGCTCGCCGCGGTGGGTGAGCCCACCGCGGGCGGTGCCCTCGACGGTGAAGCCGGCCTTCTCGGCGGCGCGGCGGGAGGCGGTGTTGCCGACGTTGGCCCGCCACTCGATCCGGGCCAGCCCGAGCGTGGTGAAGCCCCAGGTGCAGAGCGCGGTGAGCGCGGCCGGCACGAACCCCCGGCCCCGGACGGCCGGCGCGGCCAGGTAGCCGACGTCGGCGAGCAGCGGGTCGGTGGGGGAGATCCGCAGGTCGACCGTGCCGGCGAAGCTGTCGTCCGGGCCGGCGATGGCGTAGCACGCGCTGGTGCCGCTGGCCCAGGTGTCGCGGGCGAAGGCGAGGTACGACTCGGCGTCCGACCGCTCGTACGGGTCCGGCACGGTGGTCCAGCGGATGGTCTCCCGGTCGCGGCAGGTCTGCACGACCGCGTCGAGGTCACGCTCCTCCTGCGGACGCAGCCGTAGCTCCGTGGCGCCGGCGATGGTGAAGAGAACAGGCTGCGGCCGGCCGAAGACGGCGGCCCGGCGGGCCTCCAGGGTGCCGGGACCGGCGGGGCCAGGCGCGCTCGGCGCGGGCACCTCCCCGGGCAGCAGCGAGCCGATCCAACTTTCCGCCCGGCCGCCGGCGGTCGGGTCGGCGAGCCGGAGCCGCCCGTCGATCCGGAATCCGGCCCGGAGCGCGACCAGCCGCGACGCATGGTTGCCGACCTCGGCCCGCCAGGTCAGCCGGCGAAGTTTCAGCGTGTCGAACGCCCATCGGGCGACGGCCCGGGCGGCCCGGGTGGTCACGCCCAGGCCGCGTGCCCAGGGCGCCGCCCAGTAACCGATCTCGCCGGTGCCGGCGCGGGTGTCGAGCGCGACGAGCCCGCAGGAGCCGAGCAGTTCCCCGGTGGCGGCGTCGCAGACCGCGAACGGAGCGCCGGAGCCCTCCCGCCAGGCGTCGGCGGTGAAGTCGGTGACGAACCCGTGGGCGTGTTCGGTCAGGTATGGGCTGGGCACGGTGGTCCAGCGCTGAATGTCCGGGTCCTGGCAGGCACGGAACACGTCTTCCGCGTCGTCCGCCCGCCACGGGCGCAAGAGCAGGCCGTCTTCTCTGATCTCCGTGGGCTCCACCCGAGCATGGTGCCGGATCGTTCGCCCACGGCGTAACCGGATATCCACGGCATCCGGCGCTGGGCGCGAGGTATGTCGGTTTCCGATGAACCGAGCCACCGCCACCAGTGACCATCGGCCCGATGTAGCGCCTACGATGGTTCGAGACTGTCTAGGGGAGCGTTGATCCGTGTCGATTCTGGAAAAGGTCCTTAACGCGGGCGAAGGCCGCATGGTGCGCCGCCTCAAGGCCATCGCCGCCGCCGTCAACTCGATCGAGGACGACTACGTCAACCTCACCGACGACGAACTGCGCGGCATGACCCTGCAGTTCCGTGAGCGGCTCGCCGACGGCGAGACCCTCGACGACCTGCTGCCGGAGGCGTTCGCCGTGGCGCGGGAGGCGGCGGCGCGGGTGCTCGGCCAGCGGCCGTACGACGTCCAGGTGATGGGCGGTGCGGCGCTGCACTTCGGCAACATCGCCGAGATGAAGACCGGTGAGGGCAAGACCCTCACCTCGGTCATGGCGGTCTACCTCAACGCGCTCTCCGGCAAGGGCGTGCACGTGGTCACGGTCAACGACTACCTGGCCCAGCGCGACGCCGCCTGGATGGGCCGGGTGCACGACTTCCTCGGGCTCACCGTCGGCGTGGTGCTGCCCAACCAGCCGGCCTCCGAGCACCGGGCCGCCTACGAGTGCGACATCACCTACGGCACCAACAACGAGTTCGGCTTCGACTACCTGCGCGACAACATGGCCTGGTCGAGGGATGAGCTGGTCCAGCGCGGCCACAACTTCGCGGTGGTCGACGAGGTGGACTCCATCCTGATCGACGAGGCCCGGACGCCGCTGATCATCTCCGGTCCCGCCGAGCACTCCGCCCGCTGGTACAGCGAATTCGCCGGAGTCGTCGCCCGGCTCCAGCCCGGCACGGACGGCGAGGGCGACTACGAGGTCGACTACGCCAAGCGGACCGTCGCCGTCACCGAGCGGGGTGTGGCCAAGGTCGAGGACCGGCTGGGCATCGACAACCTCTACGAGTCGGTGAACACCCCGCTGGTGGGCTACCTGAACAACGCAATCAAGGCCAAGGAGCTCTACAAGCGCGACAAGGACTACATCGTCAACGAGGGCGAGGTCCTGATCGTCGACGAGTTCACCGGTCGCATCCTGCACGGCCGCCGCTACAACGAGGGCATGCACCAGGCCATCGAGGCCAAGGAGGGGGTGGAGATCAAGCAGGAGAACCAGACCCTGGCCACCATCACCCTCCAGAACTACTTCCGCCTCTACGAGAAGCTGTCCGGGATGACCGGTACCGCCCAGACGGAGGCGAGCGAGTTCAACAAGGTCTACAAGGTCGGCGTGGTCACCATCCCGACCCACCGTCCTATGGTCCGGCAGGACCGGCCCGACGTCATCTACAAGACCGAGAAGGCCAAGTTCAACGCCGTGGTGGAGGACATCGCCGAGCGGCACGAGCAGGGGCAGCCGGTGCTGGTCGGCACCGTCTCGGTGGAGAACTCCGAGATCATCTCCCAGCTGCTGCGTCGCCGCGGCATCCCGCACGCCGTGTTGAACGCCAAGTACCACGCGCGGGAGGCGGAGATCGTCGCCCAGGCCGGGCGCAAGGGCGCGGTCACGGTGGCCACCAACATGGCCGGCCGGGGTACCGACATCCTGCTCGGTGGTAACGCCGAGTTCCTCGCCGCCAACGAGCTGCGCCAGCGCGGCCTCGACCCGGTGGAGAACGAGGAGGAGTACGCCAAGGCGATGGAGGAGGTCCTGCCCACCTGGAAGCAGGCCTGCGACACCGAGGCGGAGGAGGTCGCCGCGGCCGGTGGCCTGTACGTCCTGGGCACCGAGCGGCACGAGTCCCGCCGGATCGACAACCAGCTGCGTGGTCGTGCCGGCCGGCAGGGCGACCCGGGCGAGTCCCGCTTCTACCTCTCCCTCCAGGACGAGCTGATGCGGCGATTCCGGGCGGGCGCGGTCGAGGCGGTGATGGAGCGCTTCAACATCCCGGAGGACGTGCCCATCGAGTCGAAGATGGTCACCCGCCAGATCAAGACCGCGCAGGCCCAGATCGAGGGCCAGAACGCCGAGATTCGTAAGAACGTCCTGAAGTACGACGAGGTGCTCAACAAGCAGCGCCAGGTGATCTATGCCGAGCGCCTGCGGGTGCTCAACGGTGAGGACCTCTCGGAGCAGGTCCGCAACATGATCGACGACGTCGTCGAGGCGTACGTGCGGGGTGCCACCTCGGATGGGTACGGCGAGGACTGGGACCTCGACCAGCTCTGGGCCAGCCTCAAGCAGCTCTACCCGGTCGGTATGACCGTCGAGGAGCTGGAGGAGGAGGCCGGCGGTTCCCGCGCCGGCATGGACGCCGACTTCCTGGTCGGCCGCCTCAAGGACGACGCGAACGCCGCGTACGACCGGCGCGAGGAGCAGCTCGGCGAGGAGGCCGTACGGCAGCTCGAGCGGATGGTCCTGCTCCAGGTGATCGACCGGAAGTGGCGCGAGCACCTCTACGAGATGGACTACCTCCAGGAGGGCATCAGCCTCCGTGCGTACGCCCAGCGCGACCCGGTCGTCGAGTACCAGCGCGAGGGCTTCGACATGTTCGCCACCATGATGGACGGCATCAAGGAGGAGACGGTCGGCTTCCTCTACAACCTGGAGGTCCAGGTCGCCGAGCCGGAGCCGGAGGCGGAAGAGGTCCAGCTGCTGGAGAAGCCGGTCGAGCTGCGGGCGAAGGGACTAAACAGGACGCCGCAGCAGCAGGGCTTCCAGTACTCCTCGCCCACCGTCGACGGTGAGGCGGGTGCTGGCGGAGTCGTCGTCGAGCAGGCCGACCAGCAGGCGCCGGCTCTCGGCGTCGGCCAGCGGGCCACGGCCGCCCCGGCCGCACCGGGCACGACCGCTCCCACCGCACCGCAGCGCCCGGCCAGCGGGATGAGCGGACCGGCCGTCGCCGCCGGCTCCGCCCGCCGCCCGGCACCCGGGCAGGTCGATGCCGGCAACGGACCGTCCCGCAACGCGCCCTGCCCGTGCGGTTCCGGCCGCAAGTACAAGCGGTGCCACGGCGCACCCGGCGGCGGCGCCTGACAGGTCGTCGCTTCACCTTCCGAGACGCCTCGGGGCCACTGACGCCCCGGGGCGTCTCGGCGTTTCCGGCCTTCGTCCCCTTGCCCCCCGGGGCGGCCCCCTTGGCGCCCCCTGGCGGCCCCCTTGCGCCGCCCGGCGGGGCCCCTGGCGGCCTTGCGCTCCGGCCGGCCCAGTTGCGGCCTGTGCGGGGCGCTGATCCACTCGCCTTCAATGAAGTCGGGGTGTCCGAATACGCCGGACGCCCCGACTTCAAGGAACCCGAGTGGATCATCGTCCGAAGCGCCTTGCCCGAGGTCAGGTGCCCAAGCGCCAGGCGGCCAGGGGGTGCCGTGCCTGGCCTTGCCCCGGCGATGCTCAGCCCCCGCTCTGCCGCAGCCCCGGTAGCGGTAGCGGTCCCGGTCCCGGCCCTTTCCGGTCCCGGTCCCGGCCCTTTCCGGTCCCGGTCCCGGCCCTTTCCGGCCCCGGGTCTCGGCCTCGGCCCTTTCCGGCCCCGGTCCCGGCCGCCGGCTTCGGCCTCGCGTCGGCCTCGACCCAGCCTCGGCCTCGACCCAGCCTCGGCCTCGACCCAGCCTCGGCCTCGACCCAGCCTCGGGCGGGTCCCTGCCCGGCTACCGGTCCGTCCGGTCTGCCCGCCGTAGCCGCGCGGTCCGTTCGGCCAGCCCACCGTGGCCGCCCGATTTGTTTAGTGTGACCTGGTTCGGTGGGCGCACGGGCGTGTGCGGGACGATGATCCACTCGCCTTCACTGAAATCGGGGTGTCCGAATACGCCGGACACCCCGACTTCAAGGAACCCGAGTGGATCATCGTCCGAAACGCTTTGCCCGAGGTCAGGTGCCGAGCTTGATCCCGCCGAGCCTCTCGGCCATCGCGCGCGTCGCACCGTCCAGGTCGGTGCCGATGGCCGTGCCCAAGCGCCAGGCGGCCAGGGGTGCCGAGTCCGGCCTTGCCCCGCCTCGGTCGGTCCGGCGCCGGCCTTGCCCCGCCTCGCGCCGGCCCCGGGCCTCGCGCCGGTCCCGGGCCTCGCGCCGGTCCCGGGCCTCGCGCCGGTCCCGGGCCTCGCGCCGGTCCCGGGC